>NZ_JAUMXC010000003.1 GCF_030529325.1 Porphyromonas sp. | reverse complement strand
ATGATTATGAATCATGAGGGCCAAAGTTTGCCTCCGGTTGAGATAAGGTTGACGACAACCTTTCCCCGAATAAAAAAAGGACACATCTCCTATCGCAAGAGGGATGTGTCCTTTTTAGTATTGTAAGACTTGTGATATTATTTCACGTGCTCCTTGACAGCATTGTAGATGTCCTGGCCACGGAGGTCACGAGCGAGGATCTTGCCCTCTGTATCCACAAGGAGGATGAGGGGGATACCCTTGACATTGTACTTCGCTCCCATAGCCTTACGATCTTCGGCTGACATGAGGAGTGATGGCCAGTAGAGTCCATCTTCTTTCATCGCCTTGATCCAGTCTTCTTTCTTCACATCGAGAGAAGCAGCGAGGACAGTGAAGTTTTTGTCTTTGAAGTCTTCATAAGTCTTCACGATGTTGGGCGTCTCTGCACGACACCATGTACAACCACTGCTCCAGAAGTCCACAAGGACATACTTGCCTCTGAGATCAGAGAGCTTCATAGGATTGCCCTCTGCATCTTCTCCGGCGAAGTCAGGGGCTACTGCGCCGATGACACTTTGTTCCGCATTTGCAAGCTCTTTGAGCATGTGTTGGTAGTAGTGAGTAGCCTTTGCCGACTCATCGAATGACTCGATCTGAGCGCGGGTATTGTTGATCTCATCCAATGTGCCGTGGTGCATCGTAGAGTATACATGAGTATAATAGAGGTATATACCCATGGCATCTTTGCGCTCTTTTGCGATTTCGGCACGGATGGCTTCGGTCTTCTTGGCGCTTCCTCTGCGGTATGACTCCATCGAAGACTCTTTGATCTTGGCCATTGCATCTTGATCCTTCTCTCTACGTGCAGTGTAGAAGAGGTTGTCAAGAGAGTCTGTCTCTGCACGTTCTGCCTCCCGGTAGAGCTTATCTTCCCATGCCTGATACTCCTCGGTCGCTGCTACGCCGGAAGCTCTGAGTTGTATGAAATTGTGCTTGGAAAGGGAGATGTCTATCTTGTGTGTGCCTTTGTCAAGATACGCGTACACCATGGTGTTGTTGGCAGGTGTCTCGGTCGCTACATAAAAGCCGTAGACGCCCGGTTCGAGCGTGTCGTTGGAAAACTCAAACTTGCCATCGATCACTTTGACAGTGTCCGCCGGGATGATGTAGTCGTAAGCCTGACTCACAGCCTTACCGACGATGAGTTTGTCTGTGTCAAGTCCTGTGACAGTCCCTTCGACGATCATGCCTTTGGTATCATCTGTCTTGATCGCACATGATGCCAATACGAGAGCAGAGCTCAAGGCAAATAGTAGATTCTTTTTCATCAATAATAAGTTATAATATCGTTTTTACATGAATACAATGGAAGTGATAGGACCGAATCCCTTGTGTACTTGCACGTTTGGATAGGTATTCTTTGCACCGTCTATATCTCCCGATGTGTCGAGAGAGAGTACGACGACTTCGCCCTTGCCTTCGGTATCAAATCCGATAGCAAGATATCTTTCAGGTGCTATCCCCAGTGTATTTTTCATGGTCGCATATACTTCATCACCCACATAACCCTCCACTGCCATCCTGATAGCCTTGGCCTTTGCAGCTGCATCAGGATGACTGTATATGACGGAAGTCTGTCCATTGACAATGTTGTGCTTGTAGACCTTGTTGCCCGCAGCGTAGAAGATGATGTTGGCATACTTGAAGCCTGTGGTCATAGGCGTGTTTTCTGTGAGGCCTTCAGGCTTCTTGAATGAGTAGAATCCCGATACCGGAGCTTCCATGGCAGAGGTGATCTCTCTTCCTCGGATCGTATAGACATGACTCATGTCTCCGGAGATGAAGTAGCAATACAACTGGTACTGCTGGAAGACTGCAATCCCTGATACTCCGTACTTATAGCCCGGGAAAATAGACACCGGTATGTAGTCTGCGGGGATCTTGTTGGGATCTGCGGCGTTGTTCACATTGGCACGGACCTTGTTGTAGACGAGGTCTTTGGGAGGATTGCTCCTTGCTTCTTGTTCTTTCCAGATCGAGCTTGTCATGTCGAGTGCTACCAAACGCTTTCCTTCGGCATCATATCCTATACCCCCTTGGGTAGTGACACCAAGACGTGTGATTCTGCCTTTGCCTTCAAGTTCGTCCGGATCCGGGAACACCTGGTACATCACAGGGCTGTAAGGGTTGTTGATGAATATCTTTCCGTTGGTAGACATCGCATATCCACGGTCTCCACCACCTGAACCTGTGATGTCGGAAGGGTTAAAGTCTTGGATCTGAGCCTTGCTGATAAGAGTGTTCCAAGAGCTTTTGTGCTCGAAGTTGTCCCCCGGAGAGATCAATCCGCCCTCAGATAGGTCTGTGGTAGAGAGGAAGAGCTGAGTGTTGATCGAATAAAGCCATGTCGGAGCTGCGTATCCGTTAGGGATCTGACGTACACCGAGGTGAAGCGGTTTGCCTTGTAGGGATTTGCCACGCTCCTTCGTAAGCGCATCGGGAGTAGTCACTATCTTGTCCCCAAGGTATTCTATAGCACCGATCTCCGCGTGTCCTCCTTGTTCGTGAAGGACAGCCCAAGAAGATGTGTAAGGGTCTACAAGAAGGATTCGAGCGTGTCTCATTGTCAACGTGTTGGTGCTGATATCCTTGACGTAGAGACGGATGTAGTACGTCGAATTTAGTTTGTCCTTAGGGTCTTGAGATTTGGGCTTGAAGACCATTGTGAGGTCCTTCTCTGTACTGATGAGTTCCCCTTTGTCCTGGTCTCTGAGCGAACGATACCACTCATAGGTCAGTTCTTTGTTCTGACCCTTGGTATCGATGGTCGGCTTTATCGTAACGGTAAAGTCGGTCTTCTCTTTTTTGACGGCATAAGTCTTTTCTATCGCTACTTCTATCCCCTTGATATCTTCATTGTAGTTGTAGTTGCCCAAGTCTTTATAGCACGAGGAGAGCAGAAAAATGATGGAGAATGCCACCAGTGATTTTATATGTTTCATATTCGATTTCTATGCTTTTGTTTTGACGTCTGTAGACTTAATTTTCTGGAAATTCTACGAGTGTGCCATCAGCTTCTTTGAGCGGAGTCAAATGTTTTGCATTGTACTCTTTGAGAGCCTTGCGATAGAGCGGAAGCACGGATGGCAATCCATAGTCGGGATAGCTTGGATAGAGTGCTGAATATGCAACTTTCAGTGTGAATATTTCCGCAGGTGAGTTGGGTGGAACAGGCTTAGTCGCAGCTACTGCAAATCTATGCTTGACAGGACCGTACTTGCCGAGATGTTTCTCAAACGCTTCAATGAACTTTTGCTCGGGTACCTGATCGAGATAGTGCTTCACTGCAACATCCTTCAATGTGAATGTGAATGCCTGTCTATCCTTTACTCCTGCTACCACATCACTGTTGTCATAGTCTACCCCTATACGTACAGATTCGGGTTGCTGATCAGGTTCCGGAGCCAATAGTTTTACAGAGAAATCCGCATGGTTTTCTCCGGATTTGACGATGACATACTCAGGGAGTTCGACCTTCGCCTCTTCTTGTCCTTCGACGGGGAGGGCCTTGAGCTTTATCTTTAGGTCTCTTGTAGGAGTCTTTCCCTCGATAGCTATTCGCATGGGGGCTTCCATCGCATCGAGAGGGAAGGTCTCCAACTTCAACGAGTCAAAGAAGTTGATCTCCTTTGAGAGGAAGTTTGTCCCTGTATCCCACTCTTTACCGGTTGTGTCATGCCCTAAGAAGTTGACACCTGTCTCTCCGGTAAAAGGCTGTACTTCTTGTTGTTTACACGAAGATACGAGCGCCGAAATGGAGAGTGCACTTAGGAAGATTATATTCTTTAGTTTCATGTCGCTGTATAGTATGTTTTATAGGTTGCCAAAGGTGATTTCGTTTTCCGGAACAGAGAAGCGGTAGTGCTTTTCATTCATTTCCTTGATAGGAGAGAAAAGGAATGTTTTGTACTCTTTTCGCTTGTAGAAGTGCCACAACTGCCCTTCAGCATAGAATTCTTTACGATACTCTTTCTCTATGTTTTTCAACTTTTCATCTTCATCTCTGAATGCTTGTAGGCTTTCGAGAGCTCTTGCCTTGCGGACCTGAGAGAGTACTCTTGCACTTTCAGAGAGATCTGCTGTGGCTTCTGCAACGATGTAATACATCTCAGCCAAGCGGATCAATGGGATGGTGTTGTTGATGCTCTCATGAGAGTTGTCCTGACGATACTTCTGTGTTGTCGTTGTTGTGGTGGTCACAGAGAATCCGCCTGCTTCTCGCATACGGATGTCATTGACGCCATCATTTTTCACATCAAATATCTCGTTGAGGCGCGCACGGTCTCCGGCGTTGCAGTAAGAGAACTGAGATCCGTCAAAGTCTCCTCTGATACGTGTTGCAAAATCCGTCTTATCCATACTGATTGCAAAGATGAGTTCCTTCGACAACAAGTGATCCTTGGCATTGTCTGTGACAAACTCGAAGATTCTGTTGCCTGACTTGTTCTCTGCATTGATGACTTCATTGGCTTTGTTTTTTGCTTCTGCCATGTCGCCCTTGTAAAGGTAGACCCTTGCCATGAGAGCCTTGACCGCAAACTTGTTCATTCTCTTTGAGCGTCTGTGGAGGAACGGATTGTTCGTGGCTCCATTACTTGGAGACTCATAAGAGATATCCATAGGATCGTTTTCCAAGAGAGCTTCCGCCTTTTTGAGATCGGAGAGTACCAGCTCTACGATTTCTGTCGCCGGGAGGAGTGCCTTTGTATCCCTGTTGAACTGAGTACGATAGGGAATGGATGTATCCGAAAAGTTACTCTTGTATGTCGGACCAAACATCCTTAGCAGGTCAAAGTGCAAAAATGCTCTCAGCCCTAATGCTTCACCGTGGATGATATCTCTGAGTCCGGGTGTTGTCACGCGATCACCTCTCTTTTCGATGTTTTCGATCAGATTGTTGATGTTTGCGATGATGTTGTAGGACTCACTCCAGATAGCATTGGTGTAGTTTTTTGTCTGCAACGCTGTAAGCTCAAAGTTATAAAACGTAGGCTTCGTAAAGTCGAAGATCAAATCTACGTTCACAGGATTGACATATCTCTGTGCCAATTGATCTATGAATCCGTAGGTCAACTCCTTGCCATAGAGCGGAGGTTTGCTCGTGAGGATGTAAGCCCCTGTGAGAGCTTCTTTGAATCCTTGTTCGTCGCTGAAGAGTCTCTCTTCCCTCACATTCGTCTTGGGCTCGACATCAAGCCAGTCGCTGCAGGAAGAGACGCACAGAGCAACAAGTATTGTGGATAATATATATTTCATATCTGATTCCGAGTTTTTAGAATGTTAAGTTGAGAGACATAGACACTTGGCGTGCGAGAGGATAGGATGTACCCCGTTCGACCTTGATAGTGTTGAACCTGAAGAGATCCTCCATGTAAAGACCCACAGAAGCAGCTGTCAAACCGAACTTTTTGATGAATTCATGATTGCGGCTGTCGAAGCGGTATTGGGCATTGATCACATTGAACACAAGTTCGTTGTTTTCCATCAAGAAGCGGGTTGACGCATTGGTCTGTGATGTGCGAGATGCCTTGTCAATCGCTTTGAATCTTGCGTCATCTCCCGGCTTTTGCCAGCGGTCTGTGTATGCTCTTCTGTCCACGTTATAAGCCAGGTTGGCATTTTCGACCTT
This sequence comes from Porphyromonas sp., assembly GCF_030529325.1. Taxonomy (GTDB): domain Bacteria; phylum Bacteroidota; class Bacteroidia; order Bacteroidales; family Porphyromonadaceae; genus Porphyromonas_A. Next base: position 86,909 of record NZ_JAUMXC010000003.1, on the reverse strand, counting down.
GTCTACAAGTGTACGGTTGTAGAGCATACCGCCGTAAGTGTAGCGTGCAGCAAGAGACAGACTGAGTCCTTTCCAGTTGAGGTTGGTGCTGAATACACCTGTGATCTTAGGTTCGCTGTCTCCGACAGGTACCATGTCCACAGGATTCCACTCTGTCGTACGCTGACCATCACGTCCCAAGAATATCTCGCGACCTGTCTGAGGGTCTATACCGAGCGAACGCACCGCCCATATCATACTTTGTGAGTAACCCTCTTCGTAGCGAGGTAGAGGACGAGAGATATTGTATTCGCCTTTGTCGTTGGGCTTCAACAACTCTTCGTTGCGCACCTTGAGTGCGTTGGAGATACGTTCGAGACGGTTTTTGTTTTGGCTACCTGTGACGACAAAGCTGAGGTTGAACTGCTTTGATGGGATATTGATAGGCATCACACGAGCGGTAAACTCAAATCCCCTGTTGGAGATATTACCAAGGTTTTCAGGCACTGTGGAGAATCCCACCGATGGAGCAAGAGAGTAGTCCAGTATCATGTTGCGAGTATACTTATAGTAGTACTCGATACGTCCGCTGAAAAATCCCTTGAACGTGTTGAAGTCCAATCCGAGGTTGTAGGCATCAGTCGTCTGCCACTTGAGGTCAGGATTGCCGAGACCGATGAGCTGGGTACCGACCACGTCCGAACTGTCATAGATACGTACCAAACCTGTGTAAGAGTACATCTTGAGTGCTTGATAAGGTGCAAACCCCTGTGTACCTGTCACACCGTAGCTCGAACGCAATACGAGTTCGTTGATCCACTTGTTTTTCTTTATGAAGCTTTCCTTGTCGAGGTTCCATCTCATACCCACAGACCAGAACGGAGCAAGTCTGTTGTTGCGACCGAACTCGGACGATGCATCGAGACGCACGTTGGCATCCACGGCATAGCGTTGGTCATAGGTGTAGCTCACTGTACCCAAGGCTCCGAGGGCGCGTGTCGTACGCTCGTTACCGGATGTGTTTTTGGGTAGAGAGCCGAGGAACACTTCATCCATAGTCTCATTGGGGAATCCGGTCTGGCGGATACCCGCTGTGTGCAATACTTCTTCTTTGATGTTGAAGTGAGTAAATGCTGAGATGAAGTGCTTATTTTTGAACATATTGTTGTAGCTGACCGTAGCGCTCACATCATATCCCTTTTTGAGGGTGCGGCTCCAGTCGTAGATCCCCTTGTCGTTGAGCTCTATAACTCGTGCGAAGTCAGAGTGGTTTGCAGACTTGAAGAGATTGTTTTCCGACTGTACTCTCGATATTGTTGCATCAAGTGTCAGACGGAGGCTCTCCATGGGGGTGTATTCGAGCTTGAGTGCGTTGCGGATGTCGAGTGCCTCGTTGCGGTCAAATGTATTAAGTTTAGTATTGTGTACCGGATTGGCGATGAGATTGCCATAGGACGTATGCCCCAGGGATATAGGAGTCTCCAGGTATTTTGGGATCTCCCCCTGTGCGTTCGTCTTCCTATAATAAGGGTTGAGGAGAGTATACTGGCTGAACGTTCCATAGGGAGAGGTACGATCAGAGTTGGTGAAGTCTACAAAGAGGATGTTGCTGAGTAGGACCTTACCCTGACGGTAACGGATGTCGATGTTTCCGCTCTTGCTATATGTCCCTGTACCTTTCATCACACCCGGAGCTTCGTTGAGACCCGCATATAGCTTGTAGCGAAGAGTGTTGTCTCCACCCTCTACGGTGATACCGTGTCGGTGTGCAAATGCAGTGCGTACCGGTTCAGAGAGCCAGTAGGTGTTTACCCCACGGAGTACTTCCAGCTCCTTGTGCTTGAGTGTCTCCAATATGCCAAGAGTTGTTCCCGCTGTATAGTATTCATCGTATAAGCCGGCACGTTTTTCGATGTCGAGTTTTTCGGCTGCATTGACGAGGTTGTAGTCTCTGAGGTCAGGATATTGCAGCTTATAGTTGCCGTTGTAGCTGACGCGGAGATTACCTGCCGCAGGCGCTTTGGTCTCGATGACGATGACCCCGTTGGATGCTCTCGATCCGTAGAGTACCATCGCTGCAGCATCCTTGAGGATGGTGACACTTTCGATGAGTTCGGGATCGATGTCGAGGATCTTGGTCACCGGTACACCGATGATACCGTCAAGGACGAAGAGAGGTTGGTTGGGGCGGGTATCCACATCACCACGGAGGACGACCTTGTCATCAGTGGAGTAGTCTCCGATACTTGCCTGTCCACGGACATTGAAGTCAGGCAGGCCGCTGGGGTTGGATCCCACTACCGTATTGCTTCCGAGGCGGAATCCCGGATCGAGTAGTTCGATAGCCTTGAGGACGTTGCCCGAGGTCATCTTGGTGATTTCCTCACCCTTCATGGTGTTGGCAGATCCGGTGAAACCTTCTTTTTTACGTTGGAAGATACCGGTCACAACAACTTCGCTGAGAAGTTCGGTATTTTCTTCCATGGTGATCTTGATAGGCTTGCCTGCTTTCACCTTGACTTCTATGGTCTTGTAGCCGGTGGAAGAGAGGATCAAGACAGGGGAGTCATCGGAAAGATTGCCTTTGAATACAAACTCTCCGTCAAAGTTGGTTGTACATCCGAATTGGGTACCCTTGATGCGTATGGTCACGCCGATCATTGGCTCTCCGGACTGGTCTACTACTGTACCTTTGAGATTTACTGACACCGTCTTTGGCTGGTTGCTTACTTTCGCAGGTGCTGATGGGGTCTGGGCGATGGCAGTCATACCTAACGGGAATGACGCTATAAGCCCCCATGCGACCCACTTTGCAAGACTTGTACGGTGGACAATGTGGTTCGTACTGTGCTTCGATTTCATTACATTGAAGTGAATTTGATTGTAATTAAGTTTTATTTTTGGTATTTAATTTCTGTGAAAATCTTTCTTCCTGACTGTTTGCCTTTTCGGTATGTCTTCATATTTCATAGCTCGAAATAGGTGCTCTTAACACCCTCTACATCAGAATTTAGCCACAATCTTATCAAAGATAGCCAATAGAACGCAATAAAACGATACGTGCAGAAAATAAAACTGATTTTTTTTGTGTTAAAACGTTTTGATTTTGCAATTATTAACTATTTCGATGTGGAGGCTCAAATCATTTTAACAAATAATCCCATATTACCCATGTCGGGATGTCGTTTTGAGGAGTCCTGAAAAAAAAGATGTACATCTTCCGAAATCAAGGTGTCTAACTTGATGAATTAAGTTGTCTAACTTGACGCGTCAAGTTAGACAACCTTTTTTTGCCCCTTCAGAAGGCTTTGATACCAGAGAGTTATGATGTCTTGTTTTTTTCGCTCAGTGTGCGGGTCTCGGATCGGTAGTTTGAGATCCGTTTGAGACGGGTCTGTTACACTTCAAAAAATAAACCTTGGAGGAAATTTTTTGTAAAATATTTTGACCTCTTGCGGAAGTGATACCTACAAGTTGTTATTTAGCATGTCGAATAGCTTTCGGGCATACTCAAATGAGATTAGATTTAGTTTTTTTTCGGCTTTCATCCGGTGAAATGGGTTAGGAAAAATAGATAATTTCCGTAACTTTGGGTTGCCGCTCGTTTATGGGATCAATGATGCAATCAGACCGTGTCACCGTTGTCGCTATTCTTTGTGTAATAGATTGATTGACAGTGTTATGTTTGTTGCCTTGATCTGATGTCAGTATGCCTTTTGGAGAGTAACCCCCCGGAGGTGCCGAGTGCGACTTTTTTCATTATAACTCTAATCAATATACGCCTATGGATGCACCTACTTTATTCATCATCAAGAGAGATGGGAAGCAAGAGCCGTTTTCCCCGGAAAAGATAGAAAATGCCATAATCAAAGCTTATAGAGCTTCGGGCATACAGGAAAATAAAAATGTGATTCGAGGTATGGTGCAAAAAGTCTGTGCCCAGCTTTCCACCGAGACCAATCCTACCGTCGAAGAGATACAGGACCTCGTGGAGCATGAGCTGATGGCATGTGACCCTTTTGTGGCCAAAAAGTACATCATCTACCGCGAGTGGCGCAACGTAGAGCGAGACAAACGCACGGGCATGAAGCAGATCATGGATGGCATCGTGCGTATAGAAAAGAATGATGTCAACCTCAGCAATGCCAACATGTCGGCGCATACTCCTGCCGGGCAGATGATGACATTTGCATCCGAGGTGACCAAGGACTACACCAATAAGTACCTCCTCAGTGTCAAGTACGCTCGTGCTCATCGTGAGGGGGATATCCACATCCACGACCTCGACTATTTCCCCACAAAGACAACAACATGTATACAGTATGATCTTGAGGATCTGTACGAGCGTGGATTCCGCACCAAAAACGGCAGCATCCGTACTCCACAGTCGATACAGAGTTATGCTACGTTGGCAACGATCATCTTCCAGACCAATCAGAACGAACAGCATGGGGGACAGTCCATCCCTGCCTTTGACTTCTTCATGGCCAAGGGGGTACTCAAGAGCTTCCGACGTCACCTCGCAGATGCGCTGGTTTTCATCGCAGGCATGAGGGATATGGAGATCGATCGAAAGACCCTCCTCGACGGCCTTGTCAGCGAGGGTGTCTCTGTCCAGGAAAAAACGGAAGCGATAGCCGAAGCTCAAGCCAAGATGGCTAAACTATGTCCCGGTATCGAGACCAAAGATATAGAGCGTGCGTGGAATCATGCGATGACCAAGACGACACGTGAGACACATCAGGCGATGGAGGGCTTCATCCACAATCTCAATACGATGCACTCCCGTGGTGGTAATCAGGTTGTCTTCAGTTCGATCAACTACGGTACGGATACTTCTCCCGAGGCTCGTCTGCTCATGCGTGAGCTCCTCTCCGCAACGACAGAGGGTTTGGGACACGGTGAGGTGCCGATATTCCCTATACAGATATTCAAGGTCAAAGATGGTGTGTCCTTCTCTGTTGCCGACTATGAAAAGGCAATGCAGGACTTCCCCGCAGCCCTTAGAGGGGAGATGGAGTTCGAAGCTCCCAACTTTGACCTCCTCATAGAGGCCTGCAACACGACTTCCAAGGCACTCTTCCCCAACTTCCTCTTCCTCGATACAAAATACAATAAGCACGAGAAGTGGGAGGCTCACGATCCCAAAAGGTACTTGTACGAACTGGCTACCATGGGATGCCGTACCCGTGTCTTTGAAAACCTCCGTGGAGAAAAGACTTCGGTCGGCAGGGGTAACTTGTCGTTCACCTCGATGAACTTACCTCGTCTTGCCATCGAGGCTATGAGAGAGGCCGAAGAGCTCAATCCCGGTTGCGACAAGCATACCATACGTGGAGAAGCCAAGGCTATCTTCCTCGATTCCGTGCGTAAGACAGCCGAAATGATAGCCGAACAGCTTTATGACAGATACAGGTACCAACGTACGGCTCTTGCTCGTCAGTATCCCTTCATGATGGGTAATGATGTATGGAAAGGCGGTGGTGCTTTCGATCCGAACGACGAAGTGGGCGATGTGATCGCTACAGGTACGCTCGGTATCGGCTTCATCGGCGGACACAATGCCATGGTGGCTATCTATGGCGAAGGGCACGCGCACAACAAGGAGGCTTATCAGACCCTTTACGATGCGATCATTGTGATGAACAATGTCGTGGATGAGTTCAAGCGGAAATACAATCTCAACTACTCTGTCCTTGCCACACCTGCCGAAGGACTTTCGGGGCGCTTTACTCGCATGGACCGTAAGAAGTATGGTATCATCCCCGGTGTGACAGATCGTGACTACTATGTCAACTCGTTCCATATAGATGTGAAGGAGCCGGTGACTATATTTGAGAAGATACAGCTTGAGGCTCCGTTCCACGCTATCACACGAGGTGGCCATATCACTTATGTGGAGCTTGATGGAGAGGCTAAGAAGAATGTCTCCGGTATCCTCAAGATCGTCAAGGCAATGCACGATGCCGAGATCGGTTATGGCTCTATCAATCACCCTGTTGATACCTGTAACAGGTGTGGTTACAAGGGTGTGATCTATGCCAAGTGCCCTGTCTGTGCAAGCGAAGATATAGCACGTCTGAGACGTATCACCGGTTATCTCACCGGCTCTCTCGACAGCTGGAACTCCGCAAAGAAATCTGAGGAAAAAGACCGTATCAAACACTGTTGAGACTATACACACGACACGTGGTAGTGGGCGAACCCATCGAACAGTATAACTTACACTTACTCAATAGATACAAGGAGACCATATCCGATGGCGAAGGGATAAGGTACTCCTTGTATCTTGCCGGCTGTGCTCATGGCTGTCCGGGTTGTCAAAATCCTGCGAGTTGGGATCCTATGGCGGGAGTCCTACTGACCGAAGCTATCCTTGCCGATATCATCAAAGAGATATTGTCCAACCCCCTCCTCGACGGCATTACCCTAAGTGGTGGGGATCCGTTTTTTAATCCTCGGGGCACTCTTGCCCTCCTCAAGCGGTTGAAAAGTGAGACAGGGCTGAATATCTGGTGCTATACCGGATATACTCTTGAGGAGATACAGGCATCGCCCGATCTTTTCCCTTTACTGGAGTACATCGATGTTCTCGTCGATGGTCGTTTCGTCCAAGAAGAGTTTGATCCCACACTGCCTTTTCGTGGCAGTCGCAATCAGCGTATCATCCGTCTGCACAAGAAAGATTGAGCTGTCCTACCGCTCTCCCTTGACGTTTCCGCATTATTCAAAAAACTGTTTTCAGAGTTTCATATACCCACTCAAGGTGTGTGACCGTCTTTTATGCTCCTTTGTCGGAATTGATGTGAAAAGTCAGCTTATTTTCGGACAGATAATGTACTTTGGGGACGACATTGTCAGCTATGACAATAGGAACTATGGTAAATACTTCTGGGAAGAGTGGAGAAAAGGACGCTCCTTCAAGGACGCTTTCATTGAAGCCGGCTGGAGGATATCTCACAGACAGAGTCCTGTAGTGTGTGCTCTTGGTGCTAACCAAGCTGAATCCAAGGCAAGACTTGCCAATGAATGTTGTTTTTGTCCTTCCCCGGCCGCCAGAAATTACTGGTCTTGGGAGTGGCGTTATCCGGCCAGTAAAACTAAAAGGGAAAGTGTGGGTTCGCTCAAAGAACCTCGCAACAACAACGCACTGATCCTTTCTCCCGATATGATCGATGATGCTATGTCCTCTGCTATTGGTAACAAGGCAGATCTCACCAAACGTACAGCATCGATCATCAAGATCGACAATATGGGTACACGTATCATCGGCACAAAAGACTTACGAGTGAGTTTGGATAGAGCCGGACACGTAAGTCTCGAAATGGCAAAAGCAAACTACCGAAATACAAAACAAATAGGCGAGAGCAAGGCCCTTAAGATTGCCGAGGGATTCGTTTCCGAACTTGGATTGGCAAAGGGTATAAAGCTGGAACAAGCAACGACATATCATACTATACAAGGAGGCGGTAATGCCAAGACTGAAGAACTCTACGATCCTAAGGTAATTGAAACAATTATCCAAATCCGCCAAGAGCATGACAACCTCAAGAGTGTCAATTCAGGACATGGCTTGATCACTGTGGGTATGGATAATGACGGCAAGATTACCAAAGTGTCCGGCTCACTCAAACCTATCGTTGACGAACGTGAACAAGCTACTGCTCCAAGGAAAGGCAAATCTGCTCTTGAACGTGAAAGTGCAAGATCAAGAGAGGAGCTCTTCCAACAGAAGATCGACAGGATCATAGGTGGCAAGGACTATTCTTTTATCAATTTGGACGAATGCTCCAAGTCTCTCTTGACTCAAGAGACCACAGATTTTACTCCGACTGTGAAAATCATCGACGAAAAGATCGGGTATGACTTCTCTTCAAACATTGCAAAACCTGTACATCAGCGTGATGTAGAAATCTCTATCGGTCCTTATGCCAAGAGATATAAACTGAGAGTGGATCTTTAATAAGAATCATTGCTGTCCGATGAGTTTACTACCGGACAAGCCTTGTTTTCGTTGCTGTGATGTTAAGGGATGTAGCGTGAATAGTCTTCGCCGAAAGTGGCGAGCTCGCGGACGACGGATGAACTGATGCTGGCGAGTTCGGGCGATGAGAAGAGGAGTATCGTGTCCAGCCCGAAGTGTGTGAGATGAATATCTGCCATACTGCGCTCGTACTCCATGTCGGTGACGTTGCGGATGCCTCGGATGAGGACTGTTGCACCGTGCTTCTTGGCATAGGTGGCGGTGAGCTCTTCGTTGAGAGCCACGATGACACGAGGGTTGTTGGCGTAGAGGTCTTGGATGGTCTTCAGACGTTCTTCGGTAGGGATAAATGAAGCCTTTCGGGTGTTAACCCCGATGACGATGTGGAGGGTGTCTACGAGTTTGAGTGCCCTTTCGACAATATCCACGTGACCGATGGTGTAGGGATCGAACGAGCCGGCGTAGATGCCGATTTTTGGTGTGCTTTGTTCGTTGTTCGTCATAGCCTTGTGTGGTGTTTGAAAGGGTAAAACTTGATAGGTGGAGGGGCTTACTCCTCAGGTTCGAGATTGTGAACGATGAAGTCTTGACGGTCGGGGGTGTTCTTCCCCATATAGAAGTCAAGGAGTTCTTTGATGTTATCCTCTTTTTTCATCACGACAGGGTCGAGTCGCATATCTTCACCGATGAAGGCTTTGAACTCTTCGGCCTTGATCTCACCAAGACCCTTGAAGCGTGTGACCGAACAGCCTTTGCCGAGCTTTGCCATAGCTGCGTCTCGCTCCTTTTCGTCGTAGCAGTAGATGGTCTCCTTGTCCTGCTTGTCTCGGACGCGGAAAAGTGGCGTCTGAAGGATAAAGACGTGATTTTGGCGTATGAGTTCGGGGAAAAACTGCAAGAAAAAGGTGATGATGAGCAGGCGGATGTGCATGCCGTCGACGTCGGCATCGGTAGCGACGATGATCTTGTTGTAACGGAGGTTGTCGATGGAGTCCTCGATATTGAGGGCTGCCTGGAGGAGGTTGAACTCCTCGTTTTCGTACACCACCCGCTTGGACAGTCCGTACGAATTGAGGGGTTTCCCACGGAGCGAGAAGACCGCTTGATAGTTGGCATCGCGGCTCTGGGTGATACTCCCGCTGGCTGAGAGCCCTTCGGTGATGAAGATGGATGTCTTCTCGGGGTTGGGAGCCTTGGGCTCATTGTAGTGATAGGAGCAGTCGCGTAGCTTTTTATTGTGTATGGCTGCTTTTTTGGCACGCTCCTTTGCAATCTTTGTGATGCCGGCGATGGCTTTGCGTTCCTTTTCGCTTTCAAGGATCTTCTTCTGGAGAGCCTCTGCCGTCGTAGGATTTTTGTGTAGGAAGTTGTCCAGATGAGTCTTGAGGAAGTCTCCGATGAACTTCTGTATCGTCATCCCCCCTTCTTCGATCTCCTTGGACCCGAGTTTGGTTTTGGTCTGGCTCTCAAAGAGCGGATCCTGTATGCGGATGCTTACGGCAGCGACGATGCCCGAACGGATGTCGTTGAAGTCAAAAGATTTGCCGTAAAACTCCCTGATCGTCCTTGCTACAGCCTCTTTGAATGCGGAGAGGTGTGTCCCTCCGTGAATGGTATTTTGCCCATTGACAAACGAGTGGTACTCCTCACCATACTGAGAAGAGTGAGTGATGGCGACCTCGATGTCTTTGTCGGTAAAGTGAATGATGGGATAGAGGGGATCGGAGGTCATGGTGTCTTCGAGGAGATCCATGAGCCCGGACTTGGAGAGGTAGCGTTTGCCGTTGAGGTTGAAGTTGAGCGAGGTGTGGAGGTATGAGTACATGCGTATCATATCCATGACGAAGTCCTCGCGGTAGGCATAGCCCTTGAACAGCGTGTCATCCGGGGTGAAGAGTACTGCGGTGCCGTCCTTGTCTTCGGGAGCATCGAACAGGTCTGTCTCGGAGATGAGTTGTCCCTTCTCAAAGGTCACGGTCTTGCCCTTTCCCTCGCGGTAAGAGGTAACTTCCATACGGGAAGAGAGGGCGTTGACGGCTTTGAGTCCGACGCCGTTGAGCCCGACAACTTTCTTGAAAACCTCGTTGTCGTACTTTGCTCCTGTATTCATCTTACCCACAGCGTCTTTGAGTGAACCTTGTGGTATGCCTCGACCGAAGTCCCTTACGTAGACTTCTCTATCGTCCGTAATGGTGATGCGCACCATGCGTCCGAAGCCCATTGCAAACTCGTCGATGGCGTTGTCGATCACCTCCTTGAGAAGTATATATATACCATCGTCAGGAGAAGATCCATCGCCCAGCTTACCGATATACATCCCCGGGCGCTGGCGGATGTGCTCCATAGGATCGAGGGTACGTACGGCATCGTCGCTGTACTTACGCCGTGCTTCGGAGAGGGCAATATCTTCGTCTGATGTTAGTGGTGCTTGCTGGCTCATGCTGCTGGTTATAGTTCTTTGATAAATGCTCTGCGGGTCTTGTGGTGCACCTTCTCGAAGTAACTCCACTGTAGTTGTACGGAGAGGTTGGTCTCAAGCTCAGGGTTGCTCTCGACATACTCGACCCCGTAGTTTTTGATAATGGGGATAAGATCCTCAAAGATAAGGGCATTGACCCCCTTATTCTGATACTCCGGAACTATCCCTATCAGAAGGAGATCAACCACTTTGGGCTTGGAGTGAAGGGCTTTGAGAAGGTGAATGAAACCGAAAGGCCAGAGTTTGCCTTTGGCTTTTTGCATCGCTCGGCTCAGATTAGGAATAGTGATGCCGAAACCTACGACTTCATCGTCTTCCTCTCGGAGGATGAGGGTAACAAGATCAAGACGTATCATGGGTATGTACATCTTGACGTAGTAGTCTATCTGTGCGGGGGTAAGGGTCGAGAAACCGTAGAGAGGTGCATAAGAGGCGTTGAGAGTCTCGAAGATGCGCTGGGCGTATGGATAGATCTCCTTGCGCTTCGTAAACTTCTTCGTTGTCAACCCATACTTCTCTCTTACCAAGTTGGCGATACGGCGGTGCTTGTCCGGGATCTCGTCGGGAGCATATATCTTGTACTCTTTCCAGTCCTGATCTTTGCGGTAGCCTCTGCGCTCGAGGTGGGCAGCATAGTACGGATAGTTGTAGTTGGTCGTTATTGTTGACAACTGATCAAATCCGTCGATGAGCATGCCTTCCCTGTCAAGATCGGTAAAGCCCATAGGACCGTGTATGAAGTCACAGCCGTAGCGACGAGCCCAGTCTTCTGCTGCATCGAAGAGCTTGTCTACGACTTCTTTGTCATCGATAAAGTCTAAAAAACCGAATCGTGCATGATTTTGGTTCCATGTCTCATTGGCCCTATGGTTAATGATGCCTGCAATGCGTCCAACGATCTGTTCCCCTTTGTATGCGAGATAATAAACGGCATCGCAAAATTCGAATGCGGGATTCTGATCCCAATCAAGGGTCATTATCTCTTCATCAATGAGTGAGGGCACATGGTAGGGGTTATCCTTGTAAAGTTCGAGATTGAACTCTACAAAATCACTCAACTGTGACTTGTCTTTTACTCTCTTGAGTATTACCTTGTCACTGTTGATAGACTCACTCTTGAAGTATTTGGTGATGGCTCGCTTGTATGCGTCGTAGCGTCTTACCATTGTGAATTGTTATTCGGTGCCGGCTTAGAACTTCTTCTCTACAACAGCTTGAACTGTATTGAGCACAAAGTCTCCAAGGTGCTCACACTCGTTGATCATATCGTTGTAGTAGACACTGTCTTGATAGTCGCAAGCCTTGTTGCCAAAGTCTTCGAGACTCTTTAATTTGAGATCATTGCGGAGATTATTGATAGCATTTTCGATGTTGTAGGATTCGAGGGCATCCGCAGGCTCGACATCGGATTTCTTGAGGATCTCATTCATCCTGTTGAGAGCCTTCTGGTCAAGTTCTATCATCCTTTTGACATTGCGGATCATCTGTTCGGTGAAGTTGGCTTTGTTGTCAGCCTTCCTTTTTATCGCTTGAGCAAGGTTGTAACAAGAGTCCCCGATGCTTTCTATCTCGGTAGTCGCACGAAGCATGACACGGATCTTTTCCTTCCCGTCCATACTGAGTCGCCCTTCGGAGACTTTAGATAGATAATTGGCTATCTCTACCTCCATGCGGTCGCAGATGTTTTCGTATTTCTCAATGCGGTTGAAAGTTTCCATGAACTTTTCCTGGTCTGTCTCTTCCAATATGGAGTCTACCATTCCCAACATACGCCCTGCTCTTTCACCGAAGAGAGCCATCTCCTTTTGAGCCTGAGCAAGTGATAGTTCGGATGTCGAAAGCATACCGAAAGAGATATAGCGCAATTGGAATTCCTCGTTGCCCGATACTTCTTGCTTTGAGGGGATGATTCGGTTGCAGAGGTAGACATACCCATTGACGAACCATATCATCACTGATACGTTTATGATGTTGAACAGAGAGTGGTATAGAGACAATCCGAATGATGTCGCTACAACATAATTGTCCATCATCTCCTTGTCCGCTATGAGCGATGTATCTGCCTTGCTTGGATCAAAATCATTGAGCAGTGCCAGTCTTTCGGGATCGAGTCCATTGATAAAGCTATACATCGCTGTGGGGTCCCCCGGACCCCAGCTTGACACAAGACTGATGATCAGTGAAAGGAACGGACGGAAGAGTATCAGCATCCATATCACCCCGAAGACGTTGAAGATGAGGTGAGCTATGGCTGCTCTTCTCGCCGGCACATTGGCTCCCAGTGCTGCGATATTTGCCGTCACTGTAGTACCGATGTTTTCTCCCAATACCATCGCCGCGGCGAGATCAAAGGATATCCAACCTTTTGAACACATAATAAGGGTGATCGCAACGGTTGCAGATGAAGATTGTACAATGATGGTAAGGATTGTCCCCAGCAGTAGAAATATGATGACGGAGCCAAAGCCCATGTCCGTATAGCTTTGGAGGAATGCCAAGGCCTCGGGGTTGGACTTCAAGTCAGGGACATTGTTTTTCAAGAACTGCAAACCTATGAATAAGAATGCGAAACCGATGATGAACTCTCCCCATGATTTTCTCGTACTATTGCCGGAGAATATGAATGGGATCGACAGTGCTATCAGAGGGATGGCAAATGAGGCGATATCCACCTTGAAGCCAAACAAGGCTATGACCCACGCAGTGACAGTGGTACCCACGTTGGCGCCCATGATGACCGTGACAGCCTGAGCAAGGTTCAGCAGACCTGCATTCACAAAGCTTACTACCATCAGAGTTGTTGCCGATGAGGATTGTACAAGGGCTGTTATGAGGACTCCTGTAAATACGCCTAAGAGTCTGTTTTTCGTCATTGCCGAAAGGATGCTGCGCATCTTGTCCCCAGCAATTTTCTGTAGCCCTTCGCTCATGATCTTCATGCCGTAGAGGAAGATTCCCAGCGATCCGATGAGGGTTAAAAAGTCAAGAAATCCGTAGTTCATTTGTGTAGAAAGTTAAAAATCGCCTGTCGTTCTTACAGGTAAATCGCTATCTTTAGGACAAAATAAACGAAAAAAAATCGACTACTAAAATGAATGAGCATTTAACTATAACAGAGCGGATATCGAAACGTAAACTCACGTTTGATTACGGTGTTACCCTTCTTGAGGTTTATGAGAGTTTCAAACCCGAATTGAAGACTCTTCCGATGAATGCTAAAGTAAACAATATCACTCGTCGTCTTGACTATCGTCTTTACCGTAATTGTACCGTCGAGTTTATTGATTATACTGTAGACTCCGGGATGCGTACTTACGTCCGTACCCTTGCATTGATCCTCGGCAAAGCAGTCCAAGAACTCTCTCAGAATGGCCGTAAAGATGTCATCTTTGAACATGCTATCTCCAATGGCTACTATTGTGTTTGGGGAAAAGGTCTGCCTGCACCTACACCCGAGGAAGTGTATGCCCTCAAAGCCCGGATGCAGTCTGCCATAGACCAAGATATTACGATACAGACGCTACGTACACCTATTGAGGAGGCCCATGACTTTTTGCAGTCTGTCGGTAGGCATGCTTCAGCAGCGTTGCTTTCTCAGCAGGGAAAGTGTTATGTCGATATGTATGAGGTGGATGGGTATAGGGATGTTATTTTCGGATCTGTTTTACCTCGTACGGGAATGTTGTCGACGTTTGACGTCGTTCCTTATGAAAAGGGAGTCTTGCTTCTCCCTCCGAATGTGGATGATATCTCTAAGCCCAACACCCTGATACCTCAACCCAAAGCTTTCAAAGCCTTTGACAGTCATCTTGATCTGCTAAAGTCTCTTGGCGTCGAGGATATAGCACCTCTCAATGCTCGTATACATGCCGGAAAGGCAGCTGAACTCATCACTATTGCCGAGGCTCTTCAAGAAAAGCAGATTGCAGGCATAGCAGAGGAAATAACTCGTCGCCATGCCGAAGGCGTCCGTATTGTGCTCGTTGCGGGACCTTCATCCTCCGGTAAGACCACATTTTCCAAGCGACTTCATACCCAATTGCAGATCAATCTCATCAAGCCCTACGCTCTTTCTCTGGATGACTTTTTCCTTGATAGGGAACTGACACCCAAGGACGAAAAGGGCGACTATGACTTTGAGAGCCTCTATGCGTTGGATCTTTCTTATCTTCAAGAGACTTTAGGGCATATTCTTTCCGGTCAGAAGGTTGCAATCCCTTCTTTCGACTTTGTTTTGGGTACGCGGGTTTTCAAGGGACAGGAGATTGAACTTAAAGATGGAGAGATATTGATCATCGAGGGTATTCACGGGCTCAATCCCGACCTCCTTCAAGGTATTCCCGAATCATCCATCTTCAGAGTCTACGTTTCTGCCCTTACATCATTGTCCATGGATGAGCACAACTGGATCTCTACTTCTGATAATCGTCTTTTGCGCCGTATGGTACGCGATGCCAAGTATAGAGGTGCTCCGGCAACCAAGAGTCTCAGCATGTGGGCGGATGTCCGTCGAGGAGAGCGCAAGTGGATATTCCCTTATCAGGAAAATGCTGATGTGATGTTCAATAGTGCCATGCTGTATGAGATTGCCGCTCTGAAAGTCCAAGCAGAGCCACTTCTTCATCAGATCAAGGAGAATGACCCTTGTTACAGCGAAGCTCACCGACTATTGAGATTTCTGCAGTTCTTTGAGCCTATCCCCCTCTCTCTTATGCCTCCCACCTCTCTCCTTTGCGAGTTCCTTGGAGGCAGCAGTTTTACGTACTAAAGTTATGCTATCTGTGGCAAGTGCTTTATTTAAGCTTCTGCCACAGTTTTTTTGTGACCTAAACGAGCATAAACTAATAGAAACTTTTATTGGGTAAATATGAATCAGCCATCAGAAAACATAAATGACCCTGCAGAAACTCAAAACGTAGGCCTCACTCTTTCCTTTAAAAAGTCTCTTACTCGTATCAAGGACAGGATAGACTCTCTTATTTATCCTGTGAGGGTTCGGTCTCGCTTGTCGCATTTTCGATTGATTCGAGGTCAAAAGACTCTTTCGATGGACGATCAGATACACGAGTGTCTTTGTTGTGGAAATACATTTCAAGGCAATTACTGTAACAGTTGTGGGCAAAGTAGCCGCACCTCCCGTTACCGTTTTCGCAATAGCCTCAAGACATTTCTTGAATCTCTGACGAGCATCAACAATCGTTTTCTGCGGACACTGTTGGAGCTACTGTATCGTCCGGGATACATGATCTCAGATTTCATCCGAGGTAAACGGGTCTCGTATGTGAGCCCTCTTCAAGCACTCTTTTTGCTTGCTGCTCTTTATGTCATCGCCGTTCAACTCTTCAATCCTGGCACCCTCAAATCTCTATACCCCGACAAAGAGGTGATTCTTCCGAGGACAACGACAGAGAAAAGCGGTTCGGCAGTTATGAGTAGGGAGTTGTCAAAGGGTGAAGATACCCTCGAAATAACAAAAATCGGCCGATTATTCTTTGGATTGAGAGATTATGTTAACCGAACACCATTTCTTGGGAATGTATATAAATTGCTAAAGCACTGGATTGGTCGCAATAGCGTCTCGGATATTGTCTTATTCCTACCGTTCTTTTCGCTTGCATCCTATCTTACTTTTCGAGGACGAAAAAATAAAGTCAGATACAACCCTACGGAGCATTTCTACATACAGACCTTTATTGCCTGTCAGTTGCTTCTTTTGAGTCTTTTGATCTCTCTACTTAAGGGTAAGATATCCATAGATGGCAGGTACGAGACATTGGGGTGGCTTATTTTCCTTGTCTTTTGGCTGGACTACAAGCAGATTTTCGGTAGGAGTTGGTGGAACACCTTTTGGTGCACGCTACAGTTCTTCTTCTATTCCTTGCTATTATCTTTTACATTGGCTGCTTGTATCATTCTCTTCTTGCTATTATTGTCAGCTATCATTTGGCGTTTCTAAAAAGAAAAAACTATATTAGTACTCTGGTGGCGATTCTTTTTGAAACAGAGTGCTTTTTCTCCGCCAAATTAAGAGATTAATATCATACGAAAACTATCTTTTATGAATCAAATATCAACAAAGAAAATCCTCAAAATCGTAGTCCTCGCGGCTTTTTCTCTTGCTATGTCCTGTCGGTTTTCTTGGGGTATAGATATCGCGCACCGAGACAGCATAGACTCAAACAAAAAAAACAGTGTGGGTCTCCTCAAAGGTCAAAAGCTGCGGTCGACAGACAAAAAGCGACAAGTTGCGACGCTTGATGGGGTCGACGGCCCTTATCTCGTTGGGTCGAAGATATATAGAGTAGATGCTTCCAACAACTTGTATGTAACTCCCTATAAGGCCGGAGAATCGATCTTGGTTGAGGTTCGGAACGGCGATACAGACCGATTTCATGTCCGGAAGAAAGACAAGATAACCCTCAGCCCCGACATCTATCCGATGCCAAATAAGCTCATTGCGATCTCCGACATAGAGGGCAATTTTGATGGTTTTGCAAGTTTTCTGATGAATCATCAAGTCATTGATAAGGAGTTCAACTGGAGCTTCGGAGATGGACACTTGGTTTTGGTCGGAGACTTTGTCGATAGGGGAGATAATGTGACCGCCGTTCTTTGGTTGATCTACAAGCTTGAGGATCAGGCGGAGAAGTATGGCGGAAAAGTCCATTATATCTTGGGCAATCATGAGCTTCTCAATTTCCAAGGGCAGTACCGCTACAACGACCCGAGGTATCTCAAGATCTCAAGTATCGTCAGTGGTGAGGATGACTTGGACGATGCCATACAATTTATGTATTCAGATCAGACAGAGCTGGGCAAGTGGCTGCATTCCAAGAATGGTATAGAAAAGATTGGAGACTATGTCTTCGTCCATGCAGGGCTGAGCCCTCGACTCTTGGATCTTAATCTGTCGATCTCCCGGATCAACGACATCGTGAGACAAAACTGGGATAAGAATGTCTTTGCGGAGCCTGACAGTGATGAGACTGTCAACTTCCTGCTTGGTAGCGAAGGTATCTTTTGGTTCAGAGGTTTCATGAAGGGCCATAAGTATTATCCAAAGATCACTCTTCGGGAACTTCAAGACGTGTTGGCTTTTTTTGACGCGAAGGCAGTTGTCTTTGGTCATACTGTTGTGGACGATGTGACAAAGTTTTTTGACGGGAGGATTATCAACATAGATGTCAAGCACGGTCAGGTGAAGCACTCTGAAAAGACCAAAGGGCTCCTCATCGAGAATGGTGTCGAGTACAAACTCGATGGTAAAGGGACGAAGACGCCACTCTAAACAAAATTCACATGAAACAGATTGGTGCATTACTTATTTCTGTTTTATGCTTTGACTCCTACTTCACTGTAAAAGGGCTGTATGACGGTTCTCACTCTCTCCCTCGTGCACAGATCGACATCGATAACAGTCCTCTATGCCTTATCGGTAGCACTTATATTTGATCCCAAATTCAGATTAAGGGCAAGTGTTTGGTTTTCATGCCTTACACTTGCCCTTGTTTTTGCAGGGTAACGAGAGGTACTACTCCTCATCTCTTTGTCTTTTGGCCCGATGGGTGTAGTCGATGCCGAATACGGCTCCTACAAAGGTCAATATCTCTCCAAAAGCTATCAATACCGAAGAGTCTATCTCTCCCTGAGGCGGTACCAGTAGAGCCACGATCAGCAGAACCAGTCCGGCCACGGACATGACGACAGCCATTATCGGCTGGATGTTAGCCAAGTTGAGTTGATCTTTGCCCTTCATGAGACACTTCTTTTTGAGAAAATAGGAAGTCAAACTCCGCTTTTGCATCAAAGCAGGGACAAGCTTTGTGAGGGTTCAGCTCCCTATGTCCCGCGATGCGTACCTTGCCATGTAGATCGCACAGCCTATCCACAAGTTGCCTCATGCTCTCACGCTGAGCCTCTGTCCTGGTATCTTTGGGACGCTCTTGACTGTCGAGTCCTCCCTCATAGCAGATGCCTATGCTGCGGTAGTTGTATCCCTTTGTATGTGCCCCCGCCACCTCCATGTCCCGAGTGGCGAAGATTTTCCCTTTTATATCGATATAGAAGTGGTAACCTATGCCATCAAATCCACGAGCTCTGTGATCTCTGTCGAGCTGAGAGAGGACATAGCGTCTGTCCTCTCTCGTAGCACTACAGTGGATGACGATCATGTCCACGGCTCTGTCGCAACGCTTCAATTCGCCGACTTCGATCTGTCTTATCCTTGGTGTCATGGCATCAATCCTCCAATTTCTTACCTCCCGGTGTCTCCTCACCCGTAGAGGCCGAGGCTCCGGAGACCTCAGGTTTTGAGATCTTTTTGCCCGTCTTCACGATTTGGTTGAACGCAACGCCCTTCATTGCCTCCTTGATCTTCACACTGGGAACAAAGACCAGGTTGACCTTTTTGATGTTGTTCACGGTAAAGTCCTTTTCTGTTTCCGTTGCCTTACTCCTCAGAGTCGAGTAGAAGCTGCCGAGACGCCCCAAAGCCACGCTATATCCGAGAGAGATGAAGTGTGTCACTGCATCCGAGAGTGCTTCCAGTACCGCAGTGACGTCCGCCACGTGGAGGGTACAGCGTCCTGAGATGTCATCCGCGAGTTCGTAGAGCCCCACACGTCCTACTTGTTTTGAAGAAGCGCAGAATACAGACTTGAGTTCTGTTGAGTTTTTCTGTCTTGTTTTGAGTTCTCTTACCTTAAAATTAATTGCCATAATGATTGAATAGTGTTTTGAGGTTAATAAAATTGACTAAGTGTGTTGTAAAGGTCACCGACAGTTGATGTGCGCACAATTCATTTGATTTTCATGAGAGACATCTATTCTGTCTCTGTTTGTTTGTCGGAGCTATCCTCACATTCACAATGCAAAGTTATCACCACCTTCAAGCTCCCTCATCGCTTATGGTCATATACCGTCTTCTCTCGCCTGATCATATTCTCTACGGTATATTTTCATCGGCTATCAAAAGAACCCGGCTCATCTTTGTGATGCCCTTGGGCTTTTTGTTGGGTGTATTGGTAGAGGCTTTCTTCAGCCTGATCAATTACGCTTGCCCGTTACGAACGGGACAATCTTATAGTCCAACAACTCTCATAGGGCATAAATCAAAGGGGATGTGCCTTGGCTTTGGTCTTGGCACATCCCGTTTGGTTGCTTGTGTTTATGGAGGTCTTTTCGCAGTTCTTATGGTTTAAGAGGGTCAGGAGTCTGGAGTCCTGCCTTTACGACCTCGAAGTCCGAGGTGGAATTGTTGTCATCGACATACTTGTTGCCATCGTGCTTCCTTCTCATCGCGAGGCCCAAAAGGTCTCTTCTGGCTGCTGTGGAGTGAACATTGGTCACCCCAAATGCTCCTGCATCTACCTTTTCGCCGACTGGCTTTGATGTGAATTGCTCGGTAGGCGCTACGGTGACGGCATCGATGATGATATCGTTGGGGATCACGAGAGAGGTGTAGTCGACAGTCCACTCGTTGGTGGTGAAGAACTTCAGTGTGTATTCCTTCATGTGTTCCTTGATCTTAGGTTCGGACAATTCATTTTTGTCAAACTTGATCAAGGCTATTGTTTGATTGTGAGAGATATTGAAGGTCCTGCGGGAGTCTGCCGGATAGGTGAGTTTCATGCTTGGAACTGCTCGGTTGGCGGGGTAGTCCTCTCTATCTATATCGTAAGAGAGTTCCTCTTCTGAAAGCCATTGGAAGTCTGCTTTTGTGAAGTCAAAAGAGTCAATATTGGCAGCTCCTATTTCATCACCATCCGAGTCCAGTACGGGCTTGGTGTAGTCTCCTGCCCATGCGGTGATGAGCTTTACTTCGCCGGGTTTGATGGGAAACTCAGTCCCTGATCCGGGAAAGTAGGTGATACGATCTACAGCCATGTGGGTGTCGGTGAAGTTTTGGGCTTCGTCTGTAAACTCCACTTGAGCCGTAGAGGTAAATAGTGAAGTTGCCAGGGCGAGTCCATCAAGGTACTTCACCTCTTCGGTAGGATTGTATATCTTGAGGTACTTGTTTCGTTCGTCGGCATAGCCGAGTTCTTCGATCCGTCCATCTTTTGTCTTTCGTTCGCCCGTCTTATTGAAGGATCCGGTATAGAATACCTCCAATATCACAAGATGGTCCAGTCTCTTCTCTGAGTCGGGGATCTCCACATCGGTTTTGCGTATACAGCTTGTCATGGTCAGCCCCAGAAGGAGAGGTATGACTATGAGGGTTTTGGTTAATGTTTTCATTGCAGTGTAAGTTTTGGTAATATTCATATTTCTCTTTTATGTCGTAGGTGAGACGTATGGTCTTACAGGAACCATGCGCCGAATCCATCTCCTCCCAGTCCGTCATCGCTGTGGATGATCACATCTCTGGTCGCCTCGAAAGCATCGAGAGGAGACAGCCGCATCTCCTTGCCCAGATGCCAGTAGTAAGGCTCGTAAGGGTCGGGAGAGGTGGGGTCGGTGTCGAAGCCGTGGGTGAAGACTTTGATGGGGAGGTTGATGCGGATGAGTTCGACCCAATCGGATTCGTTTGCCGGGCCGGTATATTCGGAGCACATCAGTGTGGAGTTGCGCCCGGTCTGTACCCCTTCGGGGATGGGGTTGACAACTTTGTTGCCGTCTTTTTTCTTCATCACCCTTATTGCCAAATAGAGTTTGGGCAGGAGGTGTGTCGCACGGTAGTGTGGCATATTTTTTGTCAACATCTCAGGCCACTGTTTATTGTTGGCCGAACTCCACTCATCCAGCCCGGGAGGGGTGAAATCAAACTTCAAGTGCCCTTTCAGTCCGACCCTGTCAACATCGGCAAATCTGGCTTTGTAAATGTCTTTTTTGCCTAAAGGAGGTAGGAGCTTGATGTTGAAATAGTTCCGTGCTCCGTCTCCCATATCCTCGTGTGTCCAAGTGTCTCGATACATATACTCAAAGACTGCGGGAGTAGCCTCTTGGCGATCTTTGAAAGAAGGACGGCTGGAGAAGAACTCGCTTGGGATGGGCTCTTCGACAGGCCAGTTGACCTCTCCGGGTTTGGGATCTTCGGTCAGGTTGAGCCAGTCTCTCTTGAAAGAGCCCTCCTCTCCTCGCCAACGGTAATCCATGATGGTATAGGGTTGTCCCTTGTCATCAAGGTCGCTGACAGTAAAGAACATCTGATACTTGTCGGACTGACTGTAGATCTTGTCGTTGATGAGCTGACCGTTTTTGTCAAAGAAGTAAAAGCACATCCCCCAGAGACGATGTGTGTCTCCTATGATGCGTATGTAGTCGGGACCCTCAAAGCCGCGCTGCTCTTCTTGGAACGTCACAGTGCTCTTCTTGTCCACTTCCACAATGGGGCCTGTGGGTGAGTTGCGCACCACGGCAAACTGCTCTTGCTTCCAAGGTGCACGGCCGTAGACATAATTGCCGTGCAGCATACCATAGCCATGAGAGTGCCCCTCTTTGAACATGATCAGGCAGGTCGCCCAGTCAGCAAAACCGCCATCCGGGTCAGGATTTTGGAGTCCGGGTGTGGTGACGACAGGTGGATTTTCAAAGTAAATGTCTGCCTTGGTGCGAGGGACCTTGAGGTTCAATATGGGATTGTCCTTTTCAGGCACCTTGATCTCTCCATAGATAAACTCCCTGCAGGAGACTGTAAGAGCCAAGAGGCATACCCCGAAGGCTGCGGCTCTTATCATCGAATATGTCTTACTATTATTGATCATCGGATTTTTAGAATCTTGTGAATGGTACTCTGTGGAAGAAGCTATTGACCGTCTCCTCGTCACCAAACATGTTGTTGATGTCCTTCTCGGTGGTCTTGGGATAGTACCTCTGTATGTCTTTCAGGAACAGCGTACGATCTCCGTCGAGGTCAGCAATCACCCTGAATGGTATGGGATAGTCTATGTCGTAGGTGTTCCAGGATGGCGGAACCTTATTAAAGCCGAGGACATTCCCCTGACGGTGGTACTTGCCTCCCTGCCCTTTGCTGCCTTTGTCGGTGATGATATGACAGATACATACACGCATCTGATAGGTAATATTGGACTGCTTGAATCCTATCAACCCTTTGAATCCCAGGGCATCCCTCTTGGCTCCTTGGGCAAGGCTGCGCTTTTGGCGAAGGAGGGAGACGTTTTTGCCAAATCTGTTACGATAAAGGTCATCGCTGAGGATACGGGCACCGAGCTCGTCCTCGACAGGATCCGTATCGCGATACTCGTACCAGAAGACTTCCCCCGCAACTTTTTTGAGGCTTTCGACGTTGAGAGCCTTGAAGAGACGATACTCTTGGCCTGTGGTAGGGTGAGTATAGGTCTCAAGTGCCGCCTTGGTCATCGCTGCTTCCGAGGCTTTGTATGCCAAGTCAAGGTCATACCTCATGGTGTTTTCTTCTGTTTCCTGAGTTGGAGCATAGACGACATAGGGTGTCACAAGCCCCGCTTTTACTCTGCTGTTGGGCGCACTTCCCGGTTCGAATAAGTATTTGTCGTAGTACACACTGTCCAAGGTCATAGGATAGACGAGAGGTCTTTTGTCCAAGGAGTAGTTTTGTATCGAGAAAAACGTCTGGTGCTGTGCCAATGTCGAACTCTCGGGATCTTTAGAGTCAAAGTGCGAAAACTGGTGGTTGATGAGTTGATTGTTGACATCAAAGTACTTCAGTTCCAAAGTGTAGAAGATGTCTTTCCCCTTGACGACATCGAATACCTTCTGGTCGGACTCTATGACGAACTCCCCCTTGTCGTTTTTCCCGATCTTGATTTCCTGATATAGGGGGACAGCCGAGTACTTTTTTGTGATTTCATAAGCCACGTACCCTTTTTCGTTGTGAGTGGCGGTGATGCGGATAGGCTTCTTCAGCGGGCGTGCGTATCTCAATATGGCTTGGACTGAGTGTATCTGCTCGTGTCCCTTGACATCTCTTTCGATGGCAGAGGGAGGTGCTTTGATGATGCCCTTGAAGAGTTCTTCTCCTTGTTTGTCGGTGCATGATGCGAGGGTGACTGTCGCGATCATGCAGAGGATATAAATGGATTGGATAAACCTTTTCATAGCTATGGATAGTTTAGAAAGTAACTATTGTGCTCAATGTAAAATGCGATCCTCTGGCATGAGCGTAGTATCTGAATCTGTCGGTATACTCTTTATAGAGCGTGTTGAGTATGTTTTTACCAAGGATCAAAAACTTGACATTTTTATTTTCTGAGATATCATACCTCAGCTCCACGCTACCATTGAGTAGGGTGTATGCGGGAGGGGTATCGCCCACAAGGTCTTTTTCGGGGTCAAATCTCGTTTGCTTCGTTACAAACTGCCCCTCCAAAGAGTAGGATAAGTGCCAATTCTTCTTTGCGCCCAAGTCTAAGCTGTGGGAGACCTCCAGACCGTATCTGTCTGAGGGCATGAAGGGTAACCAGGCATCCTGAGTAAGGTTCCGGGCATTGATCCACTCCCCTTTGGAAGAGATCAAAAGACCTTCGATAGGCGAAACGGTCAGGGTCAAGTCTCCCCCAAAGAGGCGAGCATCATCCTGTCCGAATACAAATTTCGGATACTTCCCACTTGGGTGGTTGTGAAATCTGTCCTTGCCTTCTCCTATGTCATCATAGATGTAATTGTCTACCCTTTGGTAGAAGACGCTGGGCTCTACAGACAGCCATGTGTTGGCATACTTGCCACCGAGGACAGCCTTGTAGCCACGTTCTGCCGTGAGATCTTTGTTGCCCACGACCCAATAGATACCGTGGTTGAGTCCCGAAGCATAGAGTTCGTTGATGTCGGGTGGTCTCCAAGCCCATCCGATATTGGCACGCACCTCCATATTGTCCGAGAATTGGTAGTGTCCTGCGAAGCTGGTGGAGAAGTTGTAGAACATCTTGAAGTCCTTGTAGTACTTGAACGAAGAGAGCCCCGAATATCCATCCACAGACATCGCACGCACGTCGTAACGCATACCTGCGGAGGCCTCAAATTTCCCGAACGTTGCTTTGTGCAGACCGAAGTAGCCCACCGTTGCTGCCGCATAGTTAGGGATAAATGCCGGTTGCTTTGTTCCCGGTACATTGTAGTTGTACTGATACGAAGACGTTATCCCGGCTTGTGTGGACATATTCCACTTATTCCATTTTCCACTCCACAGAGCATCGGCACCATAGGTGGTGAGCTGCAGATCCTGTACAGGGAGCCAACTCCAGCGAGGGTCTTTGCGATTTTCGTACTCTTGCCTTATGTTGTCTTGATATGTGACTTTGAAGAGTATATCATGGTCTTTGTTGATGTACCATTTGAGGTCTCCTTTGAGCGTGAAGTGTTGTGCCTGTTGGAGAGGGGGCTCCACCTTGTATGAGAACGGATGTATACTGCTCTCATCGGGACGACCGGCCTCAAATCGTGCCAACAACTGATTGACGTCCGATATTTTGCTGTTGTAATACAACCCTGTGCGCTGGAAAAAGAGGCTGGTGTACAGTGTTGCGGTTATGTTGCGAGACTTGTACCCCATGAGGGCCGAGTGGCTTATCGTGGTGTAGCCCGTGTTGTTGAGTCTGTACTCGGCACTTCGGTAGTCTCCGGCTTTCTGTACCAAGGCATGGAGTCGCAGACCGAAGTTTTTGTATCCGAAGTCTGTGGTGATGGCTCCGTCTCCACTTCCGGCATTGGATCCATAGCTTAGGTTCGCTTTACCTGAGACAAAGAGTTTGTTGTGTCCGTAGGGTAAAGGTGTCTGATTGAAGAGGACGACACCCCCCACTGCACCGTAGCCGTAGCGGATGGCTTCTGCACCCTTGATGACTTCGATGATGTTGGAGCCGGTATGGTCTATCTCCGGAGCATGGTCATCGCCCCAAGTCTGGCTTTCGAGGCGTACACCGTTGTTGATGAGTAGGATACGACTGCTGTGCATCCCTTGGATCACCGGCTTGGCTATCGTGCTACCTGTGCTGATCATGCTGACACCGGGCAGACTCTCAAGCAGCTGCGCCAAGGACACCGAAGAACTCCTTTCCAGCAGTTTTGGATCTATCGTTGCCGTCTGTTGCAGGCGATCGGTGTGGTTGTTGTACTTCCCCTTTACCGTGATGCCCGAGAGCTCTTGTACTGTCGGATCCATATAGACGTAGAGCTCTTTTTTGTCTTTAGGTACATTGTAAATGGCCTGCTTTATCTCCTTGTATCCTAATGCTTTGATCGATAGAGATACTTTGTTTTTCGGCACATTGCGAAGCGTCGCAGTACCATCTTCATTGGCGATAAAGGTGTATCCTCCCATTTTGATGAATGCGCCGGGGATGGTCTCCTTTGACTTTTTATTGATTACATGGACTTTGAGAGGGGTGTCCTCCGAGGCATGGGCCACTGTGGATATGCCAAAGAGCAGCACCAAAAAAGTTAAAAGAGTGTGCGCAATAATCCTATGTCGAATCATGAGTGGTTATAATGCGTATTGGTAAAAATTAAACACAGACGATATTTTTTCATCATGGGATGATGCTCTACATAAAATTGGGATTTTTGTCCTCAGTGCCTGTCAATCCTCCCGCACATCAGCCCATAGGTAATTGATTTGTCGCACAAATTTACTAACAACATATATTAATCCTAATAAATAAGTAAAAAATACCTAAATGTGGGTATCGGTAGTTTTAGAATAGCTCAGATATCGGAATGATAATACCTGAACCCCTTTCAAGGTAAGACCTCGATCACATATTGATATTTCGGTGTGTGGCCTCTGTTGCTCCAATTTTGATGAGCCCTATAAACCGGAAGGTTGAACCAAAATTGTGTTTCGGCTCAGCCCCATTTTTTATGCTCAGAATAACTCAAATTCAGAACCTTAACACAGAGGAAAGTGTTCATGTACGCTATCGAAGCCGGATGTCTCACGCCCCCACAGTCAGCGTATCAGAATGCGCTGACTGTGGGGGCGTGAGATTGTTTTTTGACTAATCTTCCTGATTCTGTTGTTTACATAGGATCTCCGAGAAATTTGCGGAGGATTTGCACTTGGCGAGGTGTGAAGGTGCGCTTGCGGGAGTTCCAACCCGACTCAATGAGCGACCGATGCCGTCCCGGGTTATCTCTCATATTGTTGTCTGATAAAAGTTTTGTGTTGTCTTTTTTATAAGCATCAATGAAAAGAATTGGGGTTACGTCAGAAAGTGGATTGTCTCTCGTGTTGATTAATATATTTAAAGTCCTATCATGGCTCCAGCCTTTTTAGGGTGTAGGTGACATTGCTGATATTGACGCCCCATTTATTCTTGTTGTATTCGCCGTCTTTGAAGTCCAGGACCCATGAAGTTTTGGAGAACGGATTAGGGTATTTTGTGGAGGACTTGAGACCCTTATCTTTCTCTATCTTCGGACTGTAAATCATGGCTTGGAGCTTATGATCGGATATCGAATAAATACCTATCGAATCGATATGATTCATTCTATCCAACTGATCCTGAACTAAATATTTTATCCAAAACTCTCTTGTCTCCCTTGGTGCAGGTCGGCTTTCATATTCTTCTATGAAGGTTGTGGTTTTGAGTAGTAAAGTGTCTTTCTTTGGAGCTCCTTCCGGATTTACGGCTCTCTCGAAGAATACCATATATTCATTCAGGTTCTTATCCCGTTCATAGATCACACTATGTCTGTAATAATGATGAAACGGATCACATGAAGTCACACAAAGGCAGAATACAAAAAATGCCAATACACTAATTCGGAATCGGGTAGTTATTGAAGTTTTCATTGGAGGTATACTTAAAATGTTTCTACTCGTTATCATTCTGACTTTTCATTAAGGTAATTGCAGCCCTAACACTTCGACACCGCGAGCATAGGTCTTTATATCCGGCTTGTCCTTTTCATCTATGATTCTCCGGTGCCAATCCATTGATGATCTGGCTACATCATGACTTTGCCAAGATAACTGTTTTTTGTATAAAACAAGGCTCGCAATGGTAACTTTCTCTAAAGGGTGCTAATTGGAGTCGATCTTAGAGGTGGCTTTCGGGCCTGAAAAGGTCTGCATTATTTTGCGGATACAGCCAACTCTTACATAAATGCACAAAGGCAGTGACAAAACGTTTGTTTGCCACTGCCTTTGTGTACTTCTTACATGGGATCTCCGAGAAATTTGCGGAGGATTTGCACTTGGCGAGGTGTGAAGGTGCGCTTGCGGGAGTTCCAACCCGACTCAATGAGCGACCGATGCAGGTCGGGATACTCTCTTATATCTCTTCTCAGGTTGCGTGAAGCGACTTCGGGTAATACATCGACATAATAAAGTGTTGCAAGCTCTTTCACAGAGCACATTTGATTGATTGGCATGATTTTCATTGTTTTACTCATAAATACACTTGTGTTTTTCTAACTAATCTATGTTTTATTTGCTGCAAATGTAGTTATAAAATGTAACATTGCAAGTGTATGCTTAGAACAATTGCTATGACGTTACCCGTGAAGTAAGACAAGACCTCTCTTAAGGAATGAGAATATTTACTGCAAATGTGGTGCGATGAAATAAGATGCTCAATCCTCCAAACCGGATACATTAAAAACCTGTAATTGTGTTATTCTGTAATGATTCTCAGGTCTAATATATTTGCCAAAGTTTTAATTTGCATCTGATAATTCATCTATGCGAAAACTACTATTCTTCTGTGGGCTTTGCTCTGTTTTAGTTCTCAACACTCTGTCCTTGAATGCACAGGATCTCAGCAAGAAAAGTGCTGTACATTTAAATATTCGGGTAGAGTCCAGAGGTTTTGTCCTTTCCTATGAGAGGAATATTGTTTGACTTTTTCGATAAGAATCGCTTCAGTCTTAGAGTTTTTATCGGTTATGGTTTCAATAGCAGTAACTGAAGTGATAGAGGTGAAATAACAGAGCTCGGCATATTGCCCGGACGAAGTTGGAGATTGTCTACCTACTTGTCTTTTGAGGATCGAGAGAGCTCCAAGAGATCCGTCTACTATTTAGGAGACTTAAGCCAATACACTATCGGTATTGAAGCCAATGGGAGGTTTGGCAGGAAAAATCACTTCCTTGAAGTCTGCTATGGGACTGCGTTAGAATATTTCAGTCGTAATGTAAATCTCTACTCTTCCCGAAAAGAATTGGGGACCACCCAACCTATGAACAGCTCAAAAAAGCTAAGGGCAGCAAATTTTCCAACCATTATCATGTAAGAGCAGGCTATCGCTTTGGCATCAACAAAAGACTGATACTGGGCACAGGTCTTTCTGCCCACAAGTTGGAAGACTTTTTTACCCACTTTTATGCTGCAGATAAGAACATAATGCCTTACTTGTCCATTGGATATTCTTTCTGATATGACGGATTTCTGTCATTCAGAGTGACAGACTACTTATCAGTACATTGAAAAGGGCAATGTCAAAATCCTTATGATTCGACACTGCCCTCTTTGCATCCTTGTAACCTTATTTTGTTATGCCTCTTTTTAAGTATTGTTTTGTCGTTCGTAGAAATGCATCCTAATGGTTTATATCAGTTTCGTGCCCTACGAGGGATCTTGACTTGATAATCCATTGTGTGGGTATGTGAAAAAAGTCCTTTAAGACTGTAAGACAACGGTATAATAGGGCCGGTTGCTATTTCTTCAAAATACTTCTTAATCACATCTACTCCCCCGGTATCTACAGACGGTTCACTATATTTGTCAAAGGTCAAATACTTGAATGTCAATTTACTTAACATATCTTTTTGCTTTTCGCTTAGTGGCTCTTTTTGTGCTACTCTATGAACAATGATCCTGATATCTTGTTCGGGGATATCCGTCTTTACAAAAAGGAATCCTGTCCTGCCGTACCCGACCCAGTCAATATAACTTATTCGAGATGAGAAATCCTGATTCTGTGCTTCCTCCCTGAGTGCCAGTTCATGAGGAGCATCAAGCATAACACTGAATCTCCGCATATAGTAGGAGAATATATAACCTCTTTTACCCGATTGGATCTCCTCGTCAAGATAAGACTTCCCAAATAATAATCGATCCAAGTCGATGCCTAAGTTACCCATGCCGAGAAAATATAACTCTTCTCTACTTGAATAGTGTTGAGGTTTGTTTGAGTAATAAAATTCTCCACTTTCACTGAGGGTGTTGGTCGCAATGAATTTGTCCACAGCCTCCTCGACACCTTGGGCAGAGGGTCTCATCTTAACGCTTTCAAAACCAAGCAAAGAAGCGTACAGAAAAAGGGTCACTTCATCTTTCAGGTATCGGTTGAACTCCTCGACCTTGTTGGGCCTGGTCATGATGTGCGAGACCAGACTACCCGCAAAGACTTGTTCTCGGACATCTCTATTTATAAAGTTATGCACACCCTCAAAGGTATAAGTATAACCATCAGCGGTTTTTTCAACTTTTGTGTTTTTGATCATGACCGTTGGGAATACCTGCCAATCAAAATCCGGATATTTTTCAGCTTCTTGCCTTACATGTACTGATTTCTCTATCCCTTCTATACTCACCTTTATGACGGCTGACCTCTCATGTTCTGAAGTATTTGGGGCTGCATTGATGATGAGAAGATCAGAGCCACTCTCATTGCTCTTCTTTTTGATGGTGAGCCAAGGGGCATCGCTCTCGACGTGCCAAGACTTATCACCACCTATATAAATGGTATCTTGCGTTGCTTCTGACGAAAAATTGAGGGACTCTTCGCTCAACGTCAATTGTGGCAGAGGGGGCTCCACATTGTGGAGCTTCTTATCACACGAAAAGAGAATAACAATGCATGAGAGTAAGATAATACAATACCTTGTCATGATCTGCAAGTTGCTTTTTATTTTAAGGAATGAAAATATTTGCCACAAATGTAACATAATAAAGTAAAATGGTTAATACCCAAAATCAGGGATGTTAAAAAATGCGATTTAATGTTGGGGGAGTGTCACATACTTAGATATGAAAAATCTATACGAGGTCAGGGGGAAAAGTCGGGCGCGGTGAAAGGTATAGAACCTTCGAAATTCTCGTGCCTACCTTGATGAATGAAGTTGTCTAACTTGAGGTGTCAAGTTAGACAACCTTTTTTCTCGTTGTGTGGGGTGGATGGGCAGGGAGGACATGGGGCGATGTCGTGGGGAAGTTTAGGGAGATTTTTTGTAAGTTTGCATGATATGTCCCAGTGTCGCTCGGCCTTGCTGAGGTGAAGGTATGTAGGGGCTGAAGGACAGTGACTTGTAACGTTGTGATCGGGAGTCTTGGTCAAGAAGAGTCCCGACAGATATAATAAGAGATTAGGAGCTTATGAAAATAAAGAGGCCAGACTCGACATCGTTTGTGTTGATAGGGACTTTTGTGCTTACCTTGGGGATCATCTTCGGCTGTGCCAACAGGATCACTCCCGGAGGCGGACCTTATGATGAGACGCCTCCGAAGTTGTTGAAGGCTGTGCCCGTTGTGCGTGCGACCAATGTAAAGGGGCAGAAGTTCAATCTGTACTTCGATGAGTACATCAAGGTGAAGGATGTCTCCAAAAAGGTGATCATCTCTCCTCCTCAGATACAGATGCCTCGCATCACCGGGATAGGGAAGCGTGTGATGATCGAACTGATGGATACCCTCATCCCCAATACGACGTACACGATAGACTTCACCGATGCCGTGGTGGACAACAATGAGGAAAATCCGCTCGAAAACTTCTCGTACGCTTTCAGTACGGGGGATGTGATCGATACCATGGAGATCTCGGGTCATGTCATGGATGCCCGTACGCATGAGCCTATACAGAGTGTGCTTGTCGGTATCCACCCCGATACTGTGGATGCAAAGGCGTTCAAGGACACCACTTTCCTCCGGATGTCTCGCACGTCGGATCGTTCGTTTTTCGTAATGAGAAATATCAAGAACGGTCGCTACAAGGTCTTTGCCTTAAAGGAAAATGACGGTAACTACCGGTATGACAATCCAACGGACGGTATAGCGTTCCTCGACTCTGCCGTGGTTACGACTTCCATGATTGCCATGCGCAATGACACGATACGCAAGGACAGTATCACGATAGACACGATCATCCCTGTGCTATACACGAGATACCTGCCTGATGACTTGGTGCTGAGGTATTTTGTCGGCAAGACGGAGCGTAGATTCCTCAAAAAGAGGGAGCGAAAGGACTCTATGATGATCGAACTGGAATTTAACGACAAGATCCACAAAGCTCCCGTAGTACGTCCGCTGGGTCCGGACTCTCTCTTTGCCCGTCCTGACAGTGTCATCGGTCGTTGTGCGGTATCGGATATCTATGACAATAACAAGGTCTCCGTCTACCTCCTTGACAAGGGTTGGCAGAAGGCAGACTCTTTCCTCGTGTCGTACTACTCGGTGGACAGCCTCAATCTGCCTGTGCTGATGACGGACAGTCTCTCGCTGAGAGTGCCCAAGCCCAAAAAGGTAGACAAGCCCAAAGAGGATAAGCCCAAGGAAAAAAAGAAACCCAAGAAGTCCAAAAAGAAAGGTAAGGAGGCTGAAATAGAGGCTCCCGTAGCACCTGCCGACTCCATCGTACCTGCCGACTCTTTGGCTCTTGCCGGTGCCGGTGTTGAAGGTGAGGGCGCACTTGCTCCCGCCAAGGAAAAGGTGCCTTCGCCACTGACGGTAACCTTCACCCGAAGTGGTAAGGGTGGCGTCGTGGATTCGATGTTTTTCAAGACTTCGTTGCCGATAGACTCGACGGCTCTGCGGGGTATCAAGTTGTTCAGTAAAAAGGACTCGGTGCTGACCGAAGTGCCATTGACCCGCGTGGAGCTACTCCCGGGAAGTGTCACCAAGGGGTATCTGGAGGCTCGTATCGAATACAAAAAGACTTATGAGGTACACTTCGACTCGTTGCTCTTCGTGGATATGTCGGGCAATCATCTGGACAAGACTTCGGTCAATGAGTTCAAGGTGAAGGGTGCGAACGACTTCTCTCAGTTGGAGCTCGTGGTCTCTGGGGTGACCGGAGCAAAGGTCTTCGAACTCCTTGACGGCAAGGACAATGTCATCATGTCTGTCCCTACGGCAACCAACAGCGTGGTATTCAGAGATCTCGAGGCGGCAAAGTACGGTGTGCGTATGTTTGTCGATCGTAATAATAACGGTCAATGGGATGGTGGAGACTATGATCTGGGTCTGCAGCCCGAAGAGGTGTACTATTTCCCAAAGATAATAGAGGTGCTGAAAAACTGGAAGATGAAAGAAAACTGGGCGCCGAAAGCCGTACCTTTGCGCGAACAGAAACCAAAGGAACTGATCCAGGCTAAGTTTGAGGAAAAGAAGCGTAAGGATCTCAACAAGCGTAGGGAAGAGGAGATGCGTAATCGTCGCGGAGGCAACGGTGGCTTCGGAGGAGGCTTCGAGGGGGCGCTCGGCGGACTTCGTCAAGGTCTCGAATAAAGGGTAGGGCATCGCAGATCGGATATGAAGAGATTTTTGTATCTACTTGTATTTGTTGCTCTTTTCGTTGTGTCGGGTGGGAATGCTCAGACTTCCCTCTCTGTCTCCAAACTCCTTCCGGCAGAGAAAAGGATTTCGCCGGCAAAGGATCGAGGGAGCAGGTATGTCCCTTATGTCAATACTTCTGCCTTCTCTGCCATAGCCATACCTCTGCAGATATCGGTAGGGATGGGGAGTGTGCTGTGGGACGAGGATCAGAGCCTGAGGAGCTTGCGTCATCATTATATCTCCGACTTCCGTACGAGGGTGGATGACTACACGCAACTGTTCCCTCTTGCGCTCATGTGGGGCATGAGGATAGGTGGAGTGGGAGATACGCGTTCGGAGACCGTTTTGGAGTCTGTCGTCGCCCAAGCATCATCATTTGCTCTGCTTAGTTTGTTTACACTTGGGGGAAAGTACACGATCGGACGACTAAGACCCGATAACTCTTCGCGGAACTTTTTCCCCTCCGGACATACCGGCACGGCATTTGCTTGTGCTGCCATCCTCGATGCCGAGTACGGTCATCGTTATCCCTGGCTTGCAGCGGCAGGCTATGGTGTGGCTGCTCTCACAGGAGTCTCTCGTGTCGCCAATAATCGTCACTGGGGGACAGATGTGCTTACAGGGGCTTCCGTAGGTCCGTCTTCGGTGTACCTCGGTTACATGATTTCGGATCTTGTCTTTGGACGTAAGAGACCGGTGGAGTCTCACCCCACTGTGTCAGGAGAAGCCTCTCCATATATGTTGAGTCTCGACAATGGTCGCACAGGATTGTTTTCCCAAGTGGGATCTTTTACTCCCGACAGATTGACCCTTTCGCTGGGTTTGTCTGTGCGTGTGCCGATATACAGGCGTATAGGGGTTGTCACGGAAGCCAAGCTCATCAGGGCTGAAAATCGTGAGGTGCAGGAACACCTCAATGCCGGTGCGCTTCTCGTCGGGGGATCATACATGAGACCCTTGTTGGGAGATAGGGTATGGTGGGATGCCCATGCTCTGGCGGGCTATCTCTCTTCCGGTCGCATCACTCGCTTTAAGGAAGAGGTAAAGCCTGTAGTATCGATGGACAGACACACTTCCCAATCGTTCATGGCCAAGGTGGGGATGGGTGTGACTGTCGTGACGCACAATACGTTTGCCATGAGACTAAGTGGTGCTTATCTCTTTGCTCCGGATGCTGTCCCTTACGAGGGCGATGCCGGGAAAACCAATAAAGGCTATGAGGCCGTGCTCAGCCTTTCTTATCTCATCAATCCGTAACTGTTAAGAAGAAAAAGATATAATAGTATAAATATTATGTGTGCTAAGATTGCAGAGACGCCGATGATGTCTCAATACAATGCCATCAAACAACAACATCCCGATGCTATCCTGCTCTTTCGAGTGGGAGACTTCTATGAGACGTTTTCGACCGATGCCATAGAGGTGTCGGGGCTCTTGGGGATCACGCTGACAAAGAGGGCAAACGGATCGGCGAGTCATGTCGAATTGGCCGGCTTCCCTCACCATGCTTTGGATACTTACCTTCCCAAGCTCGTGGCACTCGGCAAGCGCGTGGCTATCTGCGATCAGATGGAAAACCCCAAGCTCACCAAGAAGCTCGTCAAGAGGCAGGTTACGGAACTCGTCACCCCGGGGCTGACAATGAACGACACCGTGCTCGTAGCAAATACCAACAACTTCCTCGCTGCGGTGACTCTCGGTGCAGGCAAGGCAGGTGTCGCCTTTTTGGATCTTTCGACAGGGGAATTTCTCACATCTCAGGGTTATGTCGACGATATCGACAAGCTCATCCACAACTTCAATCCCAAAGAAGTCCTCATCAAGAGAGGAACGGAACATGAGATCACTCGTTGTTTTGGAGACAAACTCAATATCTATCCTCTTGAAGACTGGGTCTTTACCGAAGACTACGGGCGTGATCGCCTGATGAAGCACTTCGAGCTACATCATCTCAAAGGGCTCGGTATAGAGTCCAATGTACTCTCCATCATCGCTTGCGGTACGATACTCTATTATCTCCAGGCTACCTGCCATGAGGAGCTCGGGCACATCACTTCGCTTCGAAAGATCGAAGAAGATCACTTTGTCCGCCTTGACAAGTTTACCCTCCGCAATCTTGAGATCCTCAACCCCATCACCGATGAGGGCGTCTCTCTCATCAACATCATGGATGCCACCCGTACACCCATGGGCGGACGGTTGTTGAAGCGTTGGGTCGTCTTTCCTCTCCTTGATCCGGCAGAGATAGCACGCAGGCAGTCGGCGGTGCAGGCCCTTCTCGATATGCCCGAACAAGCCTCCCAACTTGATGACTACCTCTCCGGTATCGGAGATATAGAGCGTCTGACCTCCAAGGTCGCCGTCTCACGTATCAACCCGAGAGAAATGCTGCAGATGGCAACAGCTCTTCGCCTCATGCGTCCGATCAAGGATATGCTCCATACTTCTACGGTGAGCGCTCTCAAAGATATTGCCATCACCCTCGATCCTTGTGATGAACTCGCTCGGAAGATCGAAGACTACATCAATCCCGATGCTCCCATTGCACTCGGCCGGGGAGCTGTCATCCGTGACGGTGTCAATGCCGAGCTGGATGCTCTACGAGAGATTTCCGGAGGGGGCAAAGACTACCTCATGCAGATACGTGCCAGAGAGGCTGAACGCACGGGTATTCCCAACCTCAAGATAGCTTTCAACAACGTCTTCGGTTACTTCATCGAAGTACGCAATACCCACAAGGACAAGGTCCCTGAGGACTGGATACGCAAGCAGACACTTGTCAATGCCGAACGCTATATCACTCAGGAACTCAAAGAGTACGAGCAAAAGATCCTCGGAGCGGAGGAAAAGATACAGGCCCTCGAAGCCGAAATCTTTGCCGGCCTGATGAATACCCTCGGGGGCTATATGCGAGTCTTGCAGAGCAATGCCCTTGCCATCTCCACCATTGATGTCCTCAACAGCTTTGCCAAGATCGCCAAACGCAACGACTACCACTGTCCGGTGGTCGACAATAGCGAGATCATCGACATCAAGGAAGGCCGACATCCCGTCATCGAACGCCTCTTGCCCGCAGGAGAGATGTACGTCCCCAACGATGTCTACCTCGATACCGACGGCACACAGATCATCGTCATCACCGGTCCCAATATGTCCGGTAAGTCGGCACTCCTCCGACAGACCGCCCTTATCACCTTGATGGCACAGATAGGGTCGTTTGTCCCTGCCAAGTCTGCACGTATAGGTATTGTAGACAGGATATTTACACGTGTCGGGGCTTCGGACAATATCTCTCGTGGAGAGTCTACATTCATGGTCGAAATGACGGAGTCTGCTGCGATCCTCAACAACCTCACACGACGCAGTCTCATCCTCATCGATGAGCTTGGCCGAGGGACGAGTACTTATGACGGTATCTCCATCGCTCGAGCTATCGTGGAGTATCTTCATGAGCACCCCAACGGACGTGCCAAGACCCTCTTCGCCACACATTATCACGAGCTCAACGAGCTTGAGAGCATCTACCCACGCATCCACAACTTCAATGTTTCCGTCAAGGAATGCGATGGTAAGGTCATCTTCATGCGCAAACTCATCCCCGGAGGCAGTGAGCACAGTTTTGGTATCCATGTTGCCCAACTTGCCGGTATGCCCCGCCCCATCGTGACACGTGCCGAGGAGATCCTCGAGACGCTCGAGACAGCAGCTGCCGAGATGCGTGCCAACGAGGGAATGTTACCCAAGGCGATCGACTCCGAAGAGGCTTTGTCCGAGCAACCTTACCAACTAAGTTTCTTCCAACTCGATGACCCTGTCCTCGGGCAGATACGTAGCGAGATCATCGGCATAGACATCAACAGTCTGACTCCGCTCGAGGCTCTCAACAAGCTCAACGAGATCAAGAAAGCTCTCACCGGAAAAGGCAACTGACCCTCAGCTCATATACTATACTCTGATGTGGCAGGATAGCCCTCAGGTATAGAGCCTTTGATAGAAGATCATACAGACAAAACCGCAGTATCGTAAAGTCTGACTTTACGATACTGCGGTTTTTTATTACTCTCACTCTACTTGTGCAGGGCAAAGAGAGTGTGTTTTTCCATGAACTGTTCAAGGTGCTGAAAAAGGTTGTCTAACTTGATGCGTCAAGTTAGACAACTTGATTCGGAAGGTTGTGCATCTGCTGATTTCGGGCTACCCGTTCCGGTGGGTTTGCCATTATGCCATGAGTTTGAGTCCCCGGGTGCCAATTTTATGTTAAAGGAGTGAGAAATGTTTGATGTTATGCTTTTTTTGAGCACCAATAGATTTTTTTTGACTGTTGGCAGATTAGACAAAATAATGTCTATTTCTTGCATATTATATTAAAATATTTCCATTTCTGTTTATGTGCTTTCATATTGGCCTTTCCGGGGTCTTATTTGCTTGATTTTCCTTTATAGATAAGTGTGTGGCGATGCTTTATGACTGTTGTTGAAACTGAAAATATTATTCATATTTGTGATAGGGAAATCCATAATACTTATTAAAATTGTGTAAATAAGTTTTGTTAGAGAAATCTTATTGAAAAGCAAGAGGTTTGCTTGTTGGAGATGGCAGGATGGATCCCCTTTTAGACCGATTCTCAGAGAAGGCATGAGCCTTCCGGAATACTGAAAAAGACGAAATCTAAATACTCAATATTTAATTAAACAGACTTACTATGAATGTAAATCACAATGTTTTTGGGAGAGTTGCCCTACTTGTGGGGGTCGCGCTTTCTTCTGCATTCGGCAGTATGCAGATCAAAGCAGAGACGCTCGCAGAGCTCACTCCTACCAAGGTGCCTATCCGTGAGAGCGCCTCACCGGATCTTGTTGTGGCAAACCATGCTCAGCAACCTCGAAAAGTCGCTGCTGTGGTCGGTAAAGTCTTGGATGAGGGAAAAAATCCCCTACCGGGAGCTACTGTCCGTATCAAGGGTGTGAGAGGTGGTGCATCCACCAGAGCAGACGGTTCTTTCTCGATAGCTATACCTCAAGGTCTCAAGGAAGTTGTCATCGAAGTTTCATATATAGGTATGAAGAAAGGCTCGGTGAAGTACACAGGTCAGGAGCCATTCTTTATCATCCTCAAGGAAGATAAGGGTGAGTTGAACGAAGTGGTCGTGACGGGTTATCAGAAGCTGAAGAAAAACTCGTTTACCGGTAACGCTACCGTCGTCACCAGAGATCAGCTCCTGAAGACCAACAACAAGAACGCTTTTGCTGCCCTTCAGACGTTCGAACCATCGTTCAGGATCTCAGAGGCCAAGACTTGGGGATCTGACCCCAACCGCCTTCCCGAGTTTACGATCCGTGGTGAGAGTAGTTTGAGCACCAGCCGCGGTATCGAAGCCGAAAATGCAAGACGTAACCAACGTACCGGTCTCAAGGACAATCCTAACCTGCCGATATTTATCTTGGATGGTTTTGAGGTCTCGGTGCAGAAGATCTATGACATGGACATGAATCGTATCGAGAGCATGACCATTCTCAAGGATGCTGCCGCGACTGCTCTCTACGGATCAAGGGCTGCCAATGGTGTCGTCGTCGTTACGACCATCCCACCACAACCGGGTGAGATCCGAGTGACCTATAACCTCACCGGAGGTATCGAGTTGCCCGACCTCTCCGACTACAACCTCGCCAATGCTGAGGAGATGCTCGAGATCGAGAAGTTGTCAGGGGCATATTCTTCATCCGACCCCGTGGTCCAATTGACCCACGATATCAAGTGGAACAATCTCGTCAATGAGGTGCGCCGTGGTGTGCGTACAGACTGGCTCGCTCAGCCGCTCCGCAACTCCTTCAATCAGGGACACAGTGTCAACATATCGGGTGGGGTAGAGAGTATCCGCTATGGCCTCGACCTCACATACAAAACGCACAACGGAGCGATGAAGGACTCGTATCGTGACAACTACGGTGTCGCTCTCACTTTGGACTACAGACTTGGTACCAAACTTCAGATCATGAACCAAGTGTCTTACAACCTTACCAGGACAGAGGACTCGCCATTTGGAAGGTTTGAAACCTACGCAAAGTTTAAACCCTATTGGACTCCTTATGACAACGATCACCAACTCGTAAAGAAGGTCGACCAGTATACCAACCCTCTTTACAGCGAGAGATTTTTGGGTAGCTACTCCGGTAGAGGCAATCTTCACGATATTACGAACAACCTGAGTGCCAATCTGTACTTCTCGGACTCATTCTACTTCAAGGGGCAGTTGTCTGTCTCTCAGACCAAGAATGACAACCAGAGCTTCGTAGATCCCAAGGATCCGAAGTACAGCGCAGAGCTTGACAGTACCAAGAAGGGATTCTTGAGTACGGATTTCTCTTCGTCTTTGAATTGGAACGTCAATGCGATGTTCTACTACAATAAGAAGTTTGGCGAACATTTCGTAAACGCTACATTGGGTACCAATATCCAGGAAACAAATAATCGAGACCTGAGAGTATCTTATACCGGCTTCCAGCTTAGCAACCTCAATGCGCCTGCTTATGCTGCAAAGCAGCTGGAGCCCAAGACACCTCAGACTACTTCACAGACCCGCCTGTTGGGTGTCCTCGGTGCGTTGAACTATTCGTACAAGGATATTTACATCGCTGACGGTTCGTTCCGTTTTGATGGTTCTTCACGCTTCGGAAGCGATAGACGTTTCGCTCCGTTCTGGTCAGCCGGTGTGGGTATCAACTTCCACAAGTACGAGTTTATGGAAGACAATCCTTACATCTCCCTATTGAGAGCCCGTGCTACTTATGGTCAGGTCGGTAACGTCAACTTCCCCGCATACGCTGCTATCTCTACCTATCGCACAGCTCCATACTGGTACGCAGGTATCCCTGCCAATACTCTCATAGCTCTCGGTAACCCTGCGATGACTTGGGAAAAGACAAATACACTGGATCTCGGTTTCTCTTTGGGACTCTTCAAGGACAGATTGACTCTCGAAGCCAACTACTACCGCAAAGAGACCAACGACCAGATCTCTCAGCTCAATATCCGTACTTCTTCCGGCTTTAAGACATATTATACCAACGCAGGTAGTGTCCTCAATACGGGGTACGAACTTCGCCTCAATGCCGTCCCATATCAGGACAAAAACTGGCGTGTGGCTATCAACGCTACAATGGCTGCCAATAAGAACAGGGTGACATCTCTCGGACAGGAAGCCGAACAGTACAACAAAAACATCCAGGACTTCCACAACAAAAAGATGCAACCCAATCTCAGCAGTAGCAGAACTCAAGAGGAAAGGGATGAGTACGAAAAACTTCTTTACATCCCATTGACTCAGTATTATGTAGGTGCTTCTACGACTGCTATCTACGCCGTGAGGTCGTTGGGTATCGATCCTTCTTCAGGTAGAGAGCTCTTCCTCAAGAGAGACGGGACTCCTACGTTCGTCTGGGATGCTGTCGATCAGATCGTGGTCGGAGATACCAGTCCTAAGGCTCAAGGTGCGTTCAGCATCAACGTAGGCTGGAGGAGATTTTATGTCAACGCCAACTTCCTCTATCAGTACGGAGGCCAACAGTATAATGAAACTCTCTTGAAGAAGGTTGAGCAAGCGGATATCTTGGGAGGTAACGTAGACCGTCGTATCCTCCTCGACAGATGGCAGAAGCCTGGTGATGTAGTGCCATTCTATGATATCGCTCTCCGAATCAGGACTCAGCCTACATCAAGATATGTGCAAGACAACAATTTCGTTGCATTCAGCGGATTCTCTGCAGGGTATGACTTTGACTCGAAGTTTACAAAGAGACTCCGTTTGACATCCCTTGGCATCAGATTCAACGCCAACGAAATAACTCGCTGGTCTACTATCAGACAAGAGCGTGGTACAAACTATCCTTATGCAAAGAACTACAGCTTTACGCTTACATTGGGAATCTAATAAATAAGTAATAACTATGAAATCATATATAAAAATCTTTGCCCTTCTCCTTTGTATAAGCTATAGCTCTTGCTCATGGCTTGACATCGAACCCGAAGGCGAAGCAACGGACAAAAAACTATACAAGACGGGAGATGGATACCGTACGGCACTGGCCGGTGTATATAGTCAGATGGCGAGTAGATCCCTATATGGCTTGGAACTCCAGTTTGGTTATATCGACTGTCTCTCTCAGCAGTATGACTGGACTTGGAACAGCAGAGGCTTCGGTCAGGACAACGCTTCTGTGTATCAGAGGATATCTTCGTTTGAATACCAAAACGATGTGGTGTTGAGGATGACCGATGCTATATGGGAAACCGGATACAATGCCATCGCGAATGCCAACAACCTCATTACTCAGGCGGAAGCAGCATCTCCAAGTCTCTTTGAGTACAAGGAAATGGAGCGTTCGATGATCCTTGGTGAAGCGTACGCTTGTCGTGCTCTGATGCACTTTGACCTTTGCCGACTTTTCACACCTGCTCCGATCGAGAATGACAACACTGTCCTTCTTCCCTATGTGAAGACTTATCCTGATATCCAACCTGAAGGCATAGATGTGTCTACTTATCTGGACAATGTCGTCGCTGACTTTGAAAAAGCAGCCGAACTCACTTTGGCATATGACACCACAGCTTTGGGTATGGGCTCCAATGCGAGTTGGAGAGCTCGTTTTGAAAACGAAAAAGAGTCCGGATTTGAGACTAAGTTGCCATCGGGAGAAGTCCCCGAATCTTTCTTAAAAAACAGAGGTTATCGCCTGACTCACCATGCCATCAAGGCTTTGTTGGCAAGAGTATATCTTTATATGGGTAACTATGACAAGGCCCTGGAGTACGCAACTTTTGTATGGGAAGCAAAGGCAAAAGGTATCGAAGGCTCCGGAAATGAAATGGAGATGTACAAGAATGAAGAATGGTATCATATCGCAGGGACCAATGACCCCGAACAAAAAAGATACCTCAGAATGCCATGGAGCATTATCTTTGCTCTTGACAACGAAAATGCATACAATGACTACAATATCGAGTTCCATTTTAAGAAAGTAGCAGAGAGAAACGCACCCGGACAATGGTTCTTGTTGGCACTCAAGAGACAAAACATATTTGAAAACAAGTCCACAAATGCAGATGAGTACGAGCAAGACTACAGAGGTCAGTCCATGCTGTTTACTCCGAACTATGACGGCTTCTTCGGTAGAGAGCCTCTTCACGTGTACTCTCTCAAGCTCTTCCCAAGTTCAAATACACTTGAGAGGAACAAGACTTTGAACAAAAGCCCTATCATCAGGACTTCCGAGCTCCTTTACATCATTGCAGAGTGCCACGCACGCAAAGGTGATTTTGCAGGGGCTTATGAGGTGCTCAACAGGTTGAGAGAGATGAGAGGCTTGAGAGGCACTCCACTTCCTGTCGCAGGTGACTTTGATACATTTGCCAGAGACCTCGTCAATGATGCTCAAAGAGAATGGATATCAGAGGGTCAACTCTTCTATCTGTACAAGAGACTTAAGTTCCCATGCGTCGGAGATCAAAATGAGAGACGTCCTATGAACAAGTCCGAGTACATGCCTCCGATACCTGTCAATCAAAACTTCTAATAACAACGGATCAAACTATGAAGAAATATATATTTACCATTCTATCCGTCCTTACCCTTTTGAGCACATACTCGTGCAAGGAGGAAGATCTGCTCGTGTTCGGTGAAGACAAGTATCTCTACTTCGAGAAGTTTTGGAAAGATGCTGTGGCTCCCGGTACAGAAAAGGCGGATTCGACCAGTGTGACTTTCTTTTTCGCCAAGCCTCAGGATGACAAAGTCTATGCAGAGCTGATTGTCCTCTTGGCGGGACGTCCATTGGAAAAGGACTTGAAGTTTAAGCTCAAAGTAGTGGACAACTTGACGACTGCTCTACCATCTGAGTATACGATCGCAGATTCGTACACCTTCAGGGCCAAACCTGTCGGAGCGAGAGAAAAGATGATCCAGGATACTATAAAGATACAGATCAATAGAAGTGAGAGACTCAATACCCTCGAGAAAGGCTACAAGCTTGCTCTTGCCATCCAAGAGGAAGGTGAGGTGAAGGTAGGTCAGACAGAGCGTTCTATCGCTATTCTGCACATCACGAAAGATCCTGTACGCCCATTGTGGTGGGATCGTGAGATCGAAGAAGGTCTTTTGGGACGTTATTCGACAAAGAAGTATCGTCTTTTCTTGGAGAATATCCCCGGAGCAGATCAGATCAATACCAACTTTATCAAGGATAATCCCGATAAGGTTCGTAAGATGGCTCTTGCTTTCAAGGAATGGCTTGTCAAAAATCCTCAGACCGAAGAGGATGGTTCGCCAATGACAGTCAAGGTGTAATCGTTTAATCAACTAATTTCGACAGAATAAAAATGAAACGAATACTATATTTCATATTCTCCTTACTGCTACTTTCATCTTGCTTTAAGGATACCGGCAACTATGACTATTTGGAGCTCAATCCTCCTCGTTGGTTGTCGGACAACTATGGCACATATTACGGACACGGCGGTGGCAACATTCGCCTCGATGGTAGCAAACTTTTTGTTTGGCCCAAGGACTCTGCCCT
Organism: Porphyromonas sp.; assembly: GCF_030529325.1. Classification (GTDB taxonomy): domain Bacteria; phylum Bacteroidota; class Bacteroidia; order Bacteroidales; family Porphyromonadaceae; genus Porphyromonas_A. Next base: position 43,470 of record NZ_JAUMXC010000003.1, on the reverse strand, counting down.
CAGAGCTGACAACGTCAGATATGAGTGGGAGGTCAATGGCAAAGTCGTAGCTGATAAGTTGGTTGCAGAGTTGCCTGTGGATGAGTTGATAAAGAAAGCCGGGTTGAATGGCTACAACCTTACCCAAGGTTACTACGGTATGTTCAAGATCTATGAGAAAGGATCGGAGATCTCATTCCAAAAGATCATCCTCCTATGGCTCTATCCATACTACTCCAATGGAGACTGGACCATCTTGAGCAACAACGGTGGAAAAGCAAATCTCTCGACACTCAGAGAACGCACTGTCGATGGGAAAAGTACATATTTGTTGAAAACTAATGCTTTTGAGGATCACAATAATGGTAAGAGTCTCGTCGGTAAGCCTATCGAGATGTCTTGGTCTTTTGCAAGGCATATAGGTGTCACCGGAGCGTATACAGTGCTCACAGATCAAGGTAGTTATATCATCTCTGCGGATAAGTTTGAGCATGTCGGCAGCCTTGACGAAGAGTTTTTGGATGGTGTCCCTGCCAACTTCAAGCCCGTGAGTCGTGCGGATATCGATGTCTTGGGTTCGGACGGTCGTCCTTCTACCTTTGTCACGACTGAGGATGGCAAGCTCTATACCAGAGTCATGGGAGCTAATTACCTTGGCGGTAAGTTCTTGACAGAGCCTTATCTGTTGGACGACAAGGGCTATGAGATCAGTCTCTTCGGTAGCAGCCGTCTTACGGCGAACTTCCTTTGTTTGGACAAGAAAAACAATCGTATCCTTTTTGCAAACAACTTTATCGAGCGTATCAATGCCAACGACGGCACGATGGGACAGATCTCTGTCTACCGCACTCGCCTGAGTCCTCTTGCCGATACTCAGAGAATGCCATTGTCAAATCTTGGTGACAATATCGAGGTTGTGGCTCTCAGAGGAACATCTCACTATCAGGGCAGTTGGTACAGTTTTGTCGTCAGGAATATCGAGTCTATGTTTACGATCTTCTATAACAAAAAGGATGATCCTTCATTTACTTATACTGCCGATATTGCGGTCAACAATCAAAACCTTCTTGTGAGAGATTTGACATACAAGACGGACGTACAACTCCCTCGTATGACCAAGGATGATCTCATCCTGACGACTTCTACACTACGTAGTGACCCTACTTCAGGTGCTGCTCGTATGAGGACTTTCATCACGCGTTCAAAGGACAACTCGATCTGGTACTACACTCATGGTATCAACGCCATGGATCCCAATGTCACCTGGGCAAAGTTTGAGGTCGAAGTCAAGTCCAAGATCACCGCTCTTGCTTACGAATACTCCAACTGTAGCAGCATCATGATCGGATGTGAAAACGGAGACATCATGCTCTATGACATCACCATCGTCACTCAACCTCAACTTCTCTTCAAAGGTAATGTCGGAGGCAAGGTGCTTTCGTTCAGAGAAGTAGGCTATCGTACTGCTTATCAGGACAGATAATAAGCAGACTCCCATTCAAATCAATATACTATCAATGAAAGAACCAATAGTTAAAGTCGAGCACCTGTCGCATCGCTACAGTGTGCAATGGGCTGTGAGGGATATAGATTTCGAGATCCCCAAGCATGGTATATACGGACTTCTCGGCTCCAATGGAGCCGGGAAGTCTACCACCATGAACATCATGTGTGGTTCACTGAAGCAGACCGAGGGAGATGTGTATATCATGGGGCACAGCATCAGCAAAGACCCCGTCGAAGCCAAGCGTCGTATCGGCTTTTTGCCACAGACCCCACCTTTGCAGAAGGATCTTACCGTGAGTGAGTTTTTGGCTTATAGTGCTTCCTTGAGATTTGTCCCGGACAGGGAGATCCCCAAGGCTGTGGATGTAGCGCTCGAACGTTGCCGTCTTGGTCACTTCCGTCATCGTCTGATACGCAACCTTTCCGGTGGATATCAGCAGCGTGTGGGTATAGCTCAGGCGATCATCCACAATCCCGAGTTTGTCATCTTTGATGAACCCACCAACGGGCTCGACCCCAATCAGATCCTCGATGTGCGCCGTCTCATCAAAGATATTGCCGAGGACCGCACCGTACTGCTTTCGACCCACATACTGTCGGAGGTACAGGCCATCTGTGACCATATCTATATGATCGAGCAGGGGCAACTGGTCTTCTCCGGCTCTGTGCAGGAGTTTGACAGCTATATCGTCCCCGACTCGCTCATCGTGTCTCTCATGGCAATGCCTACTGTCGAGGATCTTAGCCGCATCCCCGGAGTCCTCGATGTGGAAGAGCTGGGAGGCTACAACTACCGGATAAAGTTCAACGACTATCAGGAAGTGACACAGCAGATTGTCGAGAAGAGTGTCGAGCATAATTGGTACCTTACCGAGATGATGCTCGAAAAGAGCTCGATGAACGCTGTCTTTGCCGAGCTGTCCAAAAAGCGTTACTGATAACTCTCGGACATCAATCTATGACGCCGGATGTGACGTCCATGTCCATGGGGAAAAAACATGTGTCAGAAAAAAGGTAAAGAAGGTTCGATCTCAAGTTAGACAACCTTCGATCACAAGTTAGACAACTTGATTTGTCAAGTTAGACAACCTTTTTGAGGCTTCTGGCTTCCCGCTCTGTTTCAGAGGTGGAGTCTCGTCAGGAATTGTGTCCGGTAACATACGCTTTCAGGCAGCCTGTCCCATGTGATGTATGTCACGAGACGCTTAGAACACTATTATATAAAACTACGACGAAGTTTATTTTTATGAAGATTATACTCAAAATAGCCAAGGCCGAACTTCAGGTGTTGTTCTTTTCACCTATAGCATGGCTTATCTTGATCCTTTTTACTTTCACTGTAAGTACAGACTTGCTGGGCATCCTCAAGCAGTTGGTGCAAAACCTTGCGATGGGTTATCCTTTGCATGACCTTACTTCCTATATGTTTTCCGGATGGGAAGGGATCTACAGCAAAGCCCAAGGCAATCTTTACCTGTATCTCCCGCTCTTGACGATGAATCTCATGAGTCGTGAGTACAGTTCAGGCTCTATCAAGCTCCTCTATTCATCCCCCGTGACCAATGCTCAGATCATCTTGGGCAAGTACCTCTCCGTGGTGGTCTATATCCTTGTCCTCATCGCTGTGTTGGGAGCTTATGCAGTTTGGGGAGCTGTCAAGGTAGACCACTTCAACTACGAAGTCATCCTCAGTGGTCTCTTGGGCATCTTCCTACTCACCTGTGCGTATGCTGTCATCGGTCTGTTTATGTCCAGTCTGACATCGTACCAAGTGGTGGCGGCTGTGGGTACGCTGACGATCCTCACTCTCTTGTCCATGGTATCCTCCTGGGGACAGGACATTGCTTTTGTGAGAGACATCACTTACTGGCTGTCGATGACAGGGCGTTCTTCAGAATTTATCCAAGGGATGATCAGTACGGAAAACGTGCTTTACTTCATCATCGTCATCGTTCTTTTTCTCTCCATGGCTATCCTCCGTCTGCAGTCGCTCCGCACGAGCAAGCCGACATGGGTGGTAGTTTCACAGTACGCAAGCGTGTGGATCATCGCTCTCGGGTTGGGATATGTCTCTTCGCAGCCTATGGCGAAGAAGTACTATGATGCTACGACGACAAAACGAAATACCATCACTTCCCACAGTCAGGATATCGTCAAGAGACTCGATGGCAAGGTGACCATCACCAGCTATGTAAACCTCCTCGATCCTCACTTCTGGATCGGTATGCCCGAGCGTATCAACGAGGATCGCAAGCTGTTCGAGCAGTATCTGCGCTTCAAGCCGGATATGAAGATGAAGTATGTCTACTACTATCACGAGGCCAACAATCCTTCATTTGACCAGCGTTTCCCGGACTTGACGACAGAGGAAAAGTTCAATAAGATGATAGAGATCAATAACTTTGATCCGAAGATGTTCCTGACTCCTGATGAATTCGCTCGACTCGGAGTGGATCTTTCGGGCGAAGGGTACAGATTTGTCCGCGAAATAGAATACAACGGTAAGAAGACCTTCCTCCGTATCTTCGACGACAACATGATCTTTCCCTTGGAGAGCGAGATCACTGCTGCTCTCAAGCGTCTCGTCATGGATCTGCCTATGGTGGGCTTCCTTTCCGGAAAGGGTGCTCGTCCGACCGATCATTACAGTGAAAGGGCATACAGTATGTTTGCTCAGATGAAAAACTTCCGTCACTCGCTCATCAATCAGGGATTTGCATACTCTGATATAAGTATAGATCAGGATATTCCCGAGGACATCAACATCCTTGTCATCGGAGAGCTTCGCGAGCCTCTCTCAGATGTCGAACTTGCACGTATCCAAGCGTACATCGACAGAGGGGGTAATCTCCTCATCACCGGTGATCCCGGTCGTCAGGAGGTCATGAATCCTATCGTGGAGATGCTCGGGGTGCGTTTCAGCCCGGGACATATCGTCCATCCTACGGTAGAGTATTCGGCAGATCTTGCCTTGGCACTACCTACAAAAGAGGCCGGAGAGTTGTCACATATGTTCGGCACTTTGCGCTCGTACGGTTATGGTGTCGCCATGTCGGGAGCAACGAGTGTGGAGTATGATACAGACAAGGGATTTGAGGTCGTCTCTCTCATGAAGACAGACTCTGTGGGATGTTGGAACGAGTTGGAGACAACAGACTTCCTCAACGATTCCGTCCGTCTCAATCCTGCAATAGGAGAAGTGGAGAAGTCCTATGACCTTGCCATCGCACTCACTCGTCAGGTCGGAGAGCGTACGCAGAAGATCATTGTCGCAGGAGATGCAGACTGCATCAGCAATGGCGAGGTGATGCGTGAGAGACCGGGAGTCAAGGCATTTAACTACTACATGATTTTGGGAGCTTTTGACTGGTTCTCCGATGGAGAAGTGCCTATCGATGTCCGTCGTCCGGACTCTCCTGACAAGCACATGGAACTTTCAGATGCTACCGTTACATGGGCGAGAGTCGTGTTTGTGTGGTTGATCCCCGGACTTATGTTCCTGACAGCCCTATTCATATGGCTACGTCGGAGGGGACGTTGAGCATGGATGAATTAACGACAAAGTAGGACGACAACAATGGCTTTTATCATAGACAAACAGACACTCACAGACCTCAAGATCTTCAACAAGCCTCAGAGCGATTCGATCTTTGGGATCTTCAACAAGGCTCAGACACGAGGGAGCGCTCAGATACTTGAGGATATGTTCAGGTATCCGCTCTCGGAGGCTGAGAAGATAAAAGAAAGGATATCGATCTTTCGCTTCTTCATGGAGCGGAAGATCGTACCCAAGCTCAATAGCGAGTGGTTCGACTCTATAGAGCATTACCTCAGCAATACTGATGAGCGTGCTCGTCTCAAGGCTCACGATAATAACCTCCGCCAACGCCTCAATAGGATCATCGGAGCGGATGTGGCTTATGCCGTGATCCATAAGGCTGTACTCTCCACCGTACATCTCTGTGAGGAGGCGAGGGGGATCATACGCATGCTGTCGGATGCCCCTGCATCTATGCGACAAGATGTGGATACCCTTGAGAGACTTCTCGGTACGGAGACATTTGCCTGGACTGCCGCGGAAGTCAAAGTCAAGCGACTGCCATACCATAAAGTTGCGGCTTGCGATGAGCTCTTGCGCTACAAGGGGATCACGGACTTTCGTAAGTTTTTGGAGATACTTTACCGCATCGATGTCTACGGAGCAGTCGCCAAGGTGGCTGACGAACGAGGCTTTGTGCTACCGGAGGTGACCACGGATGATAACCTGTACATCAAAGGGTTGAGACACCCCTTGCTCAAAAACGCAGTGCCCAATACCGTCACCATGGAAAAGGGACAGAAGGTCATTTTCCTCACCGGGGCCAATATGGCAGGTAAGTCTACCTTCATGAAGTCTTTCGGCACGATCATGTTCCTTGCGCACATGGGCTTTCCCGTCCCTGCCGAAGAGATGCGTTTCGGCGTACACAACGGTATGTACACCACAATTAACCTCCCCGACAACATGCACATGGGACTCAGCCACTTCTATGCTGAGGTACGAAGACTCAAGAAAGTCGCGGATCAGGTCAATAGAGAGGGGCGTCTCATCATCGTATTTGACGAACTCTTCAGGGGTACCAATGTCAAGGATGCCCACGAAGCAACAGTCGAAGTCATGAGAGCTTTTGCCGATCGTAATGACTGTATCTTCATGATCTCGACACACATTATCGAGGCAGGCGAAGACCTCAAGGACCGAGCGGACAGCATCAAGTTCGTTTACTTCCCTACCATCATGCAGCCCGACGGCAAGCCCAAGTACACCTATCAGCTCACTGAGGGTATCACCGGAGATCGCCACGGTATGATGATAGTGAATAATGAAAGAATAATCGAGATACTTACACCAAAAGTATGAGTTTCATAATAGACAAACAGACCGTGCAGGATCTCAATCTGCTCGGCAAATACGATAGCAAGTCGATATACCACGTCTACGACCATACGCGTACCAGAGGAGGGCGTCAGCTCATGGAGTATATGTTTCGCCATCCTCTTACCGACAGTGAGGCGATCAATGCTCGCAGCGCTCTCTTCCGTACTTTCATGGAGCATCCTTGTGACTTCCCGTTTGAGGACGAACTCCTTGATGCCGTGGAGTACTACATGAGTATGCCTGCTCATGGCAGCAGGGCTCTGCACCTCCTCAAGTTTGCGAAGATGAAGAGTATGCTCTACATCGCCGGTGATCGGATGATAGAGAACATGGGGACGAACATCCTCAAGACCCTCAGCCTCTTTGATCGCTTGGCTGACTTTACTTCTCAGCACGCCAAGGTGGTAGATACTTATCGGTCTGTCGATGAGGAGGTCAGGAAGTTACTCTCTACTCCGGCTCTCTCCGGAATCATGAAGCATCGGGGGGCCAAAGGGCTGTCCTTTGCCCGGACCATGCACTGCCATAGGGTGCTCCGCATCACTTGCTACACCGAAGTGAGCAGGCTTATGGAGATCATTTATCATCTTGATCTTCAGATAACTGTCGCGAAAGTGGCTAACGAACGGGGCTTCAAGGTCGCTACCGCTCATCCTGTCAGGGAAGGGCGGAACATCTTCAGGGCTGTGACCCTCTTCCATCCCACTGTCCAAGGCGCGAAGGGCAACAGCCTCACCGTAGACAAAGAGCACAATATGATCTTCCTTACGGGTGCAAATATGGCCGGCAAATCTACATTCATGAAGTCCGTAGGTATCGGTCTTTACCTCGCACATATGGGCTTCCCCGTCCCTGCTCAGGAGATGGAGTTTACCGTCAGAGACGGTCTCTTTACCTCTATCAACGTCTCGGACAATATGGATCTCGGGTACAGTCATTACTACGCCGAGGTGATGCGAGTCAAGCATGTGGCTCAACACGTGGCTGACGGACATAACCTCTTTGTGATCCTTGACGAGTTGTTCAAGGGTACCAATGTCAAAGATGCACTCGATGCCACCTCGGCTGTCCTCAAAGCGTTTTCGCTACATCACAACTGCTTCTTCATCGTGTCCACGCACATACTTGAGGCGGCAGATGCGCTCAAGGACTGTCCCAACCTCCGATACCACTACTTCCCGACAGAGATTGTCGGAGGTGTACCACGATATACTTACCGACTCACCGACGGCATCACTGCAGACCGCCACGGTATGATGATCATCCGCAACGAGCGCATCGTGGAGTCCATCAGAGGTGTTAGCCATACCGCATGAGATTTACCGTAATCTCAAGCATAAGTGTCAGCCCGACATAAATGTCGTGCAAGGTACATGACAAAAGAGTCGTCTGACCGATAAGTATGGGTCAGACGACTTCTTTTTTCATGAATCGGAAGGGTGTGACAGTGCTCCATGGGGTGATATGTCGGACTTGCTTTGCACCCTTTCTGAGCCTCCCTCTGTGTCGATAAGGATTTTGATAAAAGCGTTGTACATGTATGTCTCTCGAAATCGGGTGACGATCTTTATGAGCAGACTTTGATGCCTTTTTCGGAGAAGGCTCTTTTAGGCCGTGTGCAAAGATTTTAGGATGTCGTAATGTGTTGAATTTATGAGAGTCATGTATTCCCTTTTTATTTGCGCATTTGGGTTGGAATGTCGAATATTACTATTATTTTTGCATAAAAATTGTTATGTCTCACCTTGCGAGGTTTGAAATATAAATGAAGTTTTTCCTGACTACTTTATTATTCATTTTGTTGGCGATGGCTTCTGTCCTGACAGCTTGTCGTCGGGCTTCCATGAAGGAGGCCTCTCGGCGCGATGCCACCCGGGAAGTCAAGCAGATCTCCAGGACTCAGGATGTCGAAGGACTGCAAAAACTTATCGAAACATATCGTGCCAATGGGGACTCCCTCCTGCTCATGCATGGGCACAGGAAGTTGGGGAAAGTGTATCGGGAGAATGCCAATTTCTCGGAAGCCATAGCTGCTCACCGAACTTATCTCGATCTCGCAAGCCGGCTTCCCGATACTTTGCAGATCACACGTGCCTACAATGAACTTGGTACAGACTATCGACGCATAGGTGCATTTTCGGAAGCCTTGGACTACCATCATTGCGCCCTCAATGTGGCGGAAAAGTACTCCGACAAGAGTTCCAAGGCCATAGAAAAGAGTAAGGTTGTTGCGCTTAACGGTATCGGTAATGTGAGTCTTTCGCTTGGGTACAATGATGATGCAGAGCGTTTCTTTCTGAAAGCTCTGGATGGGGAGATAAAGCAAAAAAGTGTGGTCGGTCAGGCTATCAATTACGCCAATCTCGGTGCAGTCTATGAGTCCAAGGCGTCGTATGATACGGCACATATGTACTATGTCAAGTCCTTGGAGTGCAATAAAGAAGTCCGGTCAGATCTCGGGGAAGCTCTTTGTCTCAACCACTTGGGGCGATTGTTCAAGTTGCAAAAGCGCTACGAAGAGGCAGAGGAGAGGTACTTGGAAGCGTACAACCTCATAGAGGAAAGCCCTGACAGATGGCACTGGCTGGAGGCTTGTCTCGGACTGGCAGAGATCAATCTTGTGCGGTCGGATATTGCGGAGTACGAGCATTATATCGACTTGGCAGAGAAGACAGAGTCCGAGATCAGTTCGCCCGAACACCGTGCCATCATCTACGATCTCCGTTACAGATTTGCGAACAAACAGCACAATTATAGTCAGGCTCTTGATTACTTCAAGAAGAGTCAGGCTATCCAAGACAGTATCCGTGGCGTCAATCAGAGCAACAGATACATGGATATCCGCATCAATTATGAGAGGGAGCGAAATCAACGCAGTCTGAAAGAAATCGAATTGCAAAATGCTATCGAAAAGGCAGAGACTCAACGTGCCATGTATGTCTCTTGGGCTTTGGGATTTATCGGCTTTTTCCTCGCTGCGGCTGCTTATTATGCATACAGACAACGTCTGAGGAGTAATGCTGCATTGAAGCAATACGAAAAGGCGCGTTCGGTCTTTTTTACCAATATCACCCATGAGTTCAGGACGCCTCTGACTGTAATTCAGGGGCTCAACAGGCATCTTTTGCCTGACTCTCCGACAGCTGCCAAAGAGCGTTGTGAGTACGTCAAGACCATCGACCGCCAGTGCTTGAGCCTGCTGGGACTTGTCGATCAGCTCCTCGATATATCCAAGCTCCAACGTGCCAACATGAATATCCCACCTTACAGACACGAGGATATCATCGCTTATATGAGAGCGATTGTCGAGGGATTCAGGCACTATGGGCACAAAAATGACATCGAGCTCTTTTTTCGTGCAGAGCATGGGGAGATCCGGATGGACTTTATCCCCGAGTATATCAATAAGATCATAAATAATCTCCTATCCAATGCCATCAAGTACTCCGACTCCGGCTCAGTGGTTCAGGTACTTGTCGGGAAAAACCAAAAGGGCGACATGCTCTCTCTTAGGGTTATTGATAATGGCAGAGGTATAGACCCGAAAGATCTTCCGTTTATCTTTGATATCTTCTACCGTTCGGACAACAACATTCGCTCTATGGGTTCCGGTGTGGGACTGGCTTTGACAAAAAAACTTGTCGAACAGATGGGTGGAGATATCCTTGTGGAGAGTGTTGTAGGAAAAGGCTCTACCTTCGATGTGTGTCTGCCTCTCAAAGCTCCGGAATCCTCTATTGTTGAGCTGGACAGTAAGGAGGAGAGTGTTGTCGAACTGCCGGAGTTTGCCGCATCCGAAACTCTCGAGGCTTCTTTTTTGCCCAAGCCCGAGCCTGATGATACTGCCGGCGAACGCTCCGTGATACTCATCGTCGAGGACAATGCCGACGTGACTCTGTATCTGAGATCGATTTTGTCTCCTCGGTATGCCATCATCATCGCACAAGATGGAGAGCAAGGTATTGCCAAGGCCGACAAGGCAGTCCCTGATCTCATCATCACCGACCTCATGATGCCTATAAAAGACGGAAATGCTCTGGTCAAGGAGGTACGCCAAAATCCTCTCACAGATCATATCCCTATCATCATGCTCTCAGCAAAGAGTGATGGCAAGGATCGCAAGGAAGGGTACCGTATGGGCGCGGATGCTTATCTCTCGAAGCCTTTTGATCCGGATGAACTCCTCATCCGCGTGGCTCAACTCCTTGAGAGTCGTCGTTTGTTGAGAGAAAAATACCTCAATATGCTTGAGAAGGAAGAAGGGGTAGGACTCAAGGCCGAAGATACAGAGAGCCTCGAGTTTGTGCGTAAGGTGACGAACATCATCCATGCCGAAATTGCCAATCCGGAACTCAACGTGGCTTTCCTTGCCGACAAAATGTGTGTGAGTACATCTCAGCTTACCCGAAAACTCAATATGATGGTCGGTGTTTCTACCATCGCATACATCACCCGCATACGTCTTGCCAAGGCGAAGCAGTTCCTTTCGACAGGTCAATACAATGTCAATGAGGTCTCGGACTTGTGCGGATTCAACGATTCGGGGTACTTCGGACGCTTGTTCAAGAAAGAATTTGGGGTTACCCCCACTGATTTCGGCCGTATTTCAGGAGGGGTAAAATAGGATTTTTAATTCTCTATTTATCAATGCTTTATTGATTTTTTATGCGCGTTTTGTCCGTGTTTTTACGCTTAGATTGCGTGATTCTTTATCCTATTTGCTGATTTCCTCCGTTATCTCGGTGATACGAATGTCTATGTTTGCAGTAGAAAACGCAAGCATAGACATTCGTTTTTCATGTTCATTGTTTCGGGTCTGTGCCTTGCGTGGGGGAGGAAGAATCCGGGGAGAGATTATGTGGTTATCTGTGGATTTAAGTGCTCTCCAGATACCATGATGCGGAAGGCTGAACAGATGACTGAGGGGGATTCTGTTTTTGAGGGAATGCAGCACCGCATCTTATGAATCTGCCTGTGGGAGGCGTCTCTGATCTCTAAATTGAGATAAAGGCGTACAGGTAGCAACGCGACTCCGGGGGAAGGTTATGGGGTGCACCCATAGTACAGTGGGACCCATGACAGGTTGGTTAGCCAATCTCTGTCATGGGTCTTTATCGTTTATGTATCTTCCTGTCGAGGAGATTTTGATAGGTTATGTCTCTTTCTTGTCTTGCCTCCCTGAGTCCGGTTGGTCGTTATGCCCTTGCGAACAGGTTTTTGAGGGGATATGTTGAGATGTCTATCCTTGTGCTCTAACTTCCGTATATATAGGTTGTAGCCGCCTCCCTTTGAACCGAAGCCGGACAGTTCGCAAACAAGATGTACAACCCCCGAAATCGATGTGTCTAACTTGATGAATTAAGTTGTCTAACTTGACACGTCAAGTTAGACAACTTTTTTTGCCTCCTCCCAAAGCCCTCAACGACAGGTAGGTCGGGCATAGAGCCACAACCTTTGCCGACAAGGCCGGGAGTTGCTTGTCACATGAGTGAAAAAAGTAAACTATTATCGTGGAAAACTACGGGCGAGTGTGCCCGAAGTGGATGCGGGGCTGCTTTGGCTTCAGTAGGTCAGAGCTATCTCAAAATTTTTACTCCGGGTATCCGTGCGTTCTTCAATGCAAGTGGCGATGAAGCGTGCGATCTTGAAGGAGAGGGCGGATCGAGAGTCTCCTTCGAGATCAATTTCGTCGGACATATACCGTTTTTGCCCCATCTCACATGAGATGAGCACTTTTCCTGAGTTTTTGTTCTCCAGGTTGCGTCCCAATGATCTGAGGGTGCTTTCGGAGGCTGTCATTGCGAAAGGGAGCACTTCTTCCGCAGGCATCTTGGAAAAGTCTACCAGTGCTATTTCCTTGATTACGAATTTTCCTTCGTCTGCTTCGTGACAGAGGCTGATTGCGACAAAGTTGATATTTGTTCCCTCTCGTTTTGTGTCGATATAGGGGAGGAGATCGATGAGTATCTTGTTCAGAGCCATGGTCTTGGCAGCAAGATGGCTTGAGTCTCCGTCGACCTGAGAGGACGCATAGGTGCATGTAAATGCACTCAGATCTTTTTCGTTGAGAAAGATAGCCCACGACTGATCATTTTTGTCTGATTGCGCCTCGTCTCCATCGGAACTTTGAGTGCAACAAGCGCAAATAAGCAGGGAGACAAGCACCATGAACAAGGCACTGATGTGTTTCATAATCTTAATTCAGAGTTAATCTTTCATCAAAAGTAGCGACTTCTACTCTAAAAAACAAAACAAATGAGATTTTCTGTAAAATTCTTTTTCTCCTTAGGATCAAAAAGTTTGCCTCGTGAGGACTGTCAAATCTCGTTGCAGACACGTTGGTGCTAAAGTATTTAATAACTATATTTGTGAGACGTATGTATCGAATATTCATAATAATCTAATAATAATCCAAAAGTCCTCAACATCATTATGAAAAGAGACGAACGCATCTTTGCCCTCATCCGGGAGGAGCACGAGAGACAACGCAAAGGGATCGAGCTCATCGCTTCGGAAAACTTTGTCAGTGATCAAGTCATGGAAGCCATGGGTAGCTGCTTTACCAACAAGTACGCTGAAGGCTATCCGGGTCGTAGGTACTATGGTGGTTGTGAGGTCGTAGACCAGGCTGAGCAACTCGCTATCGACCGTATCAAGCAACTTTATGGAGCTGAGTGGGCAAACGTCCAACCTCACTCAGGTGCTCAGGCAAACATGGCGGTACTACTCACAGTACTCAAGCCCGGAGATACATTCCTCGGCCTTAACCTCGCTCATGGAGGTCACCTCTCTCACGGTTCGGCTGTCAATAGCTCGGGTATCCTATACAATCCTATCGCGTACAACGTAAAGGAAGATACCGGCCGTGTGGACTACGACGAGATGGAACGCCTTGCGCTCGAACACAAACCAAAACTCATCATCGCAGGTGGTTCGGCTTACTCTCGTGAGTGGGAATACCAACGTATGCGCGACATCGCAGATAAGATCGGTGCACTCCTGATGGTAGACATGGCTCACCCTGCGGGTCTTGTTGCTGCGGGTCTCCTTGATAACCCCGTGAAGTATGCTCACATCGTCACTTCGACAACTCACAAGACCCTCCGCGGTCCTCGTGGTGGTATCATCCTCCTTGGTAAGGACTTTGAAAATCCTTGGGAGCTCAAGACGCCAAAGGGTGTACTCAAGACCATGGGTCAGCTCCTCGACTCTGCTGTATTCCCGGGTGTACAAGGTGGTCCGCTTGAGCACGTGATCGCAGCTAAGGCTGTTGCTTTCGGCGAAGCTCTTGACCCATCGTTCAAGGTGTACCAAGAGCTCGTCAAGGACAACGCTCAGGCTATGGCAAAGGCGTTCATCGAACTTGGTTACAAGATCATCTCCGATGGTACAGACAACCACAGCATGCTCGTAGACCTCCGTCCCAAGTTCCCAGAACTTACAGGTAAGGTGGCCGAGAACAGTCTCGTGCGTGCCGATATCACCATCAACAAGAACATGGTGCCATTCGACACTCGTTCGGCATTCCAAACTTCAGGTTTCCGCGTAGGTACTCCTGCTATCTCTACAAGAGGTGTGCAACCTTCTGAAATGAAGGCTATCGTGACCCTCATCGACCGTGTCCTCTCTGCTCCTGAAGACGAAGCAGTCATCGCTGCAGTACGCAAGGAGGTCAACGAAATGATGTCCGAGCGTCCTATCTTCGCTTGGTAATCCCGAGACGTTAGTACAATAATAAAATAAGAGAGGCTAAGCAATCGATGCTTAGCCTCTCTTTTGTTTAAAGAGTTTTATGCGTAGCTATATCTAAATTACATAGCTTCTGCCACGTTGATGCCGAGAGCGTCTGCGACCCCCTTGCCGTAAGCAGGATCTGCATTGTGGCAGTTGGCGATGTGGCGTAGCTTGATCTCTTTTGGGATGTCACCCATAGCACGAGCTGTGTTGTCGAAGAGGACTTGTTGTTGCTCAGGAGACATGATGTGGAAAAGATCACGTACCTGTGAGTAGTAGTCGCTATCGTCTTCTCTGAAGTCCCATTGATAAGCTGCACCATCGAGTTCGAGAGGTGGCTCCTTGTACTCGTTTTGGTCTTGCCAGTGACCGTAGCCATTAGGTTCGTAGCCGAGGCGTGAACCATAGTTGCCGTCGACTCTCATTGCTCCATCACGATGGTACATGTTGAGGAATGGGCAACGACTCTTGTTGACAGGGATCTGGTGGTGGTTGACACCGAGGCGGTAACGCTGTGTGTCTCCGTAAGAGAAGAGACGCCCCTGCAACATACGGTCAGGAGAGAAGCTGATACCCGGTACTACATTGGCAGGGTTGAACGCAGCTTGCTCTACATCAGCGAAGTAGTTTTCAGGATTGCGGTTAAGCTCCATCACACCCACTTCGATGAGCGGAAACTGTTTCTGTGACCATACCTTTGTCAAGTCAAATGGGTTGTAAGGCATTGCCTTAGCTTCCTCTTCGGTCATGATCTGTACCTTGAGCGTCCAGCGTGGGAACTCTCCACGTTCGATACTTTCGTAAAGGTCTCTTTGGTGACTCTCGCGATCCTTTCCTACCAACGCTTCAGCTTCAGCATCTGTGAGGTTCTTGATACCTTGCTGAGTGTGAAGGTGGAACTTCACCCAGTGTCTCACACCGTCAGCATTGATGAATGAGAAAGTATGACTACCGTAGCCATGCATATGGCGATAAGTAGCAGGGATACCACGGTCACTCATGGTGATGGTCACCTGGTGAAGAGCTTCGGGTAAGTGTGTCCAAAAGTCCCAGTTGTTCTGAGCACTTCTCATGTTGGTGCGAGGATCACGCTTGACCGCGTGGTTGAGGTCCGGGAACTTGAGAGGGTCTCTCAAGAAAAACACAGGAGTGTTGTTGCCCACCAAGTCCCAGTTGCCTTCTTCGGTGTAAAATTTGATGGCAAAGCCACGGATATCGCGCTCTGCATCTGCTGCTCCACGCTCACCGGCAACGGTGGAGAAGCGTACGAAGAGTTCGGTCTTCTTCCCTATTTCGGAGAAGATTGCAGCTCTTGTGTACTTCGTGATGTCGTGGGTGACAGTAAAAGTACCAAAGGCGCCTGAACCTTTGGCATGCATACGGCGTTCGGGGATGACTTCGCGATCGAAGTGAGCCAGTTTTTCAAGGAACCAAACATCTTGTAGCAGCATAGGGCCACGTCTACCTGCGGTAGCGACGTTCTGGTTGTCTGCCACGGGAGCACCCGCAGCTGTTGTCAGTTTGTTCTTTTCTTCCATAGCTTTCAGTGTTAAGTTATACAATATAGGTATTCATACGCATAGGTATTTTTGACCATGGCTCCATTACAAGCTGTTTCGAAGAGTCTTGACCCTTTCGATGTAGGCATCAAGTCTCTGCTTGTCTTCGTCGGAGAGGATCCCGGTCTTGGACCTCATCGTATCTACCTGTATTACATCGGACAGATTGAGACACGCCTTCATCCTCCTGAAGATTGCTCCTGTGCGTACCTTGTATGTCGCAAAAAGAATAACGTGAGGAGGGAGTGTCAAGGGGAGTCTCTTGGAGGCTTCAATCCACATCTTGCTTGGCTTCTGATTGACGACGAACCATCCCGTTGTCCAACTGCCAAGTAGCAAAAGGTCGGAGTCTCGGAGTTGCTCTTCTTTGAAATCGGAGATTGGTCCATAACTCACACTGACGCCCTTGCTCCACAGATACATGGACATCGCTCGTGCCCATCCTGCTGTGCGCCCCTTTTTGCTTTGATACAGTATTGTTGCCTTCATACATTAATCTCAATTATATCAGGTTTTAACAAAAGTACATAGAGATTTCATTACAAACAATCTACTGCCTCTATATGAGTATAGATGTTTTCTATATTTATGTGTTTAGCTGCTGTTTTTCATTAGGTTAGATTTGTTTTTCTATCGCAGCAATGCCGGGAAGGAGCTTGCCTTCGATCGCTTCGAGGAGTGCGCCGCCACCTGTGGAGACATAAGAGACTTTGTCTGCAAGGTGATACTTATTGACGCAAGCCACGGAGTCACCACCACCGACGAGGGAGAATGCCCCTGCCTTTGTAGCTTCTGCTATCGCCTTACCCACAGCCTCAGAGCCATGACCGAAGTTGTCGAACTCGAATACACCCGTAGGTCCGTTCCAGAGGATGGTCTTTGAGTCCTTGATGACATTGCTGAACATTTCTATTGTCTTCGGACCGATATCCATACCTTCCCAGCCATCAGGGATGTCGTTCGATGGCACGAACTGCGTATTCGCATCGTTGCTGAACTTATCCGCAGCCTTTGTGTCCACTGCGGTGAATAGTTTCACTCCACGCTCTTCAGCCTTCTTGATGATGTCGAGTGCGAGGTCGAGCTTGTCGTTCTCCACGATAGAGACACCGATCTTACCGCCACGAGCCTTGGAGAAGGTGTAGGTCATACCCCCTGTGAGGATAAGGTTGTCCACCTTGGTGAGGAGATTTTCGATGATATCTATTTTGCTTGATACCTTGGAGCCACCCATGATTGCGGTGAATGGGCGTTGGATGTCGCTCATCACCTTCTTTACCGCCTCGACCTCTTTGCCCATGAGGTAGCCGAACATCTTGTGATCCTTGTCGAAGTAGTCCGCCATGAGGGCTGTCGAAGCATGAGCACGGTGTGCTGTGCCGAAAGCATCATTGACATACACATCGGCAAGGTCGGCGAGCTTCTTTGTAAAGATCTTTTGAGACTCTTTCACAGCCTTTTTTGCCGCTGCTTTTTCCTCTTCACTCGCCTCCTCTGCAAGACCACGAGGCTTGCCTTCTTCTTCGGCATAGAAGCGGAGATTTTCGAGAAGAAGTGCCTCACCGTCTTTGAGCTCCGAAGCCATACGGACAGCCTCTTCGCCCACACAGTCGGGCGCAAACTTCACCTCCACACCCAAAGCCTTGGATATCTGATCCTTGATGTGAGCGAGCGAATGCTTTTCTTCGACACCCTTGGGACGGCCGAGGTGAGAGCCGAGGATGAGCCTGCCACCATCGCCCAATATCTTGTGGAGCGTAGGGAGTGCCGCGCGTATGCGGGTATCGTCGGTGATGTTGAACTTGTCATCGAGTGGTACGTTGAAGTCCACACGTACAAAGGTGCGTAGCCCTTTGAAATTGAAATTTTCGATATTTGCCATAAACTATATTTTTTGTGTATTATTCTATCTGTCAATCAGGTCTTATCATACAAATGTAACCAATACTTTCGACACCTACCTTGCTTTTGTGGATAAAAAGGCGAGGAGCATTTTCTCCGTCTCTAAAGACAAGAAGATGGCTCTGCCTCCATGGTCGTATCTCATGATGTGAGGCCGTCTTCGAATATCAACCCACTACACGTGCGTTGTAAAAATTGCATGGCTTTGATTCCGGGCAAAATTCATCTGTGCCGAGATTCGGACGGGTATCATGACACACTCTTTGATTGTATGATGCTTTCAGACGTTGTAGAAGGGGCTGAATCAAGTTAGACAACCTTCGATCTCAAGTTAGACAACCTTTTTCATCAAGTTAGACCCCTTAATTTCTCAAGTTAGACATGTTGATTTTTCGAGGAGTCTGACTTTTTTCAGCACGTTGTAATAAATTGTAGAGGTAGATCGCTCTCAGGAGCCGGACTCGAAAGCGATACGTCGTCGCTTCTTGCTCGTCTGGCGCAGTATCTGTACCTGCCCTATTGAGCGTGCATGGTGAGACCGGAATCGAGACAGATGCCGATAAGATGACTGTTTAATGGTAGGTTTTTGAGATGATTACCCCTCTCCCATCAGATCGAATAGGGTGGGTTGGCATGGACCGAAGCTCCTGCGGTGATGAGGCGTGATGCCGTGGGTGTGAAGGGCTTCGAGGTGTTTTTGTGTAGGATAGCCTGCATTTTGTTCCCAGCCATAGTGAGGAAAATCCTTGGCAAGGTCTTTCATGTACTCGTCCCTTGTCGTCTTGGCAAGGACGGAGGCGGCTGCTATCGAAGCAATCTTGCCGTCTCCTTTGACGATACATGTGTGAGGGATCGTTGTCGTACTACGGAAGCGGTTGCCGTCGATCAGCAGGTGTTCGGGTGTTATTTTCAGTGATTCGACCGCTCGGGTCATGGCGACAAAAGAGGCTTGTAGGATGTTGATCCGGTCTATCTCTTGCGGAGATACGATAGCGACGGCATGGTCGAGGGCTTTCTCGATGATGATTTCGCGGAGTGCGAGGCGTCTGGCTTCGGTGAGCTTTTTCGAGTCATCCAGCCCGGGGATGATGAGATCGGGAGGGAGTATCACGGCTGCCGCCACGACAGGGCCTGCGAGACAACCTCTGCCGGCTTCGTCACAACCTGCTTCGAGACGTGTGGCGATGAGTCGTGAGGGTAGGGCAGCCTCGGTCTTACCTGTACGGCGCATGACGATAGGGCTTGAGGGGCTCGACGTGGATGACGATGTGTGTCGTCTTGCCAAACCTTTTTCGGAGTTTTTGTTCGATGATCTCTGTGAGTTCGTGAGCCTCATGGACGGTCTTGTCTCCGTTGGTACGCACGTCCACTTCGATGGCATAGTCTTTGCCTATGAGGCGTGTGCGGAGGTTGTGCGGGTCTTCGACCTCGGGGACTGTGCGTATGATGTTGAGTATCTCTTCCTCGGTATGATCGGTGAGGCTGGCATCGGTGAGGACTTGTATGGCGGGCAGGCCAAGATCTACCCCTACCTTGATGATGAAGAGCCCGACGACGAAGGCTGCAACAGGCTCAAGCAACAACCCTACTCCTCCAAAAAATATCGCACCGGCAATCCCGAGGAGTGTCGCTATCGATGAGTATGCATCACTTCTGTGGTGCCAGGCATTGGCCATGACGGCATCGCTATGGGTATCGATGGCTACCTTGCGGGTGATACGAAAGAGTATTTCCTTGAGAAATATCGAGATAAAGGCAGCTATGAGTGCGACGATCCCGGGGCGTTCGGGCAAGATCCCTTCTTCGAAATACAGCATCACAGTACGTATCGCACTGCCGGCGATGAAACACCCTACGATGATGAGCATCAGTGCGATGAAAAATGTCGCAAGGGTCTCATATTTGCCGTGTCCGTAGTCGTGATTTTTGTCTCTTGGCTTGCGTGCCACGGAGAGGAAGATGTAGACAACGAGATCCGAAAGGAGGTCGGAAACGGAGTGGATGGCATCGGCGATGAGGGCGTTACTGTGCCAGATGACACCTGCGACAAACTTGAGTGGTGGCAGGATGAGATTGACGATGCTTCCGATGAGGGTTACTTTGAGCTTTTTATCCATTTGTCTTTGCTCTTAAAGGATTGTGACGAGTCTCCATACCAATGTCACGGCCGTGATCGTGACGAAACCGATCACGAGGGGAAGGAGGACAGACACGATCGTCCACTTGATGCTTCCGGTTTCTTTGTATATCGTGTATATGGTCGTGCTACAAGGATTGTGCAAGAGGCTGAAGAGCATGACATTTACGGCAGTGAGTGTCGTCCATCCTCCTGTACGCAGGATCATCTCTATGGCATCGAAAGACTCTTCGCCCACGAGGACTCCCGCACCTTCGCCCATACCTCCGAGCGAAGGGACGCTGAGGATCGTCAGCATGAGTACGGTAGGGATAACTATCTCGTTGGCCGGGATCGCGATGATGTAGGCAAGGAGGATCACGCCGTTGAGCCCGACAAAGAGTCCGAATCCGTCCATGCTCTCGATCAACCACTCTGCAATCGAAGTATCTCCGATCATGATGTTGCACAACAACCATATAAAGGCTCCTGCCGGTGCTGCAAACATGATGGCTCTCCAGAGGACGATAAGTGTGCGGTCTATGAGTGAAGTGTAGAGGACTTGCAGTATCTTGGGTGGTCGGTAAGGTGGGAGTTCGAGGTTGAATGTAGAGACCGTCCCTTTCAGCATGGTATGGGATAGAAAAAGGGAGCTTAAAAACATCATAAGGATACCCAGTAACGCTATGAGGAGGACGGCACCGATGCTCGCCACCGAGCTTATCGCAGGAGGTACGACGGTGGAGATAAATATCGTTGCCAGCATGATCTGTGTCGGCCATCGTCCGTTGCAGAGAGAGAAGTTGTTGGTCAGGATGGCAATGAGGCGTTCGCGAGGACTGTCGATGATGCGTGTTGCGACGACTCCGGCGGCATTGCATCCAAATCCCATAGTCATCGTAAGCGCCTGCTTGCCGTGAGCTCCACTGCGACGGAAGAGCTCATCGAGATTGAAAGCCACACGAGGGAGGTAACCAAAGTCCTCAAGGAGTGTAAACAAGGGGAAAAATATCGCCATCGGTGGTAGCATGACGGACACGACCCAAGCGGTGGTTAGGTAGACACCATCCACGAGGAAGCCGACCAATGTTGTGGGAAGAAATCCTCCCAACGATGTTTTCAATAACGGATGAAGCCAACCGACGAGGAGGTCGGAGAGCCACTGCGAAGGATAGTTGGAACCCTTTATCGTAAGCCACAAGACAGTTGCCAGCATGAGGAGCATGATAGGGAAGCCCCAGATTTTGCTTGTCAATATACGATCGAGTTTGATGTCGAAACGCATGTTGCGTTCCTTGTGGTGGAAGGTTACGACTTCTTCGGTGATCTTTTGAGCTTCGGCATACACTGCTTCGGTGATGTGATCATGGAGATCTTCGCCCACTTCCCAACGCCATCGGTCAGCCGTGTCGAGGAAGGTGTCTATCCCTTCTGCCCGACCGAAGTCTCCGTCTTTTAGGGCTTTCCTTATCTTTTCGTCCCCATCGAGGAGACGGAGCGCGAGCCAACGAGCATTGGGGATACCGGGAAAGAGCGACTCAAGTTGTTCGGTCAGAGAGGTGATGATCTCGGACTGTACACCCTGAAATTTTGTGATACGTGCCGGAGGTGTGATCTCTTCCTGAGAGATGAGCTTGTCCACCTCTTGGAGGAGGATGTCCATGCCTTCGCCCGAACGAGCAGAAGCCCCTACTACAGGGATGCTGAGCCTTTTGCTCAATGCCTCTGTGTCTACGGATATGCCGTTGCGTTGGGCTTCGTCGATCAGATTGACTATGAGTATGGCTCGATCCGTTATCTCGAGTATCTGCAGGATGAGGTTGAGGTTGCGCTCGAGTCGTGTAGCGTCCGAGACGATGAGAGTCACGTCCGGAGAGCCGAAGAGGATGAAGTCGCGAGCGATCTCCTCATCTTCGGATGTCGATAGCAGGGAGTATGTCCCCGGAAGATCGACGATGTCGTATTTTTTGTTGTTGTAGACAAAACTACCCTCGGCTTTGGCTACCGTCTTGCCCGGCCAGTTGCCCGTATGCTGACGTAATCCCGTGAGGTAGTTGAACACTGTACTTTTCCCTGTGTTCGGGTTACCTGCGAGAGCTATTCTGAGATCTGCCGACTCCGCTTTTTTGCCTGTGCGGACAAGCATTTTCTTTGTCTGTCGTTCTGTTTGCATTCTGATCGTAGATGTTATGCCTCCTTTGTCTGATCCAATGGTTGGACAAGGATATGATCCGACTGGTCACGACGTAGGGCTATCGCCGTGTCACGTATTAGATAAGCTACGGGATGCCCCAAAGGACTGCCCATGTAGACACTTACCTCTCCACCCTTGACAAATCCCAAGTCCGAGAGTCGCCTGCGCTTCTCTCCAATGATGACTGACTTGAGCCGTACGATGACGGCACGTTCTCCGGGTTTGAGCTTTGACAGAGGTATGAGTCCCTCCGGCAGAGGCGTATCTGTCTCTTTGTGTTTCAGCAGTACGTGAGGTTGCCAGTGCTCGGGGACTTCGATGGTCTGTCCCTCTACCACGAGCCGTGCTGTATGTCCTATGCTTTCCACCTTGACGAGAGCGCCTACGATGAGTCCTTGACGAGAAAAGGCAAGAACTCTTTCTTTTTCGTCATCGGGCAAGGCTGCCACGGTGTATATGGTATCGGTGTCGGTGATTTCGTCCAATGCTATGAACTGAAAATCGGGTAGTCCTCCCACTCTGGGTGGTATGGGCTCTCCACTGGGGTCAAAGAGGGGGTGTCCCAGACTCCGGCTCATCTCTTCGACCTCGGTCGGGGTGAGGATGTGCTCCTTGAGTTCGGCACGAGGATGCCACTCATCCTTGGGATAACTCGTCCTTTCAGCCAGATAACGCTCATAGATACGGTGAGCTCGGGACATCTGAGAACCATAAGTCAGACCCGCAGGAGTGATTACGACGATGTTGTCGTAGGAACCGGTAAGATGTACCCATCCGCGACGCTCTGCTATCCTGAGGTACTTTCGGAGGGTCTCCTCATCGATGCTTTTCCATACTCGGATGTCCTCCAGCGTCCATGCTTCCTTGTTGCGGGAGAAAAAGTGTTTGAGGATGTCCTCTATATAGTGCTCTGCTTCTCGCTTGCCTTTGAGCCTGCGGTACAGGTCCCATGCCAAGGCGACAAGGAAAAGTACTACGATGACAAGTAAAGCTATAATCAGTTTTTCCATATATCAATAAGGTGTCGGTATTGGACCGCTATCTTCATACAAATGTAGTGATTTTTCATAAAGCGATGGGGCGGTGAAAAAGTTGTCCGACTTGATTCATCAAAGCAGGCATATTGATTGCGAGAGAAGTATGTCTTTTCTTCGGAGAATTGTTGAGCCGTCTTTCCTGAGTTATATATCGGGTAAGGTGTTCTTTTCTATCAGCCGGGACAAAAAGATCGGCGGAGCAGATGGCCCTTATGACCATCTGCTCCGCAGATTTATTACTTTTCGGGAAGGGTTACTTCTTGTTGGCGCGAGGCTTGGAGACGTAAGGTGTGTTCTCTACACGCTTCACTTTGTCAGTCTTTGGAGTCTCTTCGGGCAAGAAATCCTCTACCTCATCGAGATAAGCGATGACATCGCCCTTGCGTACCGTCCCGCCTTGTTGTACCACTACCTCGCGGATGCGACCGGAGATATAGGTATAGACACTTTCGGTATAAGCCATCGGAGTCATGATGAAGCATATCTTGCTACCGGCTCTGAATGATGTGCCCTCCATAGGCATTGCAGAACGATCGTCCATATCCACATCCCAGAATACTTGTCCCGATGCGGGAGCAGTGACCGCGACATACTTCGCTCTCTTGACTGCCTTGATATCTTCGGGGTTGAGACCTTGTTCTGCCATCTTGGCATCTTTGAGCTTGTTGAGGTCATTGTAGAAGCGTTCCTTAGCCACACCGCTCTTGTAGTCACGATATTGGCGGTCGTGCATGGCGAGCTCGAAGAGTTCTTCATCATCTTCACCAAGTTCCCAACCTTCTCGCTTCATCTCCTCACGGTACTCATCCAACTTGTCGGGGAAGTTGCTCTGAGGATCGGCATCCGTAAACTCATAGCCTTTTTCCTTTGCCAGCTCGACAATCTCAGGAGCAAGAGGACCGGGTAGGCGTCCTGCCTTACCAAGGATCATGTCCCAAGTGTTGGGGTCGATAGCCTGCCAACGTCCTTCGCCACGTTCCATGTTGTAGACATTCATGAGAGCTACGTTCTTGACGTATTGGCTGAAAGGAGTCACGAGAGGAGGATAGCCGAGCTTAGGCCATACATACTCTACCTCCTGGAAGAGCTTGACAAGGAGATCATCGATAGATAGTTCGGGAGTGCCGTTGCTGCGGTGATGCATGTTGATACCTGCGTGTACCCCCTTGAGGTCTGCCATCATGGATCCCATCATACCTCCGGGGAGGCCGCAACCTACGAGTAGCGAAGACATCTTGAGGTTGTTGTCGTCCATGAAGTAGCCGAGGAAATCATCGATGAACTCCTGCGTGAGCGCACGAGCTTTCATGTATGCATTCATGTTGATCTCAGGCACATCGAAGCCTGCATCCTTGAGCATCGCTTGTATGGTGATCACGTCGGGATGGATCTTTCCCCATGCAAGAGGTTCGATAGCCACGTCCACGATGTCTGCACCGTTGCGACAGACTTCCAGCATCGAAGCCACTGAAAAACCGGGACCTGTGTGGCCATGATACTCGATGATCACATCGGGGTACTTGTCCTTGATTGCCTTGACTATCTTACCGAGAGTCGCAGGGCGGCCGATACCTGCCATGTCTTTGAGACAGATCTCCGGAGCACCGGCTTCGATGAGTTGGGATGCTATGTTGAAGTAGTACTCTACCGTATGGATAGGAGAGTGAGTGATACAGAGTGTCGCCTGAGGTATCATGCCTGCTTCCTTGGCGTACTTGATCGAAGGGATGATGTTGCGGACGTCGTTGAGACCGCAGAAGATACGTGTGATATCTACACCTTGAGCCTTCTTGACTTTGTACATGAGACGACGCACATCGGCCGGAACAGGATACATACGGAGACCGTTGAGACCACGGTCAAGCATATGTGTCTGGATGCCTGCGTCTTTGAGGGGTTTGGTAAAGGTGCGTACCGCCTTGTTGGGGTTTTCTCCGTAGAGGAGGTTGACTTGTTCAAAAGCTCCCCCGTTGGTTTCCACTCTAGAGAAGCATCCCATCTCCACGATGAGAGGAGCTATGCGTGCGAGTTGGTCAGCTCGAGGCTGGTACTTACCTGAGGATTGGAACATGTCTCTGTAAATGAGACTGAACTTGATAGACTTTTTCTTCATACCAATGTATAAAATGATCGTAAAATGTTATGTATAGGACACCGCCTCACGCATTTCCCCGGGCGGGAGGGGAGGTGTCATAGTTTTTTTGCTGCTATATCGCTGAGACGAGATCTCTCTCCCTGTACGAGATTGACATGGGCAAAGAAGTCTTCTCCCTTCATGCGCTCGATCATGTATGCCAGACCGTTACTGCGGGAGTCGAGGTAAGGAGAGTCTATCTGATAGATGTCTCCTGTGAATATCATCTTGGCGTTTTCGCCGGCGCGGGTGATGATGGTCTTGATCTCCTGCGGTGTGAGGTTTTGAGACTCATCCACGATACAGATGACATTGGCAAGGCTACGGCCACGTATGTATGCGAGGGCTTCGATGATGAGTTTTTCATCTGTGAGCATGGCGTCTATCTCTCTCAGGCGGGTATGGTTACCTGCGAGTTGGGCCTTGATGACGTTGAGATTGTCAAAGAGAGGTTGCATATAGGGCTGTACCTTTTGCTTGTAGTCTCCCGGAAGGAAGCCCAAGTCTTTGTTGGCCAGCGAAACGATGGGTCGAGCCAGATAGATGTGTTGGTACTCATCGATCATCGAAAGAGCAGCAGCCAGTGCAAGCAGCGTCTTGCCTGTACCTGCCGTACCTGTGAGGGCTATGAGCGAAATGTCAGGATCTGTGAGTACTTCAAATGCAAATGTCTGCTCTGCATTGCGGGGCGTGATGCCGGACAAGGTCTTTTTCTCTACTGCGTGGACAGTCTCTTTGTCCGCACTGACTCTTGCGAGCACGGAGTTTTGCCCACTGTTGAGGATAAATGTCTGATTGGGTATGGGGTCAAACGGCAGGGAGAGGTCTGACAGGCTTACACCTTCGTTCTTTTCCTTATAAATGCTGTCGATGATGTCCGGTGAGATACCTCCGACCTCACAATGCAAGCCACTGAATGTGTTGGTATCGGCGATCTTGTCGGAAGTGTAGTCCTCTGCCTTCATGCCCAGCGAGAGGGCTTTGATACGCAGGTTGACATCCTTGGTGACGAGGATTGTCGGCTTGGTCTTGTCTTTGTCTGCGAGTGTAAGAGCTGCGGAGAGTATACGGTGGTCGGCGCGATCTCCCACAAAGGCGGCCTTGACTCTCGGGTCAAACAACCCTTCGGTAAGTATCGACAGGCGTCCCCCATCCTCATTGATGACGACCCCGTCGGTAAGGAGTGCCCCGGAGGCCTTCTCGTCCAGCAGGCGAGTGAAAGCACGTGCATTGAAGTGTATCTCTTCGGAGCCTTTTTTGAATCTGTCCAGCTCCTCCAATACCGTTATGGGCACAAAGAGATCATTGTCCTCAAAGTTTTGGATACACTTGTACTCATGCAGAATGACATTAGTGTCAAGCACGTAGTTTTTCTTGGCCATAGTAACGCACTATTTTAACAAGTGGATAAAAAAATATCGTTGTCCTTACAAAAAAGGACAGCCTGATCACAAAGATAAAATTTTACTTTGAATTTCCACCTTATACTCCCGGTATTTTACATCCGTGCTTTGAGTGATCACTTATCTTCTTCTATATGTGGTATTTTTGCTTTGTTTATGTGTTCGTTTTGCAGCTTGCGGGAGCAGGCCCATTTTGGGGCGAAAAAAGGTTGTCTAACTTGACGAAAGAGGTTAGACAACCTTCGATCTCAAGTTAGACAACCTTTCATCGCAAGTTAGACACATCGATTTTGAGAGTTGTGCATCTGTTTTTTTTTCTCCCATGTAAGTCCGCTCGACACAAGGCTTGTAAACTGCCTTGGATACCCCTCAAAAGACCGTCATGCAGGGTGGGGAATGTCGATCAATTCGTCCCCGCCACTATATACGTAGTTGGCATATTTTCATTACTTTTGTGGAAATACCTATGAAATAAGGGATGAATAATAGTGTGAATCGTAAGAATATCAGACTTTTGGGCATTTTTTGTCCGGCCATCAAGGCCGTGACTGCTTTGTGGTTGGTATTTGCTGCCTCGTTGATGGTGGGGTACGCACAGATCGTGACCTCTCGTCAGCCCCTCGGTGTTGATGCCGGATCAGGCTTGCGCGGTGTGGCAGAACTGCCTACATTCAGGACTCCTTATTTTGATGTGGACTCCGCGCGTATAGAGATGGAGTCCGAAGATCTGCGTATGAGTCGGGCCTATGTCTTCGCCCATAAGTTGCACACCAATATAGATATCATCCGAGAGGGGCGCAGGGTCGATAGAGGAGGCCGTACGGCCTGGTACTATCGTGTACGGTCAAAGGGTGCAAAGAACCTGAACTTCTTTTTCGATGAGTTCCGCCTTCCTGAGGGTGGATTGCTCTTTATCTACACCCCTGACATGAGTCATGTGTTGGGAGGTTTCGGTGCTGTAAACAATAATAGTTATGATGCTCTCCCTACGGGCATCATCCAAGGCGATGAGGTCATCATAGAGTGTCAGATCCCGACCGGAGCGGCTCTCCCCAAGCTCAGACTGTCCGAAGTCAATCACGGAGTCAGAACTACACACGTGCCGGGTGAGCCGAGGTTTGACAACTCAAGACTCGAAGCCTCCAAATGTGCTCCGAATGTAGCGTGCATGACCGAGTATGCGGAACTGTCGAGGAGCGTGCTCGTGCTGTCGGTCAACGGGACATTGCTCTCGTCGGCTGCGATGATCAACAATACCCGCAATGACGGGACTCCGTATGTGATATCGGCTTATCACGTGTTTACTCGTGGTTGTGTCAGTATAGGATCGGTGGATCAGTTGGCCAAGACTGTTGTTGTTTTCTTCAATTATGCTTCCCCGGCGTGTTCGGGAGAAGTGAGAGGGACGGAAGAGCAGACCATGGCAGGTGCTACTCTCGTGGGTGTCGAACCCACTTCGGATGCCATCATGATCAAGCTCAACAGCAGACCGCCCAGAGACTACAATCCTTATTATTGTGGATGGAATCTTGACCCCAACCCTCGTGGATCGTTTGTCAATATCCATCATCCGAGGGTACTGCCCAAGCGTGTGACATTGTGCCACAAGACCATCAGTATAGGTACCACCAATGGTGACTCCGATCACTGTCCGTTTGCTCCCCAACGACACTGGGAGATCCCGGGATGGGACGTCGGGACGACTCAACCCGGTTCGTCCGGATCACCTCTTTTTGATGCAGACAACCTTTTTATAGGTGCGCTCACCGGCGGAGCTTCAGAGTGTGCGACACCTCATCTGCACGACTTTTTCTATGCCTTCCACAAGTTGGCAGAGATAGGGACACCCGGCAGTCAGAGTATCATCTCTGCTCTCAGACCTGACGGAGAGTCCACGATGAAGTGTTTCGGATTCAACCCCTACAAGGAGGGTGAGAGGGTCTTGCGCATTTCCCACATCGATGGAGTCAATACCCCCGATCTTATGAAAAATCTGATGAGCAAGGTCGATCGTGAAAAGCTCCTCAGTACGGCCAATGGCGTCAATGCAATAGGGGAGAAGTTCAGCCTCAAAGAGGGTGCGGAGATGTTGGGCTTTTACACAGTGATCAGACTCAAGGGTGCTCAGACTCCTGACAAGCCTATGAAGTACGCTGTGTATGCAGATGGCGGACAGGCTCCGATCATGGAGGGAGAGATCCGTTTTGACAAACTCAAGATCTATGCTGCCAAGAACTTTTCAGACAATAAGAGGTCTCCGGCTCCATATATGGAAGTCTATATGGAGCTTCCCCGGGTACTGAAGAGCAGTGACAAGAGGAGTTATATCATAGCGTTGGATATCAATAGTATAGATGAGACTATCACACCTCTCGTGCAAGAGAAACCGGAGAGCGACAATACCCTCTATTTCCGTCAAGGTAACAACTGGGAAGCTGCTTCGACATCTTCGGTGAGCCCTCTGCCGACAGGAGGAGCTCTGTGGATAGATCCTCTGATGACAGACAAAGAGGCCTATGGCCCTTCGACAGATGATGACAAAGAACTGTTCACCGTCAGAGTGTACAGTACAGACAACATAACAGTAAGTATCAACAGGGAGAGTGCCGGAGAGGCTTCGACACCTACGACTCTGGATGTCTTTGACCTCGCGGGGCGCAAGATATTCAGCCGTACGTTCACAGTACCTGCAGTGACTTTGCCGAGAGCAAACTTTGAGGGGCTGGGTGTACTCGTATTCAGAGTGCGACACAATGCTGAAAAGGCATCGCTGAAGGTTTACTTCCCTGCAACATAAAAATATCGTTGCCATATTTATGAAAAAGAGTGCAATATTTCTATCCATACTGAGCGTGATATTATCAGTGATCGGATGCGACAATACGAAGACTTTCAAAGTCTCCGGGCATGTCTCTGATGCCATCGACAAGGTCCTTTATCTCGAGCACCTCGGTCTCGATGGGGTTCAAGTAGTGGACTCTGTGAAGTTGACCGGATATGGAGCTTTTTCGTTCAAACAACCTGCTCCGGAGTATCCTGACTTCTACCGATTGAGGTTGGACAAGCAGTTCATCCCCTTTGCTGTGGATAGCGTGCGGTCTCTCTCTGTAAGTGCAGATGCGCGCAACTTTGCCACTTCGTACAGCATCACGGGTAGCGAGGATGCCATGCTCATCAAAGAGATGTGGTTGGCACAGTTGGACGTGAACGTCAAGATCTCTTCGCTCATCAATCAGTACAACCAAAATCAGATCTCTGTCGAAGATTTCCTCAGAGGAAAGGAGGCTGCAACGCGAGAATACAAAGAGCTTGCCAACAAGCACATCTTCAATGATCCCAAGTCTCCGGTAGCTTACTTTGCTCTCTTCCAGCAGGTGGGTGGTGAATATATCTTCAAACTGTATGACAAAGAGGATTCCAAGAGTTTTGCCATAGTTGCAAATGTCTATCAGGCTTACTACCCCGGTAGCCCTCGCAGTGAACATCTCTACAGTCTTGCACTTCGTTCGATTGCAGTGGTTAGAGCACAGATGAAGCAGGACCTTGCAAGAGCGCAGACCGACAGTCTCATGAAAGCCGTGACAACTCAGGAGATCGGCTACGTCGATATCGAACTTCCCGACATCAAGGGCAACATGATCAAGCTGTCGGATATAGCCCAGGGACACTACACCCTTTTGTCTTTCACTTCTATGGCAACGGAGTGGACAGCACAATACAATAGAGAATTGTCCAATCTTTACAAGGCTTTTGAAGGCAAGGGCTTACGCATCTATCAGGTCGGTTTTGATGAAGATTCGCATATCTGGAAAAGTACGGTGGAGGGTCTGCCTTGGACAAATGTGAGGGATAAAAACGGAGGTTATTCTCAACTTGTGGGTTATTACAACCTTACCTCTATCCCTACGCTCTTCATCATCAACAAGTCGGGAGAAATATCTCTAAGGGTCAAGAACTTCCAAGAGGCCAAGAGTTGGCTCGAAAGGCGACTCTGATCCGTCATAGAGAGTGCCCACTGCGAGCGTATGTCTACGAATAAGATAAGTCTCGAGATCTGTGCCAACTCGGTTGCGTCGTGCATCGAAGCCGAACGCGGAGGGGCTACGCGTGTCGAACTTTGCGCCGGCATTCCGGAGGGGGGAACGACCCCCTCGATAGGTATGTTGGTCTGTGCTCTCGAGAGCGTGTCTATCCCCGTCTTTCCCATCATCCGTCCTCGTGGAGGTGATTTCCTCTATACCGAAGAAGAGGTGCGCATCATGGAGTGTGATATCCGCATGTTTGTGGACCTCGGTGTCAAAGGCATTGTGATAGGTGCATTGACTCCCGAAGGCCGATTAGACAAGACTGTTTGTAGACGACTCATTGATGCAGCCCAAGGCGTAGAGGTGACCCTTCATAGGGCTTTCGATATGGTGAGAGATCAAGACGAAGCCTTGGAGGAAGCCATAGAGCTGGGTTTTCACCGCATCCTTACTTCGGGAGGTGCTTGGTCGGCTTTGGAGGGATTGTCAACCATTGTCGGTCTTGTCAACAAGAGCCGAGGTCGCATATCCATCATGCCCGGCTGCAGTATCAATACGGATAACATCGCCCGTATAGCATCAGAGAGCGGAGCCTCCGAGTTCCACGCCTCCCTCCGACGCACCTTACAGAGCAAAATGTTATACCACAATCCCCATGCATCCATGGGTGGCACGGTGACAATAGACGAATACAGCACTACTCGGACAGATGCTTCCACCGTTTCAGAAGCGGTACGTATACTGTCGGATATTAAGAGATAAGAATTCAGAACAAATTAAGTCATGAAAAAGATAAAACTCCTTCTCATCAATCTCGTATTGATGTTCATCCTTGTGGCTGCGGTCTTATGGGGTGTATTTTACTGGCTCAATATCTATACCCGACATGCCGATGTCGTGGAGATACCCGAGATCACAGGAATGACTATCGAGGAGGCATCCGAAGCCCTCGCTCAGCGAGATCTTTTGCTTGCCGTTACCGACTCTGTATTCAATACAAGAAAGTCCCCCGGCATCATCCTTGAGACGACTCCTACCGTGGGCTCCAAGATCAAGAGAGAACGCACGGTATTTGTCATTGTCAATGCCACAGGTACTCTCAAGCGTCAAATCCCCGCTGTCCAAGAGGTCTCTTTGCGACAAGCCATGGCTTCTCTGAGAGCTGCAGGTTTTGAAAATATCTCCGTGAAGTATGTCGGCGGAGCGCATAATGATCTTGTGCTTGCCATCAAGACTGCGGACGGTCGTCTTCTCCGCAAGGGTGACAATATCCCATACAACACACCTATTGTCCTCGAAGTATCTCTCAGTGATCCATCTCTCATGATGACCGATGATCCACTTCAGGAGGGCGAGCCCCTCATGATCGAAGAGACGGAGGACGAAAACTGGTTTTGATCCCGATGAGCATGACATCACAATACGACGAAGATCTGTCCGACCTACTTGATGAGGACGGTGACTCATCCCCTGCCGAACTATATGAGCACTTCGGCATCACTGTCGATAAGGGGCAGCAACCCGTACGCATCGATAAGTATCTCGTAGACAGGATGCCCAATGTCTCGCGCAACCGCATACAGCAGGCTGCCGATGCCGGAGTTATCTTTGTAAATCAGAAGCCTGTCAAGTCCAACTACAAGGTCAAACCTCGAGATGTGATCTCTCTGAGACTCGAGAGACCACCGTACGAGTTTGAGATCCTACCCGAAGATATACCCCTTGACATTATCTATGAGGACGATTATGTCATGGTCATCAACAAGCAGGCCGGACTTGTCGTCCATCCCGGGCACGGCAATTATACAGGTACGATGCTCAATGCCATCGCCTTTCACCTCAAAGATACTCCCGAGTATGATCCCACCGATCCGCGTCTGGGACTCGTCCATCGCATCGACAAAGACACCAGTGGGCTACTTGTCATTGCCAAGACTCCGGAGGTCAAGACTCACCTCTCCGCACAGTTTTTCGACAAGACGACCCATCGGCTTTACGAAGCCATAGTATGGGGTGCGGTGCAGGAGGACGAAGGTACGATACGCACCAACCTCGCTCGAGATCCCAAGGACAGGATGCAGATGACTACTTTCCCATATGAGGGTGAGGTAGGCAAGACCGCCGTCACCCACTATCGTGTGTTGGAGCGTCTCGGCTACATCTCTCGTGTCGAATGCCGTCTTGAGACAGGTCGCACACATCAGATACGCGCCCACATGAAGTCCATCGGCCATACGCTCTTCAATGACGAACGCTACGGAGGGCACGAGATCCTGCGAGGCAATCGCTTCAGCAAGTACACGAAGTTTGTCGAAAACAGCTTCGCTATATGCCCTCGTCAAGCTCTTCATGCCAAGACGCTCGGATTCTATCACCCGGTGTTGAAAAAGGAGTTGAGTTTTGAAGCTCCTCTTCCTGCCGACATGGTGGCTCTCATCGAGAAGTGGCGCACTTACGTCGCTTCAGGCAAGATAGAGCCCGAAGTCTGATCGGCTTTTCCCCGAATATCTTTCTTTTTTCTTTTGCCTCATTCAGAGTATAGGCTTCTCATATCTTTCCCGATATGAGCCGGCATACTCCATACCCTATCGCAGGCACGGTGCGAAGACGAGGAGTAGAAGGTTCAAAGTCAATGTGCCTACCTTGATGTGTCAAGGTAGGCTTCTTTTTTTCGGACCTCCAACTCCTATGAGTTATCATGATAGATTAGCACTTTTTTGCGGGATATGTAGTTTGTTTTTTATCTTTGTAACCGGGGGGATATGGCATTAGCTTTGTACCCTCTTTGAGCAAAAGATAGTAGAATGCCAAATCAAAAAACTGGATTTTTTATGAAGAGATCAATTTATGCCATTACAGCCTTGGTACTTATACTTGGGCTGCTGTCGTCATGCAGGGGTAAGACGGGAAATGAGCCTAACCTCATCAACGTGAATAGTGTCTCACTTAATCAGACTTCTGTCACACTCCCGGTGGGTGAGTCATTTTTACTCACTGCGACCTTGGATCCCAAAGATGCAAGTGATGCTACTCTATACTGGTCATCCTCAAATGAGAATGTAGCATCTGTCTCGTCTGAAGGTTTGGTCAAGGCTCTTGCAGAGGGAAGTGCTACTACCACGGTCACCACGAGAGATGGAGCGAAGACTGCGACATGTCTAATCGAAGTAGTCGCAAAGGAGGTGGAGGAGATAGCGATAATGACCTTTGACAAGCTCGGCACCATCGAGATCGCTGCATATCATTCTGGTAGAAAGGAGTCTGTATGGGTAGACTTAGA
The DNA here is from genome assembly GCF_030529325.1 of Porphyromonas sp. GTDB lineage: Bacteria > Bacteroidota > Bacteroidia > Bacteroidales > Porphyromonadaceae > Porphyromonas_A. Next base: position 9,683 of record NZ_JAUMXC010000003.1, on the reverse strand, counting down.
CAATGACAATGTCAAGGATGAGGGCGAAGTCTTTCCCGAAGGTATATCTTCATATCAGAAGATTGCAATCAAAAGCAAGACAATTGTCATCCATGGTAATATCTCTATTTTGAAGGTTAAGGGAAGACACGCCGATGTAAACCTCGTTGATATTGATGTGACAAAATCCAAGAGTCTGAGGATATTAGACATTGACTATGCTCAGATAAGTCGTTTGGATGTCAGCAAAAATTTGAATTTGATTCGCTTGGTGTGTGGTAACAATAAGAAATTGAAAGTCTTGGATGTCTCCCACAATAAAGGTCTTCTTGATCTGATTTGTAAACATACTTCTGTCCCCAAGCTTGATCTTAGTCAGAACCCAAACCTCTCGATCTTGACTTGTGATGATGTCCCGGTACATCAGTCACAATTAGAAGCCCTTAGTGATATGGAATATTTATCTGTACCGAATTGCGGGTTGAACGGAGTACTTGATTTGAACCGAATGAGCCGATTGAAATCTGTATCTCTTTATAGGAATGAACTCACGGATGTAAAACTTCCCAAATCTATACACCCGGGCTTTCAGTTTTTCTCGGTAGCATCGTGCAAGATACAAAAAGAGCCTTTGGAAGCCCTTCTCAAGCTTATCCCTGACCGTACGGGAAAGAATTCGGGATATTTGTATATATCTGACAATCCGGGAACTGATGCCGTGGATGCCAACATTGCGAAGGCCAAAAACTGGGTTGTGCTCTGATTGTGTATTTTTGGAGGATTAAATTTGTGATACATAACGAAAAACAACAAGGCAGAGCACCCTCTTCATATCGGGAGGGCGCTCTGTTTTTTATCCCAAAGCGCATTCTCCAAAGTGCTATGAGTATTTAGGTGCCACATGGACTGATATATAATAAGTAAAATGTACCTTTGTATGAGAGATAAATACGGAGTGAAGCAGATGTCACTCTTTTTCTTCTACAAGTAAGGAAAATCCCCTATCTATGAATACCAATCTCCCCAATATAGCCCTCATCGCAGGAGGTTATTCCGGCGAAATGGAGGTGTCTCTCAAGAGTCAGAAGGGCATCTTGTCGTTCCTCGAAGGCGCACCGTTCAACGTCTTTCCCGTCATCATCTCTCGTGACGAGTGGGTGGTGATCTATGATGATGAGCGATTGCAGGTGGACAAAAACAACTTCACGTTTACGACGACGGCAGGGACACGCATCAAGTTTGACTATGCTTATATCACTATCCACGGTACTCCGGGGGAGGATGGTAAGCTCACAGGTTATTTCGACATGCTTGATATCCCTTACTCTTGTTGTCCTACCTTGACAGGTGCTTTGACGGCCAATAAATACGTGTGCAACCGCTATTTGAGTAGCTTTGGGATACGCATCGCTCCATCGGTGCGACTCCAACCGACAGACCATGTGCGCCCTATAGTCCTTGCCGTAGATCCCGGGTTGCCCGCTTTTGTCAAACCCAATGATGGGGGGTCGAGTGTGGCAACGACCAAGGTGACTGAGGTCGAGGGGCTTGCTCCCGCCATTGCTTTGGCTTTTCAAGAGGGGGCAGAGGTCATGGTAGAGCATCTCATCAAGGGCACGGAAGTGACTTGCGGTTGCTATGCCGATGCCGAGGGTGTACACGTCTTGCCTGTCACAGAGGTGGTGAGCCACAATGAGTTTTTTGACTACGATGCCAAGTACAACGGTCAGGTAGAGGAGATAACCCCCGCACGTATCTCTGCCGAGATGACCACACAGATACAGGATCTCACGAGAGAGATCTACGGACATCTCAATGCTTCGGGGATCATCCGTGTGGACTTCATCATCGAGGATGGTGTACCTGTCCTTCTCGAGGTCAATACGACACCGGGCATGACGGCTACAAGTTTTATCCCCCAGCAGGTCGTTGCGGCAGGACTTGAGATGGGCGAAGTCCTTACGTCTATCATCTATCATCAGATCGATAGCCACAACAAAAAACGCAAACGAAAATCATAATACAAACGTACATCATTATGAGTACAGATAAAGATACACTCTCTCAGGAGTTTGAAGACATACGCCCTCATCTCGATCATGAGGTGAGAGAGGTCCTTGGTCAGCTCAGGAATGACCCTGAGTTTTTGCCGTTTTTAGAGCAAATCCTCGCAGATGTGCCCAAGGAAAGGCAAGAGGAGGTGATGGCCAACATCCACTCCATACGAGACTTCAAAGCCATGGTGGTCTATCACGTGATGAACAAACTTGCTGCGAAGACGACGTTCTCGGTGACATCGTCGGGGAAGAGCGGACTTGATCACAGCCATAAACACACTTATATCTCCAATCATAGGGATATCATCCTTGACTCGGCTTTCCTCAATGTTATCTGCTACGAAGCCTTCGGTGCCCTTCCTCGCATTGCCATCGGAGACAACCTGCTCATCCGTCCGTGGATACGCTCGGTGGTACGTCTCTGTGACTCATTCATCGTCAAGCGTTCGCCATCGGTGCGTGAAATGCTCAAGGAGTCGATGATCCTCTCCAAGTACATCCGCAAGACCATTACCCAAGGTGAGGAGTCCGTGTGGATAGCTCAGCGTGAAGGACGTGCCAAGGACTCGGATGACCGTACTCAGCCCGCTATGCTCAAGATGCTTGCCATGAGTGGAGATGGAGATGTGGCGACAGCGTTCGGAGAACTGCATATCGTGCCCCTTACTATATCTTATGAGTATGATCCCTGTGACTATCTCAAGGCCAAAGAGATGCTCCAGAAGCACCTCAATCCCGAGCACAAGAAGACTCAGATGGATGACTTCCTCAATATGCAAGAGGGCCTTTCCGGAGACAAGGGAAGGGTGCATTATTGCTTTGGGAAGGAGTTGTCCGACCTTCACGGGCTTGTGGCGGATTGCGATGGTAAGCAGGAGCAGTTTATGCGCATTGCCGAAGCGATAGATAGAGAGATCCATCTCAACTACCGCATATATCCCGGCAACTACGTGGCGTATGATCTCTTGCATGCCGGAGATAAGTTCAAGAGCATGTACAGTGCCAAGGAACGAAGCAAGTTTGAGGCTTATCTCCAAAGTCGCTTGGACAAGATCGAAATGGAGCACAAGGATGTCAACTTCCTCACTCGACGCATACTTGAGATGTACGCCAATCCACTTATCAACCAACTTAAAGCGAAAGGAGAACTAAGATGAATATCCTGCTTATCGTAGATCCCCAATATGACTTCATCCATGGGACGCTCCCCGTCCCCGGGGCGGAGGAGGCTATGGAAAGACTCGCTAAGGTGTTGCCCCGGATGGATATCGACCATATCATCATCACGATGGATGCACACACGATAGACCATTGCAGTTTTGTCGAGCAAGGGGGCTTGTGGCCTGCTCACTGCGTGAAGTATTCTCCCGGGGCTGCCATCGACAAAGGTGTTTTTGAAGCCTTGGTGAAACGTGTACAGGCTGCCGGCACTCCTATTCACTACATGGAGAAAGCCGTTTCTCAGGATCGGGACGAATACAGCGCCTTTGCAGAGAATTATCCTGCTCTCATGGATCAGGCAGAGACGATCTATGTTGCGGGTATAGCGGGTGATGTGTGTGTCCATACTTCGGTGAATGATCTCATTGCCCACGGTCTTGCGCCCAAGATGTGTGTCATCCTTGATGCCTGCCCCAGCCTCGATGGTGGAGGTAAGCTCAGCGAACTCGTGGAGAAACAATCCTTGCGTCATACCTCAACTACCTCCTTTTGAGACTTGTAAATATTTAAATCAATCAATAAACAGAATAAGATGAATAACTGGTTTGAAGCAAAAATAACGTACGAGAAAGAAGTCAACCAAGAGGGGATGATGAAGAAAGTAAGCGAGTCTTACCTCCTCGATGCAGTCAGTTTTACCGAAGCCGAGGTACGCATAGCCGAGAAGATAGAGAGCCGTGGCTCGTTTGTCCTCAACAACCTCCGCAAGGTGCGCTATGCCGAAGTCTTTCTAAACGACAAGGCTGACAAGTTTTACAAGGCAAAAGTAGGCTTCATCACCCTTGACGAAAAAGCCGGTGTCGAAAAGAAAAAGTACGTACAGATGCTCGTACAAGCCAATGACCTGCAAGATGCTCTTGATGGTGTGAACAAGGGTATGGCGGGCACTCTCGCGGACTACGAGATCTCCGCAATACAGGAGACCACCCTCATGGATGTCTTCCCTTACGAAGTGAAGTAAGATCGGATATGTCTCAGATCGCCAGTCAGATAAAAGTTCTCAAAGAGACCCTGCCTCCCTACGTCCATCTCATCGCTGTGTCGAAGTACCATCCGGTCTCCTCGATCATGGAGGCCTACGATGCCGGTCAGCGTATCTTTGGAGAAAACCGCGTGCAGGAGCTTGTGGACAAAGCGCCTCAACTTCCCGATGATATAGAGTGGCACCTCATCGGTACGCTACAACGTAACAAGGTGAAATACGTTGTTCCCTTTGTTCATACGATACAGAGTGTCGACAGCCCTCGTCTCCTTGAGGAGATAGAGAAGCAGTGTGTCCGTCTCGGTCGCGAGGTCATCGATGTGCTGCTCCAGGTGCATATCTCCGGCGAAGAGACCAAGCATGGCTTCAGCATCGAAGAACTCAAGACTTTCCTTGCCGAAGGCGGACACCGACATTATCCCCACATTCGCATCACAGGACTCATGGCCATGGCTTCATTGACTGATGATGACAGCAAGGTAGAGCAGGAGTTTGCAGAGATGAAGCAGCTTTTTGATACTCTCAAGACAGAGTACTTCGGAGACTCCGAAGCCTTCCGTCACCTTTCTATCGGCATGAGTGATGACTATCCCATAGCCATCAGGTACGGAGCTACTTATGTCCGTGTAGGCACTAAGATTTTCGGAGAGAGAGAGTACTGATCCTACCCTCGACAGATAGCACAGGACTCCCCCTGCATGTCACAGACGCCCATTCGGGATCTGTACATGCAGGGGATTTCTCATCTCTTTGTCGAGAGCCTTTATGTTGCTTCCTTGAGATGCACTACGGATGAAGGCAAAGACCCCCTTTGGATTAACCCTTTTGAGTATGCTGTCAAGTGCAAAAAAGTGTGAGAAATATTCCCCGCGGTTGGCAGAAAAGTTTTATATTTGCTTGAAGGCGCAGGAGGCTCGGAAAGTTGCTCCTTTTCAACCTTATTGGATATTCCTGCCGCCTGATCTAACACTTCTCCACATTTCAAGTAAATGCAACAGAATAGCACCATTACAGTAGTCGTCATCGACTTTGGTACGTATGTCATCAAGGGCGCATTGGCAGAGAAGCATGCCGATGGCCAGTTTGACATCCTGTACTATGCCGACGAACCCTCCGATGACTGCATCAAGAGGGGCGTCATCTACAATATGGAGGTGGCAGCTCAGAAGGCGCAGTCGGTCATCTCTCGTCTCGAGAAACTTTACGGCAAGAAGATCAACAAGGTCTACTCCAACATCGGAGGGCATACCTTGCGCACGATACGTCACGTCGAGTCATTGGCCTTTGAGATGCCACATGAGATCACGGCAGAGGATATAGATACCTTATATGAAAAGGTCGAGGGCTTTACCCATGACAAGTACGAGCAGTTGCTCATCGACTCGCCTCAGTACTTCATCAACAGTAACTACACCACTTCTCCGATAGGAGTGCAGGCTCTGAAGATCGATGCACGATTCCAACTCATCGTAGCTAGTCCTCAGATGCGCAGCAATGTGCAGAATGTCATAGAGAAAAAACTCAATCTTGAGGTGGCAGGGCTACCTATCTCTCCTCTCGTACTGAGCAAAACCTTCCTCAACGAAGATCAGAAGAAGCTCGGGTGTGTCTTGATAGATTTTGGTAGCGGTAGCACCACGATATGTGTTTTCCGCAACGATCTCTTGACGGGTTTGCGTGTGATTCCCCTTGGTGCTCAGAACATCACAAAGGATATCATGGCCATGCACATCACCGAGAGCGAAGCCGAGCGCATCAAGAAGCAGGATGGTTCCGCCATCGCTGAGCCGAGCGATAAGTCGATGATCGAGGTCAATGCAGCGGACAAACTCTCTACCAAGCAGATATCCAAGTATGAGTTGTGTCGATTTATCGAAGCTCGTACCAAGGAGATCATCGACAATGTCGTACATCACATGAAAGAGATGATCAAGCCGGATGATATCGGCGGAGGTGTCATCGTCACCGGTGGAGGATCAGAGATGAGAGGCCTGCTCGAAAAGCTTGTGGATGCCCTAAAGATGCGCGTAGAGGTGGCTTCGGCACTTATCACCAATCACAGACAAAATACCCCATACATCAATAACCCCAAGCTTCATCTCATCTATGCGATGATCGACTACGCTTCGCAGGACTGTGTGGAGCGTCCTTTGGGAGTCCAACAGCCCGAAGCCTCTGCATTGAAAGAGAAAGAGGGTACAGATACTTACTACCCCGAGGATGCCTACATTCAAAAGCGTGAGGGCGAACAACCGTCCTTGTTTACAGAAGATGAGTTGCCTCCCGCAGAGGAAAAGGAGATCGATGTCATCCATCGTGGTAAACAATCCAAGAGGACTCCTTCTCGTAAACCAAAGGATCAAAACAAGGATGGCAAGGGTGTGGTAGAAAAACTATTGGGCTGGCTGATACCTATGGAGGAGGATTAAGTTATGGAAGATAAATTGCTACATATCAACGATAAAAAAGAAGTGAATACATCTATCATCAAGGTGATAGGGGTCGGAGGTGGTGGCGGTAATGCCGTCAATCACATGTACGACCAACACATCAAGGATGTCAGCTTCCTACTCTGTAATACCGACCGCCAGCATCTCAACAAGTGCCATATCCCCAATACCTTGTGTATCGGTGAAAAGATAACTATGGGACTCGGAGCGGGTAACCGTCCCGAGAGAGCTCAACAAGCTGCCGAAGAGAGTAAAGAAGAGATCCGTAAGGCTCTCTCCGATGGTACTCGCATGGTATTCATCACTGCCGGTATGGGTGGAGGTACAGGTACAGGTGCTGCTCCTGTCATCGCCCGTATTGCAAAAGAGATGGGTATCCTCACGGTGGGTATAGTGACTATTCCATTCCTTTTTGAAGGGCAGAGAAAGATACTCCAGGCCATCAAGGGGGTAGAGGAGATGAGTAACAACGTGGATGCTATCCTCGTGATCAAAAACGAACTCCTCCGCAAGGTCTATCCTGACCTCAAGGTGAGCGAGGCGTTTAAGCGCGCCGATGAGACCCTCACGACGGCTGCGAGATCCATCTCGGAGCTGGTGACGGACGAGGGGGATATCAACGTAGACTTTGCTGACGTCTCCACGATCCTTACCAACGGAGGTCTTGCCATCATCAGTAGGGGATTTGCCTCGGGAGCCAACAGCGTCTACGATGCGATCAAAGATGCACTGCACTCTCCTCTGGTCAATACCAGCAATTTCCAAAAGGCATCGCGTGTACTTCTCTACATCACATACAGCGAACAGTCACAGCCCGATACCGAGGTCTTTGATCACCTCAACAGCTTTATGGCTGGTATCCTCGGAGATTATGACTTCATTTGGGGTTGCGGTAGGGACGAGACGCTCGGAGATAAGGTGAGGGTGACACTCCTTGCCTCAGGATTTGATGTGCAGAATGTCATCACCGATGAGACCGTGATCGAAAAGATCAAGGAGTACTACGGTGATGATATGAAGGGAGAGTCTACTTTCCGCACGGAGACATCGGTCATCTTCACCGAGGAAGAGTTGGACGACGATACGTTCATCTCTATGATCTCTGATACCCCTACCCTCAAGCGCAGTGCCAATACGGTAGATCGTTACCGTGCGGGGCGCAAGAGTTCGGGAGACAAGAAGCAGGTCGTCGAGGGTGGTAACACTACTCCGTCACAGACCTCTGTTGCACAAGATTTTGCCTCTATCACAGAGGTGGAAAATGAGAAAAAAGATGCGCCCGAACTTGATGACGAACTCATCATGTTTGGCAGATAAAAGAAAATACAAGATATGAGTACATTAGTAGAAAAGATCAACGATGAGATAAAGAAGGCGATGCTGGCCAAGGAAAAGCTCAGACTCGAAGCCCTAAGAGCCGTAAAGAAGGAATTTCTCGAAGCCCTGACTGCCAAAGGAGCAAGTGGTGAACTCGAGGACGGTAAGGCTTTACAAATCATCTCCAAGCTCGTTAAGCAACGCGAGGAGAGTGCCAAGATCTATCGCGAACAGGCACGTCCTGACCTTGCAGAGGTCGAAGAGGCTCAGGCTGAAGCTCTCAAGGAGTATCTCCCACAGCAACTTAGTGAGGAAGAAGTGCGTGCTGAGGTCAGCGCTATCATTGCCAAGCTCGGAGTCTCTGATATGAAAGGTATGGGACAGGTCATGGGAGTGGCATCCAAGGCTCTAAGCGGGCGTGCCGATGGCAAGCTCATCGCGGATATTGTCAAAGCATTACTTTCGTGATGAGGGTATAGACAGACCACTCACTCTGATAATTATATTGATGGAGGTCCGGAGTAGCCAGAGGCTCTTCGGACCTCTGTTTTTTTGATGGGGTGTTGGTTCATGTTTTTCAAGTCTCCTCAGATATTTTTATCTTTGTACGTTATTAACGAACAAATCAGGTATGATAGAAAAAATAGATTTAACGAGTGCCGAAAGTCTCCTGAGCAAGTGGGGTAAACTTGCCATAGACTTCGGTATCAAGGTGCTTATAGCATTTGTCATCTTCTTCATAGGTCGTTGGATCATCAATCTGTTGGTCAAGTGGCTCAATCGGATGATGGTGCATCGAAATGTAGACAAGGGGGTCATCACCTTTGTCACCAGTGGGGCACGTATCACGCTCCTGATCCTCCTTTTTGTGGCGATATTGTCCAAGATAGGCTTTGAGGCTGTTTCTTTTGCAGCTCTGCTTGCTTCCATGGGGGTTGCTATCGGTATGGCCCTCAGCAACGACCTCAAGAACCTCGCAGGAGGACTTGTGCTCCTCGTGACACGTCCTATCAGAGTCGGGGATATCATCGAATCACAAAACCTCCTCGGGACCGTTACGGAGATACGTATCTTCCATACAGTGCTCACGACTCCGGACAACAAAAAGATATTTATCCCCAACGGGCTTCTCAGCAGTGGAGCTATCACCAATTATAGCATGAGTGATACCCGTCGTATCGATCGTACGGTGAGCATTGAGTACGGAGACGACTTTGATAGAGCACGTCCTGTCATCGAAGCGCTCATGCTTAGTGACAAGCGTATCCTTGAGGATCCTGCTCCACTCATCCTCTTGGACAGACTCAACAGCAGTTCGGTGGATATCCTTGTGAGATTTTGGGTGCCTTCGGAGCATTATTGGGATGTCACATGGGACTTCAACAAGAGGGTCTATGCGGAGTTCAACAAAGCCGGCATATCCTTCCCATTCCCTACAATCACCGTCAAGAAATAATCTTTACTATTATGATAAAAACAGCAGCAGGCGATCCTCGAGGATTGCCTGCTGCTGTTTTATGTTGATATAGTGAGAATCGGGTTGCTGACTCTTTTTTTAATAGATTATCTGAGAGAGTTGCCGATGTGAGAAACTCCATCGGGCTATGCCGGGGTAAGCATCTTTGTGGAGTAATTTATGGAAAGCTCGAAATCGACGTGCCACCTTGACGAATGAAG
>NZ_JAUMXC010000035.1 GCF_030529325.1 Porphyromonas sp. | reverse complement strand
TGTGGTTTGTGAGTTTGTTTCATTCTTCGTTTTCTTACGTCGAACTGACGTTAAATACAGAGATATTAAAGCGTGTGGTAACGATCCGAGGAGGATAGAAAGACCCCGAGATATATAAAGACCGGCTTGACTGTCGTTGTTCAGTGATTCAGGTCGGGATGATCGCCACGCTCCATCGAGACCTCATAGCCGATAGAGGCGAACTGCTCCTCGAGCATCCTTATCCCCTGAGCAGACTCACTGCCGAAAGCAGCCTTGTTATCGTAGAGAGAGTAGTCCTTTCGGAAAGTCGATGGAGACAGATTGGGCATGACAACATTGGCTCCCGCAAGGATACCTCCGATACGGCCTTGCCCCGGCAACGAAGCCAGAGCTGTCGTAGCAGGGATGAGAGCATGAGGCAGCATGAGACGACAGATGGCAATGAGACGGAGCGTGAGATCGACCGTACCTGCCCTCTTGTCTGCAAAAGGAGTGGCATGATGAGGTATAAAAGGCCCCAAGCCTATCATCTCCGGACGCAGTTCCTCTATAAAACGCAAGTCCTTGACTATGTGTTCGAGGGTCTGTCCGGGGCTGCCCACCATAATACCCGTCCCTGTCTGAAAGCCCAAAGACTTGAGCGTACGCAGACAGTCCACACGGTAGTCACGACTCATCCCCGAGGGGTGCAACTCTCCGTAATGGGCAGGATCAAAGGTCTCATGACGAAGGAGGTAACGATTGGCACCTGCCTCTCGCAGACGGCGATACTCATCGGGTGTCTTCTCTCCGAGGGAAAGAGTGATGGCGCAGTCGGGATAGTTCCGACGCATATCTCTGACCAGGGCTTCGACCCAATCGATACCCTGACGAGGATCTTCGCCACCTTGGAGTACAAAGGTACGCAACCCAAGAGCATACCCTTCGGCACAACACGACATCACATCCTCATGAGAAAGTCGGTATCGGGCAACCTCTCTATTGCTACGACGTATACCACAATAGTAACAGTCGTTGCGACAGAAGTTGCTGACCTCAATGAGTCCACGCAGATAGACTTTGTTACCGAAGACAGAAAGGGCGACCTCCCTTCCTCTCCGATGCAGGTACTCTATGGTATCTGCATCGGAGGTCGAAAGGAGGTCGAGTAGTTCGTTATCTGATAGACTGTGATTCGTGGCTAAGAGATCAACCGTGCATTGTGGCATAAGTCTCCTGTATCTTGGTAAGCTCCTTGTTGAGCTGGCGACGACCCGCCATTATATCGTTGTATGCGCTCGGACCGGAGATACAGCCACCGGGGCACGACATGACTTCGATGAAGTTTCCGGGAGCTTTACCCGCCTTCGCATAACTACGCAACATCTTGATGTTGGCCTTGTTGAGGTCTGCTACTTCGATACCTGACACACCTGTGACACGAGGTCCGAGATAAGACTTCACAGCACCCATCACACCACCGTTGTAAGCAAATGCATGAGCTTCGCGTACCGACTTGAATGCCATTTGGTACTGAGGAGCCTGCTCGATCTCTATACCCAGACCTTGGAATATCGCACCGACTTCTTCAAACGTAAGGATCATATCCACCTCCTCATCGCGGCGAAGCTCTGCACGCTTACCGATACATGGGCCGACGAAGACGATCTTACCATTAGGATACTTTTCACGCGCCACACGAGCAGCGTAGTACATAGGCGAACCGGTATGAGAGACATAAGGCTTCATCTCAGGGATGTGTTTGTTGACAAGCTCTATATATGATGGGCAGCACGATGTTGTCATGAAGCTCTGGCCTTCTTCCATCTTTTCGAGAAGCTCCTCGCCCTCGTTGCTGATGGTACCCATAGCTCCTTGTGCGACCTCGATGACATCGGTAAATCCTATCTGCTTGAACGCTCCGTACACCTGCTCTATGCCGGTCTTGAACTGACCAAGGATCGAAGGCGCGATGATGGCAATGGTCTCCTCACCTCTGCGGATGCTCTGGAGGACATCAAAAGTCTGAGAGATCTCAAAGATAGCACCGAAAGGACAAGCATTGAGACACTTGCCACAGTAGATACACTTGCTCTCATCGATGTGCTCTATACCGTGCTCATCTTTACTGATGGCATTGACGGGACAAGCCTCCTCACATGGGACAGGGATATATACGATAGCGTGATAGGGGCACGACTTGTGGCAGATGCCACAACTGATACAAGTATCGTGGTTGATCTGCGCCTGACCGTTTTTTTGGAATGTGATAGAGTCCTTGGGGCAGTTGACATAGCAGCTACGAGCCACACAACCACGGCAGAGGTTGGACACCTCATAGTTGATCTCGACACAAGAGGTACAAGCCTCGTCGATGACACACATGATGTTTTCCTTCTCCGGAGCTTTACGGTCTAAAGCCTCACGAGCGTACTTCGATAGTGGGTCGATCTCGTCTTTTTCGTCTGTCATGTCAAATCCGAGCAGAGGAAAGCTCTTGTACTTCCATACTGCACGTTCTTTGTGCGGACAGCATCTACCGAGAGTTTTTGATCTTCGAGGGCTGAATTCGATAGGTAGATAATCAATTTTTTCTACAAGTTCGTCGTTTTTCCACAACTCAACGAGTTTCGCAAGCAATCTGTGGCGGACGAACATCACATTACTTGTATAAGCCATACCTTAATTAAAAAATGTATATTCTGCTCTTTGCATCTAAGCAACACAGGGTGCAGAAAGTGTCTCAAAACTAAGATGAAAGCCTCGTTTTGAGGCAACCTTGAGGGTTATTCTGCAAAGACTCAACAAAGATAAGCCCAAAAGTTAATATAGTCCAAATATTTAGGTAGTTATATGCCTCATTTTGTCTACCTCAAGAGGTATTTTCCGAAGATTCTCCCCATTTTGATAAAAAACGGCATAGTAGGGCATCACAATAAGATAAAACACCTCCGCCACACACAAAGTGAAGGGGGACAAAAAAGGTTGTCTAACTTGTGATGTCAAGGTAGGCAACTTAATTCATCAAGTCAGACTCCTGAATTTCGAAGGTTCTACATCTTATCCTTTACGTCATACATCAAGATACTCCCAAACGAGCTGATGACGAGGACGATCACCGGGCACAAAAGACTCGATGCAAGTGGGAAAAGAGAAGTCCGCAGGAAAGCCGACACGGAAGAAGGTAGAGAATGGGGCGTGAGGGCTACTCGCCAAGGAGTTCGGCAGCCTTCTGAGACAAGGTGCGCAGGTGTTCGGCTATACCTTGGAGTCGGTCTATCACCTTGACCTCGAGACCGGTCGTATCTCCATGGAGGCGACCCATGGCAGCCTTGAGGGTGAGACCTTTCTGATAGATGAGATAGTTGAGCTTGTCAATGATGATGAGATGCTCGCGGTGATAGTAGCGCGTGCCCGAAGCCGACCGCCTCGGGGTGAAAGCCCCCTCCCGCTCCCAATAGCGTATGGTCACCTCGGAGATGCCGTACATCCTCGCCACTTCACTGATGGAGTAGCAGAGCTTCATATCCTCCTTGGTTTTCCAATCCACGCGCACAGATTTTTTCCGCTGTTTCATCACTGCATAGTTTTGTCCTATAATATAGAGACAAAGATATAAATTTGTAACTTTGTAAGACTCTTCGCGAGCACTTATATTTCTCAAAGCAATAAACTTAACATTAGATATATGTACACATCAAAACAGATCAGACAGCTTTTCCTCGACTTCTTCGAGTCCAAAGGCCACCATATCGTACCATCGGCTCCGATGGTCGTCAAGGACGACCCCACACTGATGTTTACCAACGCCGGCATGAACCAGTTCAAGGACGTCATCCTCGGCAATGCTCCCATCAAGTATCCTCGTGTGGCGGACTCACAGAAGTGTCTCCGCGTCAGCGGTAAGCACAACGACCTCGAGGAAGTAGGGCGCGACACTTACCACCACACGATGTTCGAGATGTTGGGCAACTGGTCGTTTGGTGACTATTTCAAGAAGGAAGCCATCGAATACGCATGGGAGCTCCTCGTGGATGTGTACAAGCTCGATCCCGACCGTCTGTATGTGACTGTCTTCGAGGGTTCGCCCGAAGAGGGTTTGGAGCGTGACAACGAAGCCGAGAGCTACTGGCGTCGCGTCCTCCCTGCAGAGCGTATCATCAACGGCAATAAGAAGGACAACTTCTGGGAGATGGGCGACACCGGGCCTTGCGGTCCTTGTTCGGAGATACACATAGACCTCCGCAGCGATGCAGAGCGTGAGGCTGTGCCCGGCGTGCAACTTGTCAACAACGATCACCCTCAGGTGATAGAGATATGGAACCTCGTCTTCATGCAATACAACCGCATGGCAGATGGTCACCTCGAGCCCCTACCCAACAAGGTCATCGACACGGGTATGGGATTTGAGCGTCTGTGTATGGCACTCCAAGGCAAGACGTCCAACTACGACACAGATGTCTTCACTCCGATGATCTCCGCTATATCTTCGCTCGTCCATATCCCTTACGGTCAGACCGAAGCTCAGGATATCGCCATGCGCGTAGTGGCAGACCACATACGCACCATAGCCTTTTCGATCACCGATGGTCAACTACCATCCAATGCCAAAGCGGGCTATGTCATCCGTCGTATCCTCCGCCGTGCGGTGAGATATGGCTACACTTTCCTCGGACAGAAGGAAGCCTTTGTGTACAAGCTCGTACCCGTCCTCTTGTCGAGTATGGGAGAGGCTTATCCCGAACTCATACAGCAGGAGCAGATCATCACCAAGGTCATCAAGGAGGAGGAGGAGTCTTTCCTCCGCACTTTGGAGACCGGTATCCACATCCTCGACAGCTATATATCCAAAGAGATGGGCGGAGGTCGCAAAAGTACAGTCCTCCCGGGTACAGTCCTCTTCGAACTTTATGATACTTACGGCTTCCCCGTAGACCTCACAGAACTCATCCTCAGAGAAAAAGGCCTGACTGCCGATGTGCAGGGTTTTGAGGTCGAGATGCAGAAGCAAAAAGAGCGTGCTCGCAACGCTGCAACGATCGAAGCAGACGACTGGGTAATGGTAGGCGAAGGTGACGTGGACTTCGTGGGCTATGACCACAACGAGTGCAAAACAAACATAGTGCGCTACCGCAAGATAAAAAAGAAAGGCAAAGATATGTATCAGGTCATCCTCACCCGCTCTCCATTCTATGCAGAGATGGGGGGACAGATCGGAGACCGGGGAGAGCTCCGCGGACGCTCCAATGGTGAAGTCGTCTACATCGAAGATACAGTGCGCGAAAACAACCTGCCTATCCACATCATGACAAAACTCCCAAGCGACCTCAACCAAGGCTTCTACGCAAGTATAGACAGCCGCCGTCGTCGTCGCATCGAGTGCAACCATACGGCAACACACCTCATGCACCTTGCACTCCGTCAGGTATTGGGTACGCATGTGGAGCAGAAGGGTTCGTTCGTATCGGATGAAGTCTTACGCTTCGACTTTTCACACTTCTCCAAGATGACGAGGGAAGAAATCCGCAAGGTCGAAAACCTCGTTGCCGAAATGATACGTACCAATACACCTATAGATGAGCGTCGTTGCGTACCGATGAGCGAAGCGAAAGAGATGGGTGCGATGGCTCTCTTCGGCGAAAAGTACGGCGAAGAAGTGCGTGTCATCAAGTTTGGAGATTCTATCGAGCTTTGCGGTGGTACACACGTACCTGCGACAGGTGTCATCGGTAGCTTCCGCATCGTCAGCGAGTCATCTATCGCTGCAGGGATACGCCGTATCGAGGCAGTGACGGGAGAAGCAGCGGATGCTTACAACGACAAGCTCCAAGACCTGATCCATGACCTCCAAGGATTGCTCCAAAACTCTCCTAACCTCAAGCAGGCTGTACAAAAGCTCATCGCTGAGGACGAACAGATACGCAAAGAACTGCGTGAAGCCGTGGATGAGCGCAAGGAGCGTGTCAAAAAAGAAATCCTCGCTTCGCCAAAGGTTGTGGGAGACATCCACGTATATGTCGTACCGTTTACTTTGAAGGCAGACATCGCCAAGGATATCGCATTTGCTGTCAAGGCCACAGAGACCAAGGACTTCGTATACATTGCCAACAGCCTCGAGACAGAGAAGTGTACACTCACGTTGATGCTCAGCGACGGGCTTGTCGCTCAAGGCCACAACGCTTCGACACTTGTACGTGCGGCAGGTAAATTCATCCAAGGTGGCGGTGGCGGACAACCGGCCTTTGCAACTGCAGGAGGTAAGCGCCCCGAAGGTCTCAGCGAAGCCAACGACTACATCCTTGCAGAGCTCGGACTGAAATAACGAAACATCCCGCGACAGATGAAGCAGGAAGTACGGATAACAGACTTGTCTCGAGCGGGAGCGATCCTCTCGCAGCATATTGAAGAGTCTTCGTACAGACGCCTCATCATCATTGCGGATCAAAATACTGAGGAGCATTGTCTCCGCAGACTTAATGACGGGAGCAGTATGCCTGAGATATGGTATACTGCTCCCGTTATCATTGTCCCGGCAGGTGAAGGCTGTAAGGACATCTCCGTCGTCACCGATGTGTGGCGACAACTATCCGAACTCCCTGCGCACCGTGACACTTGTCTCTGTGCCCTCGGAGGGGGAGCTCTCACGGACATGGCGGGTTTCGTCGCTGCCACCTATAAAAGAGGAACGGGACTCATCAACATCCCCACAACTCTGCTGGGAGCCGTAGATGCAGCCATAGGGGGCAAGACCGGCATAGACCTCGAGGGGGTCAAGAACATCATCGGGGCTTTTTACCCCGCAAGTCTCACACTCATATGTCCACAGCTCTTTGAGTCCCTTCCGGCATCCGAACTCCTTTCCGGCTATGGAGAAGTACTCAAGTATGCGCTCCTTGTGGGGAAGCCCCTCTTTAGCGAAGTCCTCAGCCGAAGAGCAGGAGATACCACTCCGGATATCCTGAGGGCTTGCATCGAACACAAGCAACGTATCGTAGCTGAAGACCCCTTCGACCAAGGTGTACGCATGACCCTCAATCTCGGTCATACAGTTGCCCACGCCCTCGAAGGTCTCATGGTACGTCGCCAACGCCCGCCTATCGCTCACGGCATCGCTGTGACAGCGGGAATAATAGTCGAACTCTATCTCTCCGTCAAACGCTGCGGACTCGACCGCAACACCTTGTACAGCATAGCCGGATACATCCGCGATGAGTTTCCACGAGCAGCATTTACTTGTCATGACTATGGCATCCTCATGGAGATCATGAGACAGGACAAGAAAAACACCGGCGATCACATCACCTGCATACTCCTCGCAGAACCGGGCTCTCCCCTCATCGTGAGGGACATCACCTCAAAAGAAATCGAAGAGGCTCTGGACTTCTACCGAGACTTTGTCGGCATCTGAGCATTCTCTTTGACTCATCGTTGCCTCATCCCGAGAACAAGAAGCAACACCCATGCCAAACCCATGACAGTCGGGAGAATTGTGTACTCTGTCTGCACTCTCAAATCAGAGGGTCTCATCAAGAATTATCGGACGAATGGTGCTACATAGGGCTCTTTTCTGTAAATTTGTGGAGATACACTTAAACGTACGAACAAACTAAGACAAATAGATTAATGAGTTTTTTTGCATCCCTCCCCGACAGTGTACATCACTCGATGGAGAGTTTTGAAAAAGAGTATTATAGCTCTCTCTCCAGCTCCAGCGAAGACATGTCTCGTGCTGTCGAAATACTATCAAGCTCGGCAGGCAAGAGGATGCGTCCCTTATTGCTGATACTCACTGCAGGGTGCTTTGGAGAGATAGATAAGAGCGTCATCAATGGCGCGGTCTTTGTAGAGCTGCTCCACGTCGCCACACTCATACATGATGATGTCATCGACGAGAGTGGCATGAGACGAGGCAACCCTGCACTCCATACCCTCATAGGCAGTCACAAGGCTGTCCTCATGGGCGACTATGTCCTCGCCACGGCGATGATGAAGGCTGCCCAGACACAAAATCACGATGTAGTCAAGGCTCTTGCACTCCTCGGACGTATGCTCATCGAGGGAGAGTTCCTGCAGATGAGTGCAGCTCGCAAGGGCTTCCCCACCGAAGAGCAATACCTCGACATCATCAACAAAAAGACGGCTTCGCTCATGGCTATGAGTGTATACATAGGGGCTTCGCTGATCGGAGTCAAAGATCCTCAGACACTCAGGATGCTGTCAGATGCCACAACAAAGTTGGGGCTGGCATTCCAGATCAAGGACGACATCTTTGACTATATGTCTGCCAATGACACAGGCAAGCCCACCGGTAATGACCTCAGAGAGCACAAAGTCACCCTTCCTCTCATCTATCCATTGACCAAATTGACCAAAAAGGATGGGTATCCTCGACAGAAGGAAATGATAGAGATACTTGACAAAGAAGTCCTTTCGCAAGAGGAGATACAGTCTCTCATAGACTTTGCTCACCGAGAGGGAGGAGTAGCCTATGCCGAGAGCAGGCTCAAGTCACTCATCGAAGAAAGTAAAACGCTATTTGACGACGCCCTACCTGAGTGCGAGTACAAAAAGGCGTTGCTGACCCTCTGTGACTACGTAGGCAGCCGGGAAAAATAAACACAGGAAGATTGATCACAAACACAAAACTTGAATAAGGATGAAAAGATTAGTACTTATCCGTCACGGCGAGAGCCAATGGAACAAAGAAAACCGCTTTACAGGCTGGACTGACGTAGACCTCACCGAAAAGGGCATACAAGAGGCTATCAAAGCCGGACAGCAACTCAAGGCAGAAGGCTTTCACTTCACTCTCGCATTCACATCTTACCTCAAAAGAGCAGTCAAAACCCTCAACAATGTCCTCGATCAGATGGATCTCGACTGGATACCGGTAGAGAAATCATGGAGACTCAACGAAAAGCACTATGGTATGCTCCAAGGTCTCAACAAAGCTGAGACGACAGAAAAATACGGCGAAGATCAGGTCCTCATCTGGAGACGTAGCTACGATGTAGCTCCTGAGCCACTTGACAAGGGTGACGAGCGTTCACCATTCCAAGAAACGCGCTACGCAGGTGTAGACGCCAAGGATCTACCTCTCACAGAGAGCCTCAAGGACACAGTAGATCGTATCCTCCCTTACTGGGAAAGCACCATCAAGGCTTCGCTCAAAGATCATGATGATGTCATCGTGGCAGCACACGGCAACAGTCTCAGAGGTATCATCAAGGTACTCAAGGGCATCTCTGACGAGGGTATCATCAGCCTCAACCTCCCTACGGCTATCCCATACGTATTTGAGTTTGATGACAATATGAACCTTGTCAAGGACTACTTCATCGGTGATCCTGAGGAAATCAAAAAGCTCATGGAGGCGGTAGCCAACCAAGGCAAGAAGAAATAACGGTCCGTCACCGTTCAAACAGTACAAGGGGACCCCGACAAAAATCGGAGTCCCCTTGTGTCATATTTACACCGACGAGGCAGAACGCCTCTCTATCAACCCCTTAGCAGGTAAACTCTCCGGGCGAAGAACTACAAAGTGAAGATAAAACACAACGATGTGGGCACAACATAAGCTGTTAGGAATATGCATTAGCTTAGGCATATTTTGCACAGAAATGAGAATCTGTGCAGTTTTTGTACCTTTTTTCCTATTCTCGTATGTTTTTTTTCGTACCTTTGTGACTATTGGTATCCTTAGGCTTAGGAAGCAAAGTAGCTCTACGACAGAGACACAGCAGGGATACCAAGGAGATTTAAAGCGTATAACTTAACTTTATTTTTTACTATAAAAGCTATGGAAAGGATTCATGCAGCGATAACAGCGGTGGGAGGATATGTGCCTGACGACGTCTTGACTAATGCTGACATCGAAAAACTAATAGATACTTCTGATGAGTGGATCACTACTCGTGTGGGTATCAAGGAACGCCGAGTGCTCAAAGATGCAACAAAGGGATCTTCATACCTGGGTATTCAGGCAGTCAAGGATATGTTCGCTCGCAACGATATAGATCCTAAATCCATAGATTTGGTTATATGCTCGACCAATACGGCAGACTATCACTTCCCTACGACTGCTTCTATCATAGCTCACGAAATGGGTATCACATCGGCTTACGGCTTTGATGTCCAAGGAGCTTGTACAGGGTTTGTGGTAACACTCGAAATGGCATCCAACTACATCATGTCAGGACGCTACAAAAAGGTGCTCGTCGTATGTACAGAAAAGATGAGTTCGGCGGTAGACTACACAGACAGAGCTACGTCTCCCCTCTTCGGAGACGGTGCAGGCTGTGTTCTCGTCGAACCAAACAACGAAGGCAACGGAGTCATCGATGCTATCATCCGCAATGATGGTGAGGGCAAGGAACATCTCATCATGAAAGGTGGTGGATCGGCTTGTCCTGCAAGCCACGAGACAGTAGACAAGAGATGGCACTACGTGTACCAAGAGGGTCAGTATGTGTTCAAGGCTGCAGTCTCCATGATGGGTGACACTTCGGCAGAATTGCTCGAGCGCAACGGCCTCAACCACGATAACATCGCATGGGTATTCCCTCATCAGGCGAATATGCGTATCATCGATGCTGTGGCTCGTCGTATGGACTTGTCCATGGACAAAGTGGCAGTCAACATACAGAAGTACGGCAATACGAGTTCGGCTTCTATCCCCCTATGCCTATGGGAGTGGGAGGACAAGTTACGTAAGGGAGACGACCTTATCCTTACAGCATTCGGAGCCGGTTATATCTGGGGCTCTTTATACATAAAGTGGGCTTATGACGGTAAAAAGTGAGGGAAACAACAGTACACTCTTTGGGGGTGTAGCTCCGGGACACAAGTCAGGATTTGTCAACATCGTGGGAAACCCCAATGTGGGCAAGTCCACGCTGATGAATAAACTCGTCGGCGACAAGGTCTCAATCATCACCTCCAAAGCACAGACAACACGACACCGCATCATGGGTATCGTCAATACCCCGGAGATGCAGATAGTGTACTCGGATACCCCGGGGGTACTGAAGCCTCAGTACAAGTTGCAGGACTCGATGTTGGGATTTTCGCGTTCGGCACTTGGTGATGCGGACATACTCCTATATGTCACCGACACAGTGGAGTCGGTGGAGAAAAATGAAGAATTTCTCGCAGAGGTTGCCAAGGTAGAGTGCCCGGTATTTGTCCTCATCAACAAAGCAGACCTCTCCGACCAAGCCGGATTGGCGGCGATGGTCAAAGAGTGGCAGGAGCGCCTGCCCAATGCCGAAGTAGTGCCCCTCTCTGCTCTACATGGCGTAGGGGTACAGTATGTCATGAATCGCATCCGTGAACTACTGCCGGAGTCTCCTCCTTACTTCGAAAAGGATGCATTCACGGACCGCCCGGCAAGATTCTTCGTCACGGAGATCATCCGTGAGAAGATACTACTCTACTACCAAAAGGAGATACCCTACTCCTGCGAAGTCGTTGTAGAGAGCTTCAAGGAAAGCGATGACCTCATACGTATCAATGCGGTCATATATGTGGAAAGGGACTCCCAAAAGGGTATCATCATAGGACATAAGGGTGCTGCACTGAAAAAAATGGCTTCTAAAGCCCGTGCAGACATAGAGAGATTTTTTGAAAAGAAAGTATTCCTCGAGATATTTGTCAAAGTAGAAAGCGATTGGCGCAACAGAGACAACCTGCTCAAGTCCTTCGGCTATCGCCAAGACTGAAGCCCAAGGAGACATAAAAAATAATACACAGAGGGATAGACAACGGAGATAAAAAGAAAATGAATAGGTTAGTAGCAATAGTAGGACAACCCAATGTCGGAAAGTCGACACTCTTCAACCGCCTCACGGGTACTCGTACCGCCATCGTAACCGATGAGCCCGGCACGACTCGTGACAGACAATATGGTAAGGCGGAGTGGAATGGTGTGACATTTTCCGTCGTAGACACAGGTGGATGGATCGTGAGATCCGATGATGTCTTTGAAGGAGAAATCAACAAACAAGTAGAAATAGCTATTGAAGAGGCAGACCTCATCATCTTTATGGTGGATACTCAGGTAGGCCTCCTCGAGACAGACGAAGGGGTGGCAAAACTCCTCCGCCGTAGCAAAAAGCCCGTCATCCTTGTAGCCAACAAGGCAGACAACTTCTCAATGGAAGCCTATGTTGCGGAGTTTTACAGCCTTGGGCTCGGTGATCCGATGCCTATGTCTGCGATGAATGGTTCGGGGACAGGAGAGCTTCTCGACAAAGTTGTGGAGATACTTCCTACCGATGACGGAGAGGAAGAGCAAGAGGATGAGATCCCCCGTATAGCCGTGGTCGGACGTCCTAATGCAGGAAAATCATCGCTCATCAATGCCTTTTTGGGCGAAGAGCGTAACATCGTCACGGACATAGCAGGCACGACACGCGACTCTATATACACGAGATACAATAAGTTCGGGCACGAGTTCAGCCTTGTAGATACAGCCGGTATACGCAAGCGTGGCAAGGTCAACGAAGACCTGGAATACTACTCTGTCATCCGCTCCATACGTGCGATAGAAAACAGTGATGTATGTGTACTGATGCTTGATGCCACAAAAGGTATCGAGGGGCAGGATCTCAACATCTTTTCGGTCATACAGAAAAACAAAAAGGGCTTGATCGTCTGTGTCAACAAGTGGGACCTTATCGAAGACAAGTCCCAGAAAGCTCAGGACTCTTATACAAATGCCATCCGCAATCGCTTGGCTCCCTTTACGGACTTCCCTATCATCTTTATCTCTGCGCTCAACAAGCAACGCATCCTCAAGGTATTGGACACAGCGAAGGAAGTATACGACAAGCGTCAGACGCGTGTATCTACCAACCGGCTCAACAGCATCTTGCTACCGATCATAGAGAAGACCCCTCCACCTGCATGGAAAGGCAAATACATCAAGATCAAGTACATCACGATGTTGCCTAAAGTCTCCGTACCGTCTTTTGTCTTCTTCTGCAACCTCCCTCAGTGGATCAAGGAAGAGTACAAGAGATTCCTCGAAAATCAGATACGCAACCATTGGGACTTCTCAGGAACTCCAATCAACATATTCTTCAGAGAAAAATAATCACCTCACCCTAATCCTCTAAATAATGGAAGCTATCAGCAAGACACGTACAGCCTTCCTCAACGCCGCTCGCAAGCTATTTGCGAGAGAAGGATTCGACAAGACGACGATGAACGACATCGCTGTCGAGTCGCAAAGGGGCAGGCGTACACTGTACACTTATTTCAAGAATAAAAACGAAGTCTTCACTGCAGTCATCGAACAAGAGCTGGAGTCCCTCTCCGTAGAGCTTGCCTCCATCGTAGAGTCCCCACTGAAAGCGACCAAAAAACTCCTGATGTACGGACAACGTCGCTTGGCTCTCATCAGCGAAGTGGTTAAGCGCAATGGATCTCTCAACGCGGCATTTTTCCAAGATATATCCCTCGTTGAGCGAGCGCGTCTCAGGTTTGACATCCAAGAGACACGTTCGATACAGAAGATCCTCAGAGAGGGCATAGCAGCATCGGAGTTTGAGGTTACAGACACACGATTCATGGCTATCCTCCTGCACAACTCCCTCAAAGGGCTCGAAGTCCCCTACATCAAAGGACAGCTCTCACGCAAGATCATCGGTGCAGTAGACATCAACAAAGTCATCAAGCAATTCATCTTTGAAGGTATTGCCAAAAGAAATAACGACTAACAACACTAAAATATCAATATGAAACTTCTTCAAGGAAAAGTAGCCATCGTCACCGGTGGTTCGAGAGGGATAGGCAGAGCCATAGCCCTCGAACTCGCACGCCAAGGCGCAGACATCGCATTTACAGGACGTTCGATCAACGAAAACACAAAGTCGCTTGAACAAGAGCTGCAAGGTCTCGGTGTGAGAGCCAAGGCTTATGCCACCGATGCCGGAGACTTCAAGGCAGCACATGACTTTGTGGACGAAGTATTGAAGGAGTTTGGACAGATAGACATCCTCGTCAACAACGCAGGGATCACCAAAGATACTCTCATGATGCGTATGACCGAAGAGCAGTGGGATGATGTCATCGATGTCAACCTCAAGTCGGTCTTCAACCTCTCCCATGCCATCACTCCGGTGATGATGCGTGCTCGCAAAGGCTCTATCATCAACATCTCATCCATCGTAGGTATCACCGGTAATGCAGGTCAGGCCAACTACTCTGCTTCCAAAGCAGGTGTACTCGGACTCACGAAGTCCCTTGCCAAGGAACTCGGTAGCCGTGGAATACGCGTCAATGCCATCGCACCGGGCTTTATCGAAACAGATATGACAGCAGTCCTCGATGCAAAGGTCGTGGAGGAATGGGTCAAGACTATCCCTCTACGCCGTGGCGGACGTCCTGAAGACGTTGCTTCGACAGTCGTGTTCCTTGCTTCTGACAGTTCGGCATACATCACAGGACAGGTGATCAATGTCTGTGGTGGTATGGTGATGTAATACCTCGTCCACGAAACCCACCGATGACTGTCCTCTACGAAGACAATCACCTACTAATCGTCAACAAAGCGGCAGGAGAAATCGTCCAAGGCGACAAGACGGGAGACATACCCCTTGTCGAAAACCTCAAGACGTACCTGAAAGAGAAATACGACAAGCCCGGGAATGTCTTTCTCGGGCTTGTTCATCGTCTCGACCGTCCGGTATCAGGCATCGTCATCTTTGCCAAGACGAGCAAAGCTCTCAGCAGGATGAACGACCTCTTCAGGGCTCATGACAAGGTAAAAAAGACATACCATGCCATCGTCGAGGCTCCTCCGGCACGTCCGGAGGCAACTCTCGTTCACTTCTTGAAAAAGAACGAAAAGCAAAACAAATCCTATCCCGTAACCTCACAGACAGACGGTGCAAAGAAGGCTGAACTCTCCTACCGCACCCTCGCCCACTCCGACCGCTACACCCTCCTTGAGGTACAGCTCAAGACGGGGCGACACCACCAGATACGTACACAGCTCAGCGCCAATGGTACTATAATCAAGGGAGATCTCAAGTACGGAGCCAAGAGATCCAATCCCGACGGATCCATCTCCCTCCACGCACGGAGCATAGAATTTGTACACCCCGTGAGCAAAGAACTCATACGTGTCACAGCCCCTTATCCCGAAGGGGATGCCCTGTGGCAGTACTTCAACAAATGAAAAAACCACCATCGGACCGCACACTCAAGTGCGGTCTTTTTTGCCCTCCGCTCGAGCCAAATAAAAAAGTAGCAGAAGAGGACAAATCAAGGTGCCTACCTTGACAAATGAAGATGCCTACCTTGATCTCTCAAGGTAGGCATCTTTTTTTTGCACATTTCATTTTACACATAAAAGGATCTTCCTACCCAATTGAACAGCAGTCGATAAGGGGCATTGATCCCGGGAGTACGGACACAACGAACTAATAACGGAGCATCAAAGCCATAAGAGAGGAGAAAGAAAAAAGCCCCACGTAGTGGTACCAGTCATGCCTATGAAAGTTAATTTATCATAATTACATAACAAAAAGCCTCCATACTCTCATTATGCGAGCGCCAATTCATAAAAAAATAGATATTATTGTAATAGGGGAACTATACATTACTGTGAAAAAGGAGGGGAGTATGAAAACCGAATACCAGAATGTCGTCATTGACAGGATAAGAAAACTCAGGCTGGAGCGAAATATCAGCCAGCAGCAGTTGGCCCTATTGTTAGGGATCAGCAACGGCCAGATCGGCAATATCGAAAGCTACAAGACAATACATAAATACACATTGAATCATATCTACAAGATATGTTGCGAGTTCGGCGTGCCCATTGAGGAAATCTTTTACGGCAAAAGAGAGGGCGAAGCCACTTCCAACCTCAGGTTGATAGAGCATATAGTGAGGTATGAAAACAACATGATAACAGAAAATCGGAAGGCAACGGCAAATGCCATCGCGGAGTAAATAACCCAAGCAGATAAAACATAGTCATGAAAAAGAGTAATGAATTAAATGAAACGCTGATATTCAGCAGTTTTTGCTCCAATCAATCAGAAGAGTGTCCGATAGGAAATCAAGTGTCGTCTGAAATGGAAGACACAGAGTGCGTGAGCGCAGAGTCCGTGGCTTATCAGCAGCCTTCCGGGAGGAGTAAAGGAACGAAGAAAAAGAAATCTGAACTGACCATGGAAGCGATCATCGGAGAAGACGAAAGACAACACATAAGCCCTAAGGAATATCCATTTACAGCCATTTGTTCACTGAAAATCAAGACAAAAACCGGCAGGAACTACTTGGGCACGGGTTTTTTCATCACACGAAGGATACTTCTCACTGCGGGACATTGCGTGTACATACACTCCGAAGGTGGTTGGGCGAAGTCGATAGAAGTCATCCCCGGCAGAGACGGCAAAGAGTCTCCATGGGGTAGTGTGAAAGCCACCCAATTTCACGCCCTGCAAGGTTGGATAAGCAAGCAAAACAGTTCCTATGACTTCGGAGTGATTGTCCTGCCCGAAAGCTCACCATTGGGAGAAAAGGTAGGATGGTTCGGCTACAAGACATTCAGGGAGCCGGAGTACAAAAAGCACGAACTACACATATCCGGCTATCCCGGAGACAAAGGAGGAGCCCGGCAGTGGTATATGTCTGGCTACGGCACAGCCAAAGGTCCTCTGCTCAAGTACGAAATAGACACGATGGGAGGACAGAGCGGATCTCCTGTGTGGATGAAAGAGGATGCAAAATGCTATGCCTTGGGGGTACATACCATGGGCAACCCTCAGATGGGCAACTTTGCGACGTGCATAAGCAGATACATAGCACGATTTATCAATGAGATAAAGAAATCTAATCCATAGAAAAACAACGACAGTATGGAAATAAACCTTTTATTTAAATTATCAACTTAAAGTTTTATCAACTATGAACAAGAAAACAACAGCAAAAACAAACACTTCAGAACCAAAGATCGAAGAAACACAGTTGGAAGCAACTCTCAAAGAAGACCTCTATGCAGAGGAAAATAACTTTGTGGCACAAGAGGAGGATGAATGCTCGGAGGAGGCTTTCTGTCCTTTTGAACTTATCGATAGTGAGGTCGGAGAAGTTGAGGTAAGAGACGCCATTTGGGGAAGTTATACCAAAGATGAACTGGACAAACTCTTGGCTGAAGCCGATGCGGAAAATGATGAACCGGCCCAGGAAAATATCCTCGGCAAGGATGATCGCGTAAGGATCAGAGCACCAAAGGAAACCTTTCCTTACAGATCTATCTGTTCGCTCAGGATGACATCTCAAAAAGGGAAGAGATACATAGGCACGGGATTCTTGGTTTCTCCAAGGATAGTGGTTACTGCAGGACACTGTGTATACTTCCATAAAGATGGGGGATGGGCTAAACATATTGAGGTTATTCCCGCATGTGACGGAGGCGAACGACCTTACGGGTCTGTGGTCACGACTACCTACTGTACGCTCAAAGGATGGAGAAAAAATAAAAATTGGAACTATGACTTTGCAATCATCATACTTCCACCAAACTATCCCATTGGGAATAGGGCAGGCTGGTTCGGGTATTGCCACTACAATAAAAAATCAGCTTATAACAACATCCGGATAAGGGTCGCAGGCTATCCCGGAGATAAAGGTCAGGGCACAGAACTTTTTACTGACGTTGGCAAATGTAAAAGCTTTATCTTTAGCAGTAATAAGGTCGCATACAAAGCTGATACAATGGGAGGACAGAGCGGATCTCCGGTTGGAAAGGTGGATAGATTTTCTTATGCCATCGCTATACATACAAATGGGGGTAGGAGATGGAATTATGGGACCAAGATCAACAAAAAGATCTTTGATATCATCTCCAGATACAAAAAGAACTTCCCGGGATAAGACTCTAAAAGTTCTATTATGGATGTAAAAGTAATCACTAAAAGCAAGGAACCCGTGAATGACGCTATTGTCTCACTCAAGGCTGTTCCATACAAGGGAGTGTTTCCGGATATTGCCTCCATCACCAACGATGAAGGCATCGCCGGTATCCCGTGTGAGTGCCACAAAGGGAAGTATTCCTTTATAGTGGTTACAGAAGAACACGGGAGATTTGATGTCGATGTCGAAGTGACGGATACAAAATCCCGGAATCCTATCTACCTGATCCTTGATATCAAGTAGAGTATTCAATTAATCAAATGAAAGCAAGAAGCCCCTACCTCAAATTCCTGAGGCAGGGGCTTCGACTATCTCTATAAGCTATTGAATCATCAATAAGCACGAGCGAAGAGTACCCGACGAGCAGAAGGCTTGCCCGAGTACATACAAGTGCCGGGAGTGGTATCTCCATCAAATGGGATACAACGTATCGTAGCCTTGGTTTCGTTCTTGATCGCTTCTTCAGTCTCAGGCGTACCATCCCAATGTGCGAGGATGAACCCTCCGAGCTCCAACTTCTCCTTGAACTCCTCGTAAGTATCCACTACGTAAGTATGTTCCGTACGATAGTCGAGAGCTTTCTTGAAGATGTTTGCCTGGATATCATCCAAAAGACCCTGGACATAGTCCACGATGCTATCAAACTCCCTTGTCTTCTTCTCCAACGTATCACGGCGCATCACCTCGATAGTGCCGTTCTCCATATCACGACCACCCATGGCAAGACGCACAGGCACACCTTTGAGTTCGTACTCTGCAAACTTCCAACCCGGCTTCTTGTTGTCCGCATTGTCATACTTGACAGAGATACCACGCTTCTTGAGCTCAGCCACGACAGGAGCGATCTTTTCATCGATGGCAGCAAGCTGTTCCATAGACTTGTAGATAGGTACGATGACCACTTGTATCGGAGCAAGTTGAGGAGGCAGTACGAGACCGTTGTCATCAGAGTGAGTCATGATGAGAGCACCCATGAGACGAGTAGAGACGCCCCAAGAAGTAGCCCACACATACGACTGCTTACCCTCCTTGTCTGTGTACATCACATCAAAAGCCTTGGCAAAGTTCTGCCCGAGGAAGTGCGAAGTACCACTCTGAAGAGCCTTACCATCCTGCATGAGAGCCTCTATGGTGTAAGTATCCACGGCTCCCGCAAAACGCTCACTTGCACTCTTGACTCCCTTCACGACAGGCATCGCCATGTAGTTCTGGGCAAAATCTCCGTAGACATGCAACATACGCTCAGCCTCCTCGAGAGCCTCCTGTTCCGAAGCATGGGCAGTATGCCCTTCTTGCCACAAAAACTCCGCAGTACGGAGGAAAAGGCGAGTCCTCATCTCCCAGCGCACGACATTCGCCCACTGGTTGCAGAGAATCGGAAGGTCACGGTAACTCTGTATCCAACCCTTATACGTATTCCAGATGATTGTCTCCGACGTCGGACGCACGATAAGTTCCTCCTCGAGACGAGCAGCAGGGTCTACGACGACACCCGTACCATCCTCATTCGTCTTGAGACGGTAGTGCGTGACTACGGCACACTCTTTGGCAAAGCCCTCCACGTGTTCGGCTTCACGGCTTAGGAACGACTTCGGGATGAAGAGCGGGAAATAAGCATTCTGGTGACCTGTTTCCTTGAACATATCGTCCAACACACGTTGCATCTTTTCCCATATCGCATAGCCATAAGGTTTGATGACCATACAGCCACGCACATCGGAGTTCTCCGCAAGGTCAGCCTTGATCACAAGATCCTGATACCATTGGGAGTAACTCACACTCCTTGGGGTGAGTTCCTTTAGTTCTTTTGCCATAATATCGATTATATATATTGTTGTTGTTCTTCGAGTTAATTGCGCACTGACGCAAAGACTTACAAAGTTAATACTTTTTATGGCGTTACCGCACACATTACCGCCTGATACTGTGCGAAATCCATCCCCATATGACACATTTTTTGCATAAAAAGGATGATTTTACACTCCTTACGCAACGTCTCCAAGTTACAAACAAAGAGCCCTCCCATACCCTACTCTAAGACGAACGATGGATGGTGCGCAAAGCCCTCCTGACAATATAATGCGTCTCTGCGGTCGGACTCTCCTCCAACCAACGATCGGTGACTTCCACCACAAAGTCCGGACGACTCTTGCTCGCATCGTTGAGCCAATTACCCACACTGTCACGGACATACTTACTCGGATCAGAGCGGAGCAACTCCAATATCCCGAGAGCCTTTTCGGGAAACAGTTTCAACTCACCTATATGCTCACACCACACACCTCTCGGACGGATGGCTTCGGAAGCAAACCTACGTATATTTTCATCCTCATCCTTTGCCCACTGCATGAGTATCTCGATACTCCTGTCCAATGCTGCAACAATACGTCCTCTCATCGCCAGCCAACTAATCTCCCGCACGCCGAAATGCTCATCTGCAGCAAACCTCTTCACATCACTCAAGTTGTCTTCTATCTTCTGTTCACGAGCCGCGAGCATATACACCACCCAACATCTGATCGTATCTGAGGGATGCTCACTCATCAAGCTCCACAGATCATCATCATCGTTAGCCGAAGCAAGGGCATGGAGGGTCTCTCCTATCGCCTGGTTGAACGTGTTAAAAGTCCGCTTCTTCAGCTCAGACAAAGCCTCCATCACAGGAGCGATATAGGACTCTCTTCCAAGCTGCATAAGCACATGGCGAAGGAGATAACACTGATCGATCGCTAACCCTTCGGTGAGGTTGGCTGTAGCAATCTCACCACGATTGAGACGCTCCAATATATCATGAGGTACATCGCTTATCCGCCTTGCCCCTTTTCGTTGTTCAGACATAAACCTATAAAATTATCTTTTTTAGAACCTTTATCCGTTCCACCCTCAAAATATAACACACTTGAAGCACAATGTAACAAAACACGCACCTCACAACAAAACCACAAAAGATTAATATATCCCAAAATATAATGTACCTACCTTTAAGCACCAAGGTAGGTACATCATTATATCAAGGTAGGCTCCTTTTTCACCAATCCCCCAGCATCCAAAGTTACAAGATTTTGAATATCTATCAGATATCTTCAGAACAATCACCTTTGTTATTATACCCCCTAATTGATATGAAAAACGAGCAAACCACTTATGAAGTTCAAAGTAGGTTGCTCGTTTAGACATATTATAAATAGATCTGAGCGTTTAGATCAACTTATTTCCCATCAAGTATGAGATTATCTGCTTAAATTATTGTACATTCGCAACGTGGGAGGTATGACCACTGAGAGCGGCCCGAGAAGTCGCAAACTAAAAGGAGACTGTATCGAAAGAATACTTTTGATACAGTCTCTCTTTTTTTATACCCACATCTCACATAATAAAGCATACCCCATATGAATAATCTTGTTATCAAATGGCATCCACACATAATCAGTCAGTAAGACTATCGAGACTCCGCCAAAAACTCCTCGAAAAAATCACTGATTCCATAAGATTTAATCTTTTTTACTATAACTTTGTGGAGTCCGATGATGGCAGTTAGGTAGCCGACAGGTCATCTTTTAGGTGACGTGATATCGTGGGTTCGACTCCCACCGGACACTATTCTATGTATCGATTTACTAAGACGATACGAGACAGATGGGGCTGTGTCAAAATTCATTTTTGGCTCAGCCTCCTTTTTTATACCTCATCCAA
>NZ_JAUMXC010000089.1 GCF_030529325.1 Porphyromonas sp. | reverse complement strand
TAGGATTGAAAGCCCTATTTTGCCCTCTTCTAAAGTTTAGCGGACAGCAATAATACGATTACTCACTCATCACACGGTCATATCACAGAAAAACAATCGGAGTGCTCCGTCAGGAAATAAGACGAAGCACTCCGATTATTTTATGAGAGTAGCAGATGAGCCTCTTACAGAGTGTAGACGAGACTTATACGTGCACTACGTGGCTCTGATGGGAAGAGCTGGAGTCCGAGCGACTCCTGATAGCTCACCTTGTTGAAGACGTTGTACACATCCACACCAAGAGTCAAGCCCTTGGTCACCTCGTACGAAGCCCCCAGGTCTACCTGCCAGAATCCCTCGAATGACAATGAGTTCTGGATGTTACGGAAACGCTCTCCTGTATAGTTCGCACTATAGTGCGCTTCAAATCCCTTGAAAAGTCCCTCTGAGACAGAGTAAGCTCCCAAGGTATAGAACTTGTGACGAGGGATATATGGAAGCTGCTTGCCTGTTGCCTGATCTGTGTCCATGTACTCATTAGGAGCGATCTTACCTGTAATGGCATGGGTGTAGCTATAACCTGCACCGAGTTCAAGACCAAGGATAGGGGTAGCCATCACATCCAATTCAAATCCATAAGAGTCCACTGTACCGACCTGTCCTCTGACAGTCTTTTTGACAGTCTTACCATCCACGATTTCATCCACCGACTTCAAGTTTTTGATCACATTGTTTTGCTTGATGTAGTAACCCGAAGCCGTCATCTCCACCCATGGAGCAAGTGCCACACGAGTTCCGAGTTCCCACTGATAACCACGCATAGGATCAAAGATCTCCTTGTCCGGCGTAGGAGTAAACTCCTGACCAAGCTTGTTGAGGTATATGGTCGTAGGGCTGTAAACCGTCATGAATGGCTTGTAGAAGTTGGCCAATGAGGTGTAGATATTGATGTCCTGCATCGGAGTAAACACCAATCCCATACGGTAAGTGAGGGCTTGTGAAAGAGCAAGCTGAAACTTCTCAGGCTTATTATAGCGAGTACCGCCATCGTTGGAAGCCACTCCTGCCGCACGTTCGTAGCGATAACGGTCATATCTCACAGCGAGCATACCCTGCAACATAGGAGAGAACTCCATCACATCTTGCAGATAGACACCATTGCTGAACACATTTCCGAGATTTGCCTCACTGAAACGGGCCTCCATAGGACCTGCACTCTTGGGATCATATGCAGAGACATAGGAGAAGAGACCCGGCCCGACGATATCGGGATTGGTTGTTGAAGAGCCAAAGTTGTAACCGGTAAATGTGACCCTGCGCATGAAGCTCACAGCATATCCGAGGTTCAGATTGTGCTTGATGAAGCCTGTATTGAGCTTGGCTTCGAGGCTCAACTGATTTTGTACGGTCTTTGCCATGTGTCTGAAACGAAGCGGATAAGTAAGCTGTACACGAGAGAGGTCTACATACATACGCTTGCCATCTTTCATGTAATAGTGGGGGTATGGAGCCTTGCCATCATCTGTCAACTTGTCTGTGGTCGGATATGTCAAAGCCTCTGTGCTGAAGTAGTCGATATCATCATCACTGTAGGAGAGCTGCTCGCGGAGCTTGAGCCAAGAGTTGAGTTGGCTTGTCCAGTTCAGAGAGAAGTTGAGGTTGCGGTTGTACATCGCATCGCTCTCATTGTTGTAGCGCGCCTCATTTCTGATCCCCGGTTGCAATTCACCCGGCTTCAAGTACACATTGCCTGTGGCATCAAAGACTTCGGTATTAAAAACTCCGGGGAGACCTGCCTCTGTACCGTAGAAGTCATTGTTGTAGCTCAGGCGAAGATCAAGACTGTTATTGTCCCACTCTTTGGTAGCAGTCGTGTAGGCTTTGAAGTTTCTGTCTCGCTTGCTTCTCCAGCCCTCGCCATCAGAGTAGCCGATACCCGAAAGCACACTCCAACCATCGCCGAGATAACCACCTCCAGATGCAAGGAAACGCTTCTGATCAAAAGTATTGTAGTCCAAACGAGCATGGAAGTTGGTATCCTTCATAGCCTTGCGACGTGTGATATTGAGTACACCACCGACAGCCGAGTGCCCTTGAAGTACCGAAGCAGGACCTTTGAGTATCTCAAGGCTCTCCACATCACTCAAGTCAGAGAGAGGATAGGAGTTGAAAGTCGTACGCTCGTCGCGCATACCGTCCACGATCACGGGAGAGTAGTCAAACCCACGGACTTGGAGTTGCAAAAAAGCACCATAAGTCCTCCTAAAACCTGCACCTGTGGCAAAACGCATAGCATCCATGGGCTGATAGAGACCACGCTTGGAGAGGTTTTTCATGTCGATACTGTTGATCGTCATGGGCAACATGGCCAAAGGCACATCGATACGAGAAAGATTATTCGTTTTTGGTTTGGGTCTGATCATATCTGCCACAACATCAAGCTGATTGAGGTTGCGCACACTATCCAACGGAGACTCCATGGCATGAGCAAGGCATGGCAGAGCCAGCAACAATAGCGCTGATAACTTTTTAGTCATAGAATAAATTGTAATTAAGTGTAATATCTCTTTCATTTGTTGGGAACAAGGAAGACATAAAAATAT
>NZ_JAUMXC010000034.1 GCF_030529325.1 Porphyromonas sp. | reverse complement strand
GAAATCGTTAGAAACCCCAAACTTCCTACTTGCGCTTAAATCGAACTGGCGTTATTTACACTTGATCAGGCAAAAATGCCTTTTTATCATGTGTAAATAACCGTGAAAATAAATTTAATTGCTAAATTTAGGTCCTCCCAAGTGGCTGTCTTGCTCAGATACTCATGCTAAAGCAGGGGGGCTTACTATAATTTTAACTCTAATATTAATAGTCTATGAAAAAACTAAGTGTACTCTTAGCGACAATCCTCTTTGTCGTCGGACTTGGTGGTTGTAAGGACGGTAAAAAGGAGTCCTACGATATCCAGGTTCCTTACGACATCAATTTTGAGATCAAAGAGGGAGATGTCACCTCTACGACCTTTTCTTTCGAGGTCAAACCTTCGGACAAGGAGAATCCTTATGTATGTCTTTATGTAGACAAAAGTGTCATCGACAAGGTACCTAAGGAAGAGTTGCCACAGTTCTTGCTCAAAGAACTCAAAACCGCAGCTGCTGTCGAAAACAAGAAGTGGGAACAATTCCGTGACGAAATAGTCATCAAGGGAGACTTCCAAAAGACACTTACCAACCTCCTTCCCGGAAATCTCTACGAACTCGTGGTATTCGGACTCAAGGGCGATCAGATCTCTCGTGAGATCAGTTACTTGTTTTTTGAGACTCCTATAGCCGACTTTGTGGATGTAAAGTTTGATGTCAATGTATCTACACTCGAGCCTAATAAGGTCGTCCTTGATGTCAAACCTTCGGAGTCCAATACCCTTTGGTACTATTGCTCTCTGCCAAAAAACAGATACGAAACAGCGCAGGCTGCCGGAATGTCTGATGCTCAATTGTCTCAGACCATACTTGAAAATGAGCTCAAGAACTTCTTCCAAATGTTGCCTCACGAGCCAACAGCTCAGGATATCGAGGAGTTCGTCAACAACCGCTTCTTCAAAGATGAGAAGCAGATCACAATGCGTGGTAGAGGTGTTCAAGCCGATACAGAGTATGTGTATCTCTTGACAGCTGTATATGTTTCTGCACAACATGAACTTGTCTTTATCTCCAATACTCAAAAGGGTAGCTTCACTACTCCAAAGGTGCCACAAAAACCTACCACTTTTGAGCTCAACGTAGAGAACATCACACAGACAAAAGCTGCCATCACTGTCATTCCTTCTGATCCTACTCAGAAGTTTGTCTATCGTTGCGACATCCACAGTGAAAAGACTGAAAAGATGACCAACGAAGAGTTGGCAAAGTTTATCATACAGACCAACCCTTATATCTCATTTGAGGCAATGGCTCACGTGCGTGTAGTTGTGCCTGACTACTCTCTTGTACCGGGCACCAAGCACTATCTCCTTGCCTTCGGTTATGACGGAGGTGTATCTACCAAGGTATACAGGATAGACTTTGATCCACTTCCTGCAGGAGATCCCAAGACTGCTACTTTTGATGTTCAAAAGGTAAGGTTGACATCAGATGATGTCACTATCAATATCACAGCGAATGACAAGACCGTTTACTATATGCCTGTCTTGTATCCTTCTCACATCAGCAAGGAGAGCATCAAAGGTCAGATCATCGCGAGCCTGCGTCGCTCTTTGGATCAGACCATAAACAGTGGTTTCAATCCATACGCTTCTATCTGGACAATCATCACCCAACAAGCTGTCCTTGGTGACAGAGAGAGCTCTTTCAGACTCGAACCGGGTGTGGAATATTCTCTCTTGATTGTTACGTTTGACAAGAAAGGCATTGCTGCCGATGCTGTCTATGAGAAATCTTATTTCACGGCTCCGGCCGTCTCTCCGGATGTGAAAGTCGATCAAGTAGAGATTGCAGGTATCTTCTCCGGTAATGATGAGGCCGGTCAGGTCTTCGGACAGCCCGACTTGGTCAAGGACAAAGCTATCATGGTGTTGAAGTACAAAGTCTCTCCACAGGTGAAGGATGCTTATGCGTCTGCCAACTTGGATGACTCTGAGGGTGACAACTTTGATATCAATGCGATGTCGGACGGAGAGATCCTCCAGAACAGTAACATCCGATGGTCAAAAATCAATCCCAAAGCACCTTATCTATTCGTCATTGTACCCTGGGAAGAGGCTCAGATCTCATACAGTTACGGAGTCAATGACAAACATGAGAGAGGACACGTTGCAAGAGCCAAGGTGCGTGCGGTCAAGGAAAATGAAAAGGAAAGCATCGACAAGTTGCGTCAGATTCGCAATGAGGTTTCTCAGGCTTCGACTTCGGCAGTGAGCATGTTCTCTGCATCTCTTCTCCGAAAGGCCGCTAAGGCAGAAGAGATAGAGCGTTATCTACCTTTGTCTCAGCCCAAGGCGCAAGTCCCTGTCATGCTCCAAAAGAGACCTGTCGAGGAAGCTCTCAAGGGAGACATCTCTTTCGAAGCTCCTGAGGACTTCTCACTCATCCGCATTGTGAAGTAACTACGATGATGATAATCCATTGAAAAATAAGGTACATATTATGAATACAAAGTTATTATACATCTTCTCCATACTCTGTCTTCTTTTGTTTTCTTGCAAAAAGGACAATGAGGTTTCCATAGGGCTGTCTCAGGACAGCATCATGGACGTACCTGCTGCCGGAGGTTCTTACGACATCAAGGTAGAGACATCCGAAAAGTGGGTCGTCAAGGATGGAGACCGCAGTTGGCTCTACGTCGCTCAGTACAGCAAGGGCACCGAGCAGTACATCAAGATCGATGTGACAAGCAACCTCAGTGAGAGCGACCGAAACATCGAGATAGAGATCCTCAGCCACAACTCTCGCAGAGTCTTGGACATCCACCAAAAAGGTAACTCTGCCGGTGTCGAACTCAAGTACCGCATCCCTGTCGTTTTCCACGTCCTTTATCATGACGCAGGCAACAAGGATCAGAACATCGAGCAACATCGTATCGAAAAGACCCTCAGAGAGGTCAATGCCCTTTATGCTCAGAACGACATCAATCTCGAGTTTTACCTTGCCAACATCGACCCTTGGGGCAATGTGATGAAAGAGGCAGGTATAGACCGCATCAAGTGGGTGTCTTCGGCTGTCAATCCCGTAGATTTTATGCAGACTGCAGGGAAAGAGTATATCCACCTTTTGTGGGATCCCAACAGATACGTCAATGTCATGATGTACAACTTCTCCATTGCGGAGATCCTCGGTATCGCGACCTTCCCTCTCACACCTGAGCAGTATCCTATGGACGGTATGGATATCGTCGAAGCCACAGACTTGAAGTTTGCCGACCTTGACAATATGCGTGCCGTCTCCATCAACAGCTCTTGGTATTCCATGGAAGACCCCAATCCTCTGACTCCGTATGTCGAGAAAGAGTTGATGAAGAGACAGACAAGCATCGCAACTACGCTTGCACACGAGTTGGGACACTATTTCGGACTTCGTCACGTCTTCTCCGAAGATCCGCACAACAGATGCGGCGACACAGACTTCTGTGCAGACACACCCAGCTAC
Source organism: Porphyromonas sp. (assembly GCF_030529325.1). Lineage (GTDB taxonomy): Bacteria > Bacteroidota > Bacteroidia > Bacteroidales > Porphyromonadaceae > Porphyromonas_A. The sequence continues at coordinate 19,919 of NZ_JAUMXC010000034.1, read as the reverse complement.
GACAAGTTCCAAAAGTACGACCGTTTTATCGCCGGAGTCTTTTCAGATGCGGTCTACAACCCCAACTTTGCCAACGAATTCGACTGGAAGTCCCTCTTTGAGAGAGAAAGCTGCGATGGTCACAGATTCACTTCTCGCAACATCATGGACTACTCTTTTTGCTACATGGACAAGTTTACGGCAGATCAGAAGCGACGCATCCGTCATGTCTTGGACTACAGTCCGTTCATCCCCGGTCCTAAGAAGGGTCGAAAGGCCACTACAAGAGGCATCTCGCTCAAGCCTGTACACATACCTCACAATATCGTGATATGCAGGCTCGGAGATAGATAATACTCTGTCGGCCGACAGCAATAGGGAGTGTTGCACCTGAGGGGGCGACACTCCTTTTTTTGTGCCTCTTGTCTCGGTGTCGCAGTCCCCCCCAAAAAAAGGTTCACTACCTTTCGACGTCAAGTTAGACAACTTCATTCTTCAAGTTAGACAACTTGATTTCGACGCTTCTACAACTTTCTGAAGAGAGGTGAAAAAAGTCCGTCAGGCATGAGCGCTTTTATCTGATTTGCCGTCAATTTTCCAAAAATCCCATGATTGAGGTATATATGCTATGTCTAAATACCAATCTTATGGTATTTCAGCCTAAGGATATAGCCTGTACTTTTGCGGGACAAATGAGCTATAACAGTTAAACCACAACAAAAAAACTATGAGACTAAACACTACAAAGTCTTTTGTGATCGCAATGTTGCTCGGTGGATTCTTTGCTTCGTGTGGAGACTCCAATGGTAACCAACCTGATCCGGATGTCACCCCAAAGGGAACCATCGAGGTACAGCTCGCGCAGATCCCAAAGCAAAAGTCAGAGCCTTACAACAAGGAGTTCTCCTACTTCTCTTTCATGCAAAACAAGCAGTTGGACATCAAGAATGACGCTGCAAAGGGATCTCTTGACTGGGATATCGCTTTCCTCGGCACTCAAGGTCGTACCAATGGCGGAGAGAGCAGCAATGGAAAGGCTTCTGTCTATCTCACAGAGACCGAGGACTTCGAAGGCATCCACAGTGCAGAGGAGTTTGTCAACAAAGCAGACGGCTGGAATGAGGACAAGATGCTCCAAAATGTAATGCTCCTCGACGGAGTACCTACCATGCCACCTCCAATGGTCAATGATAGCTTCAACCCCCTTCTTGTAGCAGGCTCTTGGTACAGACTTGAGGGTGGTATGCCTCCAACGATCGTCATCAACAAGAAGGTATTCATTATCCGTACAGCTAAGGGTGACAAGTATGTCAAGGTGCAGTTCATCGACTTGAAAGGGAAATCTGAAGCGGGAGCTCCCGGAAAGATGGGTGATGTCCGTTTCCGTTACGAATTTATCCCCCTCACCGGAAAGCCCAACACCGCGAAGAGAGTCGGCGAGGTTGCTTTTTCTGAAACAGGCCCTCTCTCTGCAAAGATCAAGCCTGAAGATGCTGCAAAGATCAAGTTTTTCGTAGTCAGGAATACCACTCTCAAGCAGGAAGACTTCGACTTCATCAAGAAAAACATGACTGCTCTCCATGAGTTGGATCTCACAGATGCCACTATCGATGTGGACTACAACGATAAGCTTTTGAAGGATAATAAGGTAGTGAAGAAAGTGATCATGCCTAAAAATCAGGAGTTTATCGGAAGAGGTTGGTTGGCTTATACGGGCATCGAGGAAGTCGTCTTCCACCCCAACTCTTTGAAGCGTATCGGTGAGGGTGGGTTCTCCTACTCTCAGAAGCTTCGCAAGGTGAACCTTCCTGAGTCTCTTGAGAGTATAGAAGCCAATGCTTTTTGGGCCTGCTTTGAGCTTGAAAGCGCAGTGGTACCTGAGAAGGTTATCCTCATCCCACCCCTTTGCTTCTACTATTGCAAGGCTTTGAAGAGCGTGGAGATCAAGGGCAATGTGAAGACGCTCGGCGTTGATGCTTTCAGCAGCTGCAACAACTTGGAAGTGATCAAGTTCCACAGCGCTACACCTCCTACTTATGAGGACTATCCATTCCGCTCGACCGGAAAAAAGGGTAACTTCCACTTCCATGTGCCCAAAGGCTCTACCATGGCATACATCGAAGCATGGAGCAAGCAGTTCAAACCCGAACACAAGACCCTGTTCATTGAGTTCTAAAGTCTCGATAATGTATGAAGTATCGTAACTATTGGTTACTTTATCTATCGCTTAGTCTTGCTCTCCTCTCCTGCGGGAAAGAGGGCAAGACTAACGATATTATAGATGATGAGCCGGGGATAGAGAAAGGACAATTTTTGTCCGAAAGCGTCGTCTTCGACTATTTTACCCGCGAGAGCAAGGCCGAGTCTCCCTCTCTCGCTCCTCAGCAGATGTACAGAGAGTATATCCAAGGAGGAGAGATCGAGGGGGTGAAGAGAGCTTTTTGGGAGCTTTGGCGCCGAGCCCATGAGGAGGAGATAAAAAAATCAGCCTTTGGCGATGTTCCCGTGGATCAGCTGAAAGTGTGGGATATACCCCAGGACGAAAAGATGCAGATACAGTTCATCGCCAAGGACAACAAACCCGCTGCGGGCTATCCTCTGATCATCAACCTGCACGGTGGAGGACGCTATCCTCAGGTCAATCACCCTTGGGGTGCTTCGATCAACACCGATGAGTGGAAGATATTGATGAGATTCAGCCGTGAACGCTATGAGAAAGTCCCATCCTTTTTCGTTGTGCCTCGTATGTCGGACGACCGTAAGGGACGCTGGTACTTCGCTCCTCAGATCGCAACGTTCAGGAAGTTGATAAGACTTGGCGTGTTGAGCGGAGCCGTCGACCCCGAGCGTATCTACCTCACCGGGATCTCGGAAGGTGGTTATGGGACTTTGAGATTGGGGCTGTTTATGCCGGACTGTTTCAGTGCTCTTGGTGTCCTCGCCGCTGCGGAAAACCCCGGTGGAGCAGAGGTAAATCTGAGACACTCTCCTCTGAGGATGGAGGTGGGCGAAAATGACTTCGAGTACGCTCGCAATACCTATGCCTACCGATGGCAGGATGTGATGAAACAGCTCAAGGACGATAATCCCGAAGACTATACTCACTTCGTCCACTTACAGCGCAACAGAGGGCATCATATCAAGTATTTTGATGTGTTCCCATGGATGCTCGAGAAGAGTCGTAAGGCTCTCCCTCAACGGGTGACTTACTTGTACGAGAATATAGCACCCGACTATGCTGATGTGCATGGAAAGTATTCCGATGGGGTGTATTTCCTTGACTTCAGGGGATTGAAGACTTCTTCTCGCTCCGAGCGGATGCTCTTTGATGTCAAGAAGTCCGGAAATACCTACGAGATCACAACAAAAGCTATCAAAGGAGACATAAAGGGCTCTTTGGGAATATTTGTGGGTAATATAGATGAAAATCAACCTGTCGTCGTGAACATCAACGGTGAGAAGGTCTATGAGAGAAAGGTAAGGGCTTCTCGAGCCGCTGTGGCTGAGAGTATTAGCCTCTACTCTGATCCTAAGCGGATCTTCACCCGCAAGATCACCGTAAATATCTGACGAGCTTATTTCAAGCAGATAAATCTTTCAATCTTGGTGCAGAAAGCAGGGATATCCTCTCCGGGTATCCCTGCTTTCGTATTTCCCTTTGGGGAGGATTGTGCCGGGGCGGTGAACAATATCTTGATATATTTGTTCTCCAAAGTAAAGAAGCACAGAAAGATTTTATACTAAAATGACATATAATAAGGCGTCAAGAAAGGCGGAAGAGTTCATCTCTCACCGGGAAATCCTGGATACTCTTGCATTTGCCGAAGCCAATAAAGATAACAAGGCCATGATAGAGGCCATCCTGGATCGAGCAATAGATGGAAAGGGACTCGATCACAGAGAAGCAATGCTCCTGCTTGAATGTGAAGATACAGCTCTGCAGGAGAGGATGTTTGCCATTGCAAAGGAAATCAAACAACGTCTCTATGGCAATCGCATCGTGATGTTTGCTCCTCTATACCTCTCCAACTACTGCGTCAATGGGTGTACCTACTGCCCTTATCATGCAAAGAATAAGACGATCCCTCGTCGCAAACTCACACAGGATGAGATCCGTAAGGAAGTCATGGCGCTCCAGGACATGGGGCACAAGCGACTTGCTTTGGAGATGGGAGAGCACCCCAAACTCAACGATATGGACTACTTGTTGGAGTCCATCAAGACGATATACGACATCAAGCACAAAAACGGAGCTATCCGTCGTGTCAATGTCAATATAGCTGCGACTTCGGTCGAAAACTATCGCAAACTACACGAAGCCGGGATCGGTACTTACCTCCTCTTCCAAGAGACTTATCACCGTCCTACCTATGAGGCCCTGCATCCCACAGGCCCCAAGAGCGACTATGTCTATCATACCGAAGCCATGGACAGAGCCATGGAGGGTGGTATAGATGATGTGGGTATAGGTGTACTCTTCGGTCTCAATACTTATAAGTATGACTTCACCGGTCTGCTCATGCATGCCGAGCACCTTGAGGCGGTCTTCGGTGTAGGACCTCACACGATCAGTGTCCCCCGTATCTGTCCTGCCGATGACATAGACACGGCAGACTTCCCCAACTCCATCTCCGATGACATCTTCCGTCGTATCGTGGCCATCATCCGTATAGCCGTGCCTTACACAGGTATGATCATCTCTACAAGAGAGAGCCAACAGTCTCGTGAGCGTGTGCTCGAGGTCGGTGTCTCTCAGCTCAGCGGCGGTTCGCGTACTACCGTCGGTGGCTATGCTGTGGATACCGCTCCTGATACCAACGAGACGGCGCAGTTTGACCTCTCGGATACCCGGACTCTCGATGAGATTGCAGAGTGGTTGATCGATTTGGGCTACGTGCCGAGCTTCTGTACGGCTTGTTATCGCGAAGGTCGTACCGGAGACAGATTCATGGCTCTTATCAAGAGCGGACAGATCGCCAACTGTTGTGGTCCGAATGCTCTCATCACCCTCAAAGAATACTTGGAGGACTACGCTTCTGCCAACACAAAGAAAAAGGGTGAAAAACTCATCCTCAGTGGCTTGAAGATGATCCCCAACGAAAAGATACGTGCCAAGGCTGAGAAAAATCTCGAAGAGATAGAAGAGGGCAAGAGAGACTTCAGGTTCTAAGAGCCTTCTCTATTCATCGCGCTTTATCAACATCCACAGACATGTTACAGACTCCTCGTTCCGAACGCCTGCACATCGTCCTCTACGGGAGGACAAATAGCGGAAAGTCTTCGCTCATCAATGCCCTCACGGGACAGGATGTGTCGCTCGTCTCCGCCATCCCCGGGACGACTACCGACCCTGTCAGCAAGGCGATAGAAGTAAAAGGCTTGGGGGCTTGTGTGTTGGTGGATACCGCAGGGTTCGATGACAGAGATGCCGACCTTGGGCACTTGCGTATAAAACGTACCCGAGATACGCTTAAGCTCGCCGATATAGCCATTGTCGTCATGGGGCAGGGGGCTACCGACCTCGAGGAACAGTGGATAAGAGACCTTCAGGAGTCCAAAGTGCCAGTCGTTCCTGTCTTCAACAAAGGGGATATACACAGTTACGACGACAAGCAGATAGAGGCGTTCAAGAAGTCCACCGGGCTTTCTCCCATAGTCGTAAGTGCTAGTTCGGGCGTGGGTATAGATGCACTGAGAAAGGCTCTACACGAAGCTCATCGCAAGGATGAAGACCTCTCGATAACGGGCTCTCTGACCAAAGCCGGAGATATCGTCATGCTCGTCATGCCCCAAGATGCAGCAGCTCCCAAGGGGAGACTCATCCTACCACAGGTACAGACCATACGCGAACTCCTTGACAAGGGTGCTATCCCCATCTGTTGTACGCCCGAGACCATGGCACAAGCACTCAAAGGCTTGGCTCCCCCCCCTCAACTCATCATTACGGACTCTCAGGCTTTCAAAGCAGTTTACGAACTCAAGCCTGCCGAGAGTCTTCTCACCTCATTTTCCGTCCTTTTTGCTGCTTACAAGGGAGATATCGACAATTTTGTCAAGGGTGCTCAGGCCATAGCCTCCCTGACACCGGCTTCGAGGGTACTCATCGCCGAAGCCTGCACACATGCGCCTGAAAGCGAAGATATAGGCACGGTCAAGATCCCACGCCTGCTCCGGCAACGTATCGGAGAGTCCCTCCGTATCGATATGGTCGCGGGCAAGGACTTTCCGGACGACTTGACCCCGTATGACCTTGTCATACACTGCGGAGCATGTATGTTTACCCGCAAGATGGTTATGAATCGTTCGGCTCAAGCTCAGGCACAACACGTGCCGATGACCAATTACGGCATCACTCTGGCCTACCTTACCGGCATATTGGACAAGGTGAGCCTTCCCGAAAGACCTTGATATATCATACATTTTTTGAGAGAGTCCGATACGAGAAGTGTCGGACTCTCTTTTATTTTCTCTCGTCGTGAAGAGAGTCAGGATAAAGGTTTGGGAAAAGATAGAGAACCCTCGAAATCGATGTGTCTAACTTGATGAATCAAGTTGTCTAACTTCATTCATCAAGTTAGACAACCTTTTTTGCCCCCCTTGGTGATAGGGTGTCGATGTCGGGAGGATTATTGTTTCAAAAATGCAATGTAACGCTTGCAGATGCGAGGGTTGCAGGAGTTGAAGATGTTGTTGGCAAAGAGGATGTCCGTGATGCGGTTCTCTTTGACGTATGTGATCATGTTGCGTGTGAAGTAACGCACATCTATCACATGCACCTGCTCAAAAGACTGGAAGAGGTAGCCCGGTATGGCATTGCCGAAGCTGTCCTTGAGGATGACCAGTCTTCGGCCGTTGGGGGTAGATGTTTCCACTTTGGTGATCTTGCTGTCTCCGCCCATAAATGTAGAGTAAGCTCCGCCGTGACCGTCCTTGTAGTGTTTGAAAAATGCCCCCGACACGGGGTTGCTTTCCCCCACCACCCTGTACAGACTGTCTACTTTGTACTGTATGTATGTGGTCTTGTACTCTATTCCTTGTGGGACATAGTAGACAAAGTCTTCGGGAGCTTTTTTGATCGAAATATCTTTGGAATAAGCGTACATCGTACCGACAAAGCCCTTGACTACTCTACGTTCATAAGTCTCTATGTCGGGCAGAGGGACATCTGCAACAGCGGCAAACTTCCGAGCTGCATAGTACGCGCCGAGAGGTGCCCAGTGGTGGTCTGTCCGCAGGTATATCGGTTCGTCCGAATGAGCCCGCAGGTCGTCGATCACATCCACAGCTTTTACCTGAGGATCGAGTTTGTTGTGTATCTGATCGACGACGGGGCGTTGCGGGCGAGTGTACTTTTTGACCTTTTCGGGGCAATAAAATTCGGCTGCGGTAGGGATGACCATGCAGTAGACTTGCACGCTGTCTCCCAAGGCTTGTTGGTAGGTGTTGGCAGCTTCGGCATAACTGTTTCCGGCACTTTTACTACCTCCGAAGGCCATCAGTGCACGCACGTTTTCCCCTTTGCCTACGACTATTATACCATTGTCGGAGAGCTTGGCCATCTCTTCGATAGCTATTTCCCCATCCTCTTCTGTCGGCTCTTCGTTGTCTCTCGGAGCCGGTGTCGGAGCCTTTTGTTTTTCGGTTGGTCGCTCCGCCTCGACTGTAGGAGCAGGAGCTGTGGGAGCTTCTGCCACTATCTCTTCGGGCTTTTGCAAGGTAGCCCCATGTATCTTGATCTGTCCTTCTCCCTTGGGCAGACCGACCTTATCCTTAAACACCATGCTCAGCGTCATCAGTTGGTCTCTGTATGGCTCGCTGTCGCTGAACCATGTGGAGATGTCTCGAGCCCATTGGCCGGACCACAGTTTTTCCGATGAAAATGCCGGAAACGTAGCCAATTCTCTCTTTTCGAGTTCCGAATATCGACTCCGAGGCAAAAAGTTGAACACCAAAGCGAACCCCGCAAACAGTGCCAATACGATGTATAGAAAGAGTTTGGGCTGCTTCATCAGAATCGAGTGTATAAGAATGGGTTATTGGTAGCTCCGACAAGGAGAGCAACGGATATCGTGAGTATGCCTATCACGACACATGTGCGGTAGATGAGTTGCCCTGCGCTGTACAGCCTTGGCGACCTGTGCTCGAGGAGTCCGGACATCCCTTGCTCCAGCATCTGCCTTACCGGCAGACTGAACACGATGGCTGCAATCCACAACCAAAAGTTGTCTGTCAGGGCGTTGGAGACAGTGATATCGCTCATCGTCTGTGTCTTACCGAAAAGGATGGGGACAAACTCTCCCAATCGGCTCAGATCAACGTAGTAAAACAATCCCCAACCGAGGACGACCACAATGAGGCTGTAAAGGTGCAACAGAGGTGCTGCCGCCTTTGACTTGATACGTAGGATGGTGTACTTTTCGATAGTGACGAAGAGTCCGAAGTAGAGACCCCAGAGGATAAAGTTCCAGTTGGCTCCGTGCCACATCCCTGTCAAAAACCACACGACAAAGAGGTTGAGTACCTGATGTTGTCTGTTGCCCCCCATGGGGATGTAGACATAGTCGCGGAAAAATGTCCCCAGCGATATGTGCCAACGTCGCCAAAAGTCGGTGATGGAGCTACAGCAGTAGGGGTGATTGAAGTTCTCGAGGAAATGAAATCCCAGACATCGGCCGATACCGATGGCCATATCCGAATAGCCGGAGAAGTCGTAATAAATCTGGAAAGTAAATGCCAACAACCCGACCCATGCTCCAGCCGTGGAGAGGTCGGACATATCTGACGAAGCGAGAAAGTGTGTGCTGATCTCGGAGAGTTGATTGGCGATGATGACCTTCTTTCCCAGTCCTATGAAAAATCGGTATGTCCCCTCTGCAAAGTCTTGTGCTGAGACCTTTCTGTTGCCTATCTCATCTGCCACAGTCTGATACCTTACTATAGGTCCGGCTACGAGTTGGGGAAACATCGATATGTACAGGAGCAGGTCGCTGTATCTCTTCTGTGCGGGAGACTGTCTGCGGTACACATCGACGAGGTACGAGATGGACTGGAAGGTGTAGAAGCTGATCCCTATCGGCAGGGCTATCGAAGGTCGGGGGATGTCCAAGCCCAACTGCTGAAGTGTCTCGGCAAAGAAGCCTGCGTACTTGAATACTCCAAGGACTCCGAGGTTGCAGACCAATCCGACTATCAGAGCCGACTTGCGCTGTTTTTCTTGTCTGTCTATGATCCTCCCTGCGATATAATTGATGAGCACGCTTGCAAGCATCACGAAGACATAGATCGGCTCGCCCCAGGCGTAGAAGAAGAGCGAAAAGATCACTATCACTATGTTTTTCATCCTGTTGGGATGTCGTAGTGCTTCGCCTTTGACTCTGGTCCGATCCACATATGCCGCAAGCATATAGAGGAGGGCAAAGAGGGGAATGAAAACAAAGAGGAAAAAAAGTTCTGAGAATACCATAGTCGTTGCTTCCTCTTTTTATCACTGTTTATTACTCCCTGATAGGAGTGTGCCTATCAGTTCGGCAAGGATTTCCCCATTTTTCTCAGCCCCGAGTTCACTCGTGTGCGTTCCGTCATAGGTGTGGGTATATCGGACGGCTTCTTCTTCGCTCTTCACACAGCATACTTTGTCCTGGCGTATCACGTCCAGCTCCATACGGCGTCCCACCCCTTCGATGAGGTCTCCCGTACGTCGGATGCCGTCTCCCTTGACCGCAGATGATTGCAAAGGAGTCAGCAGGATGATCCGAGATGTGGGAAAATGTTTTTTGAGCAGAAGGCAACCATATCTCACCGACTGAGCCAGAGAGACGACTGACGAAGCCTCAAGTCTCATCAATCCGGCATCACAGATCCCAAAAGCCTCATCGACCGACAGGGCAAAGGCTGCGGGACGAGACTTGGCAAACCACGCGTCATTGGTCCCCGCAGCGATGATAATAGCATCCGGTGAAGGCTGTGTGCCTCCTTTGTGTGCCTCTATGAGTCTGTTGATCTGATTGAATATGACGTTGTCGTGACCTATGCGACCGATGTGTTCGGTCACATTGACTTTAGTCTTTGGGGTGTTGCTCCATGTGGCACCACTGCGGGCATAGCTGCGACAAGATGCCGGCTCGAGGCGGTCTCTGAACCACTTGTTCCAGCCCTTGGGACGGGAGCAGTCGTCCCCACCCAATTCGGTATTGGAGTCTCCGAGGATGACGATATTCAGGGAGCTCTTGGTGCGGCTTTCGGTAGGATTTTGGCTACGGGCAGGCCATGTCATAAGAGCAATGATGAGGGCTATAGTACTGAGAGCGTAAGACCGAAAACGTAGGCAGGGACTTCCCCTCCGAGACTGCCTCACAGGTCTGATGTGTAGAGCCACCAATGGATAAAGTTTTGTGATCGACTTGACCCTCCCGATGTCCCATACAGTGAGGGCGTTGTGCAAACTGTATCACAAAATTAGCTCATTTCTTTTTACTTGCAATATGTGTGCGTTCTTTTGATAAAAACAGTTCCTGAGCGGTATTTCCCTTGGTTTTTCGTCACCGACTTACGGTTCGCTTTCAGATCGTGGCAAGACCGACTGGTACGTCCTTCTCCGAAAGTCTTCCTGCCGGCATGACTTCGTCTTATGCCCCTTGCCGCAGATCGGAGCAAAAAAAGAACCGACAGGTCGGGAGTTTGATCTCTGGACTGCAATCCGAGGCTCTCACCAACTTGTCGGCATCTCTTTGCTTTTTACAAGGATAAGAGTATTTTCTATAGTATTGAAAATACAAGCTCTGCGGTGTCTGAATTGAAAAGACAAGTTTAATCGAAAAAGTTGTCTATATCTTCATAGGGAGGAGGTGGTGCCGGAGGATACATGATGTACCAGCTTTCGACCTCGGAAACATAGCAGGTGTTATTGCCGCGTTGTTCTATAAGATAAACCACAGGGTAATAGTAGGATGACCGGATGAAGGTTGCATCGCTCTTGAAGGTATCCCAGAGTTGTCCGGGATGGGTCAATTTGTACTTCTCAAGTTCTTCTCTGCTTATTATTTTCGTTGAGTGGGGTTTCTTTTTGAACTCGTAAATTTTGCTTGGTCGAAACTCTTTTTTGTTTTTCATGATAAAGACAACATCCTGTGAATCCTTTGACAACCACATAAATATCCATTCTTCGGAGTAGTCTTTTTGCTTTATGGGTGTTTTATTGATGAAGAAGTAGACGGGCTCGACTTGTGGTTCTGTCCTTTCAATATGCCAATCCGTAACTTTATACAGATAACCCTCTTCTTTTATTCTATTCCCGATGGATAGAAAGAGTGTCGGAAAATTTTTATGCAACTCTTTGTATGTCCCTATCTCTGTAAGGTCTTCGTCTCTTAGAAGATCATCAATCGTCTTGAACTCCAAATCGCCATGTGCTTTTTTATCCTCTTTGACCTTTACGGTTTGGAAGTGTGCAGTGAGTCCAATTTCCTTCTCATATATAAAAGTGGAGTCAGATGTCCTACGCCATCCCCAATCAGTGCCATGGAAATTCCCGAGAACAACTGCCACTTTAAATGCCTGTTTTGTCGTCTTTGCGCCTTGCCCTTTGACGTTAAGCAAGGGATTGATAACTAGTAGGGTAAACAGTGTTATTATAGTAAATGTCCTCATTATAAATAAAAAGCCTTTAATTACATTCTCCTGCTTTGGTGTTTTTCGTAAGAAAGTTTCTTCTCCACCCATGATAGTCTGCTACGCCATGTGTATTTTCCGGTACGAAGTGCAACACTTTAGGCCAAATTTAGGGAAAAAACTTCGAAGGGGGATTTGTAGTTCAATTTCTTTCTTGGTCTGTTGTTGAGTTTCCATTCGATATCTCGGATTTGTTTGTCGGTTAGATTTGTGAATGAGGTCCCTTTTGGGATGTATTGTCTTACTAAGGCGTTGAAGTGTTCGATGTGTGGTTTGTCCGTAGAGCGGTAGGGGCGTGTGAAGTAGACGGGTACTTTGAGGCTTCTTTCGATGGTCTTGAATGCTCTGAACTCAGATGCCGGTATTTTTTCATTTCTCTCTAAGATAAGTAGTATCTGTGGTTCTCGAGCGAGCTATCCCTGTAGCTCGCTCGTCTTCTTTTCTATGTGTTGTACTTGAAACTGGAATGTGCATCCGAAAAATAGTCGGCAAAAACTTTAACAATTTGACTTTTTGATTACATTTGCCGAGTAAGATTAAACTTTGATTCATAGCTAACAAGATTAAGAGTGTGAAAGAAATCGAGTTAAATGCAGTTGGTCTAGAACCTATGAGAAAAGAAGACGCACAATCTACGGACGGAGGTATAGCCCCTGTTGTTGCTTTAGGATGGTTTTTGTCCGCCTGTGCCGCCGGCATTGTTGCTGACATTGCACTTAGTTGGGAAAATACTAAAAAACAGTTCAAAGAAGGTTATGATGCTACAAGAAATTAAAGTGATGTGTAGGAATGTATTTAGTAAAACACAAGGAAACTCTAAAAAGCATACCTGGCACTTCGAAATTGCTATAGCTCTTCTATTGCTTATAATTCATATTTGCTTCATTAAGTTATATAGACCATATATCTATGCAAATTATGAGATTAAGGAGGGTCTCACCTTCGTGAATAACTACCCAAGTTTCTCTGCTGTGCTTTTAGGTTATTTAGTATTTAAGATTTACCATTCAAGAAATCCAAAAGTATCTGAGACTTTGGGTCCGAGGTGGGAATATTATTTACTATCAACTGTCGTGTTTGCGAATTATTTTCTCGAGGGCTTAGATATTATATTGGGCAAAGGTGATTGGTATAATATGATTGCAGTTACACTTGGGGGCATTTTTGTTTTCCTATTTGTATATTTCAAAAATAATAGATAATCATGTATATGAAAGAGACTAGAAGAAGTTCTTGAGGACGGGCTCGTTGCCATCGATGGCGGGAGTGAAGTTTCTGACGCATTGGTACGGGGATTTGGATGGTTGACTGGGCAGGTAGTTAATCTTGCTGAGGCAGTTGGAAGAGGGGCTAGATACGTATATAGAAAGAATCTTGAAGTGATTGCTGAAACAGGTGGTTTGCCCCATGCTTACTAACTAATTGTACATTTCTTTTGATTGTTAAGGAGTTTTTTTTGATATTTCGCATTTTGTGTCTGAATTTCCCCGCCAAGGGTTGGTGAGGAAATTGACTCTATTAGGAGTCGTCGGTTTGTTTTTATAATCTTGTTGCTCTTTCGGTTTTGCTTTGCATTTTTGTGATGTTGTTACGCCTTGATATATAATTTTTTACCTATCTTTGCGAGGATATATAGACAGATGAGAAAATTATATCGGATAAACTATTTATTTTTATGATGAACGTAATCACAAAAACCATTCAACTTGCCGATGGTCGCAACATTACGATTGAGACCGGCAAACTTGCCAAGCAAGCTGATGGTTCCGTAACGGTTCGCATGGGCAACACCGTTTTGTTGGCAACCGTTTGTGCTGCTAAAGACGCCAATCCGGGCGTCGATTTTATGCCTCTTCAGGTAGAGTACAAGGAGAAGTTCTCGGCTATCGGCCGCTTCCCCGGAGGTTTTACCCGTCGTGAGGGTAGGGCTTCAGACTATGAAATCTTGACTTGTCGTCTTGTAGACAGGGCTTTGCGTCCACTCTTCCCTGATGACTACCACGCTGAAGTATTTGTAAACATTATATTATTCTCTGCCGACGGCGTAGATATGCCCGATGCACTCGCAGGTCTTGCGGCATCAGCGGCTCTCGCAGTGTCGGACATCCCATTCAACGGCCCTATCTCTGAAGTGAGGGTGGCTCGTGTGGATGGAAAGTTTATCGTCAATCCTACGTACGAACAGCTCGACAAGGCCGACATGGACATCATGGTCGGTGCGACTATCGACAATATCATGATGGTCGAGGGTGAGATGGATGAGGTACAGGAGTCTGACCTCCTCGAAGCAATCAAGGTGGCGCACGAAGCGATCAAGGATCAGTGCCGCGTACAGCTTGAACTTCAAGAGGCTGTGGGTAAGACTGTCAAGCGTACTTACTGCCACGAGGAAAATGACGAAGAACTCCGTGCTGATGTGCGTGCTAAGTGCTATGACAAGGCATTTGCAGTAGCGATGTCGGGAACAGACAAGCACGCAAGAGCAGAGGCTTTTGAAGCTATCATCACTGACTATAAGGCTACGCTTTCGGAAGAAGACCTTGAGGCTAAGGCGGGCATGATCGCTCGTTACTACCATGATGTGGAAAAGGAAGCGATGCGTCGTGCCATCCTCGATCATGGTAAGCGTCTTGATGGTCGTGACACTCGTACGATCCGTCCGATCTGGACAGAGGTAGACTGCCTCCCAGGTCCTCACGGTTCGTCGATCTTTACTCGTGGTGAGACCCAGTCACTCACAACAGTGACCCTTGGTACAAAATCGGACGAAAAACTCGTCGACGATGTGCTCAACTACGGTAAGGAAAGATTCCTTCTTCACTACAACTTCCCTCCATTCTCTACCGGCGAAGCTCGCCCACAGAGAGGTGTGGGTCGTCGTGAGATCGGTCACGGTAACCTCGCTCACCGTGCTCTCAAACGCATGCTCCCTGATGGTTATCCTTATGTCGTGCGTGTGATGAGCGATATCCTCGAGTCTAACGGTTCGTCTTCTATGGCTACCGTCTGTGCGGGTACGCTTGCCCTCATGGATGCCGGTGTGCCTATGAAGAACCCTGTGAGTGGTATCGCAATGGGTCTTATCTCTGAAAACAAGGGTAAGAACTATGCTATCCTCTCCGATATCCTCGGTGACGAAGACCACTTGGGTGACATGGACTTCAAGGTGACAGGTACCAAGGATGGTATCACGGCTACACAGATGGATATCAAGGTAGATGGTCTTTCGTACGAAATCCTTGAGAATGCCCTTGCGCAAGCTAAGGAGGGTCGTCTCCACATCCTCGGAAAGATCACAGAGTGTATGGCTGAGCCTCGTGAAGACCTCAAGCCTCACGCTCCTCGCATCGAGTCTCTCACTATCCCGAAGGAATTTATCGGTGCTGTCATCGGCCCTGGTGGTAAGATCATCCAAAGCATGCAGGAAGAGAGTGGTGCTACTATCAATATCGAAGAGGTTGATGGTGTCGGTGTCATCGAGATCAGCAGCAACAACAAGTCTTCTATTGACAAAGCACTCGGCATGATACGTGCTATCGTCGTTGTCCCCGAAGTGGGTAAGACTTACCTTGCTACCGTGAAGTCTGTGATGCCTTATGGGGTGTTCGTAGAGTTCTTGCCTGGTAAGGAAGGTCTCCTACACATCTCTGAAGTAGACTGGAAGCGTTACGAAGCGATCGAAGAGACAGGTCTCGATGCCGGTGCTAAGGTCGATGTGAAGCTCCTCGAGATCGATCCTAAGAGTGGTAAGTTCAGGCTTTCGCGTAAGGCTACTATCGAAAAGCCTGATGGTTATGAAGAACGTCCACCTCGCCGTAGCAGTGGCGAAGGTCGTCCTCCTCGTCGCAACCACCACAACAACAATCACAACAACGACAGAGATTGATCGGACGATAAGAGGCTCTCGACCTCTCCGTATAAAAACAAAAAAGAGGATGAACCCCTTACGGGTACATCCTCTTTTCGTTTTCATTATATGTTGCCACGTGCGGGTGTTTGCTTTCACGTATGCCGTTGTGTCTATGGGGCTCTTGTGGATGATATTGCTATGGACTTTGCCTCCGGAAACAAAGGACAGAACCTTTCTATACCATCAGGCATCCTTTTTATAATAAACTTCCTGTCGGACAGTGTCTTGACGGATATACATATAAGGATATACGGCACAGACACGAGAAATTGTGTATATTTGTGCTACGAGACTGCGAACAGAGGTAGCCTCGCAACCCAAACTTTTAAAACGATTCAATCATGACAAAAAAACTGACTACTCTATTTGCTACGCTGATTGTTGTGCTTGTAGCTGGTTTTGTGTATATGCAACATACTAATGATGCCATCGCAGCAGTCCCACCAAGCGAAGCCAATGACGGAGACCTCATCGAGATCAATACAAAGGATTTTAAGGATCTTATATTCGACTTTGACAGCAAAGAGATCAAGTATAAGGGAGATAAGCCTTGTATCGTAGACTTTTACGCAACATGGTGCGGACCTTGCAAGGTGCTCAAGCCTCGTCTCAAGGAGATCGCTAAGCAATACACGGGTAAGATATACGTCTATATGATAGATGTGGATAAAAATCCTATCCCTACCCAGATGATGGGCGTGACAGCAATGCCTACTACATTTATGATCCCTATGAAAGGTAAAGGGGTGAAAAATGAAGGGGCTCTATCATACAAACAGCTCGAGGAGGCTGTAGAGAAAATGCTCGCAGCAGAGTAAGACCCCCCCTCGGACACGAAACCAATAAATGAATAGCGAACGTATCTATCTGGTCGAAGAGGCGGATCCTACCGTCTTCTTCGGCCCTAACAATAAAAATCTATCCCTCCTCAAAGCCCTCTATCCCAAGCTAAGGATCATGGCGAGGGGCAACATAGTAAAAGTCATTGGAGAACCTGATGAGTGCACAGACTTCGTGCGCTTCCTCAGCAAGTTGGAAAAGCATACGGAGAGGTACAATGTCCTCGATGATGAGACAATAGTGGAGATGCAGCGTGGCGAAGAGCCTAAAGAACGCATCTCCGAGGATGTCATCATCTATGGAGCAGGGGGCAAGGCGATCAAGGCCTTCTCTGCCAACCAGCGTGAGATGGTGCGCCTTGTGGAGGAGTACGACCTCGTGTTTGCTACCGGTCCTGCGGGATCCGGCAAGACTTTTATGGCCATCGTGATGGCAGTCAAGATGCTCAAGAGCAAACAGGCACGACGTATCATCCTCAGCCGTCCGGCTGTAGAAGCCGGTGAAAAACTGGGCTTCCTCCCCGGAGAGATGAAGGACAAACTCGACCCTTACCTCCAACCTCTCTATGATGCTTTGCAGGAACTTATCCCTGCCATCAAACTCAAAGAGTATATGGAGATGGGAGTGATACAGATAGCTCCCTTGGCATTTATGCGTGGTCGTACCCTTAACGATGCTGTGATCATACTCGATGAGGCTCAAAATACTACTCCTCACCAGATGAAGATGTTCCTCACGCGTCTGGGAATGAACGGTAAGATGATCGTCACGGGCGATATGAGTCAGATAGACCTCCCAAAAGGAACTACTTCGGGACTCAAGCAGGCTCTGGGCATCCTGAAAGACACCCAAGGTATAGGGCGCATAGCTTTTGAAAAGAAAGATATAGCTCGTCATGGTCTTGTCAAAGCTATCGTGGAGGCTTATGACGAGCATGATCGTCGAGTGAAGGCCGAACGAGAGGCAGCTCTACAAGAAAACGAAGACGACAACGACTCGAACAACCCATAAAATCATACTAAGCATGGCACAAGCACTTACAAAAACAAATTACAAGTTTGCCGGACAGACAGACTGTTATCATGGCAAGGTCCGTGATGTATACTTCATCGGTGAAGATCTTCTCGCGATGGTTGTCTCTGACCGTATATCGGCATTTGACCGTATCCTCCCCGAAGGTATACCTTACAAGGGAGAGATCCTCAACAAGATCGCAGCGTTCAACCTCGATGCGACGAAGGATATCGTACCCAACTGGAAGCTCGACAATCCTGATCCTATGGTCACAATCGGTCTTCGTTGTGAGGGATTCAAGGTAGAGATGGTCATCCGTGGCTACCTTACAGGAAGTGCTTGGCGTGCTTACAAAGCCGGAGAGCGTACTCTATGCGGAGTCACTTTGCCTGAGGGAATGAAGGAGAATGAGAAATTCCCACAACCAATCATCACGCCTACTACAAAAGCTGATGAGGGGCATGACGAGAATATCTCTCGAGAAGAGATCATCGCATCCGGTCTTGTCTCCAAAGAGGACTACGAACAGCTTGAAAAGTATACTTATGCTCTTTTCGAGCGTGGTACAAAGCTTGCTGAGGAGAGAGGGCTCATCCTTGTGGATACCAAGTATGAGTTTGGGAAGAAAGACGGCAAGATCTATCTCATCGATGAGATCCATACTCCGGACTCTTCTCGCTACTTCTACAAAGATAGTTACGAAGAATTCTTCCAAAAAGGAATGCCACAGAGACAGCTCTCCAAGGAGTTTGTACGCCAGTGGCTGATCGACAAGGGCTTTAACGGAGGAGAAGGACAGCAAGTGCCTGAAATGACACCCGAATATTGTGAAAGTGTCACCGAAAGGTATATCGAACTATACGAGAAACTCATCGGAGAAAAGTTTGTCAAACACCCTACCGATGATCTCGAAAAGAGAATAGAAAGAAACATAACAGCGTGGCTGAAAGAACGACATTAAGTAAGAAGGCGTCAAATATCCGACGGATGTTTGACGCCATCGCACCTGAGTACGACAAACTCAACAAACTCATATCCTTCGGACTTGACTCCTCATGGCGCAAAAGTGCTGTGAGGCTTGTCTCCGAAGGTAAACCTCGCAAGATATTGGATCTTGCGGCAGGCACGGGAGACTTTTCCATAGCATTGTCCCGTGCAATACCCAAAGCCCACATCACGGCTGCAGACCTGTCCGAAAACATGCTTAAAGTAGCGGAGCGCAAGATCGAAGAGCAGGGACTGTCCAAGATCTCGACGGTGCAGTGCAACGCTCTCAATCTTCCTTTTGAGGACAATACCTTTGACTCCATCACTTGCGCCTTTGGCGTACGCAACTTTTCAGACCTCAAGAAGGGACTGTCTGAGATGTGTCGCACCCTCCGTCCCGGTGGGATGGTGGTGATCCTCGAACTTTGCGAACCTCATCGCAGATTCTCCCGCACCCTGTACAAATTTCATGCCTTTGGAGTCATACCCATACTCGGAGGCATCGTCGGACACAACCGAAGAGCGTATGCATACCTCCCCGAGAGTATCCGGCGCATGACCCAACGTGAAGAAATGATGAAAGTGATGAAAGATGCGGGATTTGAGCGCACTTCTTTCAGGGTCTTTCTTCCCGGCGTCTGTGCCATGTACGTTGCCTATAAACCTTATTGATCTCTCTCATGTCTCATCTCTATGGACTTCTGGGTCGCAATATCTCTTACAGCCGCTCTCCGGAGATACACCGAAATCTGTGGGGGGACGAGGGGGCGGACAAAGAGTATCGTCTCTTTGACGTAGACGACATAGAGGGATTTGTACGAGAAGCCAAAACGTGGCGCGACCTCAGAGGCTTCAACGTCACTATTCCCTACAAGGAGGAGATCATCCGATATATCGATCAGCTTGAAGGCGATGCCCAAGCCATAGGAGCGGTAAACACTGTGAAGTGTGTCCCCTCGGAAAATGGGCTGCAATGGATCGGATACAATACGGACGTGGCAGGTTTTGAGACTCTACTCGAAGAAGTTAGAGTCAGTCCCGATGTTAGGGCAATCATCCTCGGCACAGGAGGAGCTTCCAAGGCTGTTGTACAGGCCCTTACCAAGCAGGCTATTCACTATGTCACTGTGTCTCGCACTCCTTCGGACAGAGAACTGTCGTATGCAGATCTTTCCGACATATTGCAGACCTCCGTTCACAAACTCATCATCAATGCCACACCTCTCGGCAGTCATCAGTTCCCGGATATTGCTCCTCCTATCCCTTATTCCCTTCTTACACCTTCAGATACGCTCATTGATCTGATTTACTCTCCTGCTGAGACTCCTTTCATGCAACAAGGCAGAGAACAAGGGGCAAAGGTTTCTAACGGTCTTACCATGCTTTGGACTCAAGCTCGTGAAGCTCAAGCCATCTGGGCAAAGTAAAATAAATCCATTATCAGAATATCTACGAACGCTTTTAACCTCAGTTCGACGTAAGAAAACGAAGAATGAAACAAACTCACAAACCACATTAACTG
>NZ_JAUMXC010000002.1:19567-99462 GCF_030529325.1 Porphyromonas sp. | reverse complement strand
AATATGCCTACCTTGACAAATTAAGGTGGCTACCTTGACACATCAAGTTAGACGACTTTTTCAATACACATCAAAAGACAGATACAGGGCTTTTCACTATCTTTGTGCAATCATAACCATCTGAGAAAAAACAATGCAAGAAGGCTATAAATGTATGGTGATAGGTGTCGCAGGTGGCACCGCATCAGGGAAATCCACATTGGTAAAGAATCTCCATGAGACATTTGCCCGTGAGGAAGTTGTGGGCTTGTGCCATGACTTTTACTATAAGGCTCATGACGACCTCACTTTTGAGGAACGTACCAAGCTCAACTATGATCACCCTGAATCTTTCGACACCGATATGATGATAGAGGATATCAAGAGGTTGAAGTCCGGCTTACCCATTCATCATCCCGTCTACTCTTTTGTCGATCATAATAGGACAAAAGAGACGGTCTTGGTCAAACCGGCCAAGGTGATCATCATCGACGGTGTATTGATCCTCGAAAATAAAGAGCTGCGAGATCTGATGGATGTCAAGATTTTTGTAGACACTGCGGCTGACGTGAGACTTGGAAGACGTCTCCTGAGGGACGTAGAGGAACGAGGACGAGACATGAATTCAGTATTGAACCAGTACTTTACGACTGTAAAGCCCATGCATGACCAATTTGTAGAACCCTCCAAAAAATATGCTCACCTGATCATCCCGGAGGGAGGATTCAACTCTGTCGGTATCAAGCTACTCATCGACAACATTAAGACAATGCTCCAAGAACTAAATACACCCGACGAATGAAAGACTTTATCATAGATATAGGATCAGAAAGGGCTTTTCTTGTCGGGCTCATCACCCCGGGACAAACGGAAGCCGAGGTTAAAGAATACCTTGACGAGCTCGCATTCCTTGCTGATACAGCGGGGGTGACAGCTGTGCGAAATTTCACCCAAAAGTTGGAGCACCCACAATCCGCAACGTTTGTCGGAAAAGGGAAACTTCAGGAAATCAAAGAAGCCATAGAGGAAGAGGAAGTGGGAGTTGTCATTTTTGATGATGAATTATCTCCTAAACAACTGCGCAATATCGAAAACGAGTTAAAAGTCAAAATACTTGACCGTACAAGACTTATCCTCGATATTTTTGCATCACGTGCTCAGACAGCCCATGCGAAAGTCCAAGTGGAATTGGCACTCTACAACTATATGCTGCCACGTCTGACAGGTCTGTGGACACACCTTGAGCGCCAACGTGGTGGAGTCGGTATGCGAGGTCCTGGGGAAACACAGTTGGAGACCGACCGCCGTATCATCCTTGACAAGATAGCGCGCCTCAAAGATCAACTCAAGACCATTGATCGCCAGATGAACGTTCAGCGTCAAAACAGGGGGAAGATGGTAAGGGTAGCCCTCGTAGGATACACCAACGTAGGCAAGTCTACGATGATGAACCTCCTAAGCAAAAGCGATGTCTTTGCAGAAAACAAGCTCTTCGCAACTCTTGACACGACTGTCCGTAAGGTAATTATACACAATCTGCCTTTCCTGCTCAGTGATACGGTAGGATTTATCCGAAAACTGCCCACTCAGTTGATAGAGTCGTTCAAGTCCACCCTTGACGAAGTCAGGGAGGCAGACCTCCTTGTGCACGTAGTCGATGTATCTCACCCTGCCTTTGAGGAACAGATAGAAGTCGTGAATCGCACACTCAGGGAAATCATAGGAGAGGAAGAAAAACCTGTGATCTTGGTATTCAACAAGATTGACGCTTTCACCTACACTCCCAAGGACGAAGATGATCTCACCCCCATGACAAGGGAAAATATCTCGTTGGATGAATTACAGAAAACTTGGATGGGACACGCAGATCAAACAGATGTGAAGTTTGTATCTGCAAAGACCGGAGAGGGCATAGACGAACTAAAAAGTCTGTTTTATGAACGCATCAAGACAATACATATGTCGAGATTTCCATACAACGACTTCCTATTTGAGACTTATGAGCACCTAATGGAAGACAATCAATAATAAATATAGTAGAAAAACAAGGCTGATCTGTGTCAGATCAGCCTTGTTTTTCATTAACGTAATCGCAATGTAGATTTATAATAAAAGTATTTAACATTGCAATTAAACCTTATGTAGATGAAATAGTCTACCTTTAACGCAACCCATAAAAACATTTATATAAAACCATCTATAGAAACAATGAATTCTATACTGAAATTTTCGGCTATCGGGATGATGCTGTGGTTGACCTCATCGGTCACGATATGTGCACAAGAGGTAGGAGGTACTACTCCCCAAAAACTACACCTGAGTTTGGATAATGCGCTTGAAATAGCATTGACTCAGGGCAATAAAATAAAAATAGCGGAGATGGATATCGTCAAGGCAAAATATGATCGTAAAACGACGATTGCCAAACTCTTTCCATCTGTTAATCTCACAGGGGACTACAACTACACAATAAAGAAGCAGGTAATGTATCTGGGAGGAGGGTTCTCCTTTCCGGGTATGCCGGATATAGGGGACAAGGGTATCGAAGTAGGTAAGAGTTACTCGGTCACAGGGGGTATCACTGCCGGTCTTCCGCTTGTCAATCCATCACTCTGGAGTTCAATTAAATTATCGGCCGAAGCTGTGAATATGGCAGTACTGCAAGCAGAAGAATCCAAAGAAGCCCTACACAATCAGGTAACAAAAGCTTATTATGGAGCACTGCTTGCTGAAGAATCTTTGAAAGTCTTGCAGCAAACATATAACAATGCTAAGAAAAGCCATGAAGACATCAAGATGAAGTTTGAACAAGGGCTTGTAGCAGAGTTTGATCTCTTGCGCGCAGATGTTGCGGTGAAAAATATCGAACCGGGACTACAGCAGGCCCTCAACGGAGTGGCAGCTACAAAAAGACAACTCCTTATCCTACTGTCTCTTGATCTTGACCGAGAATTGGAGTTGTCCGGAGCTCTAAGTGATAAGGAAGAACATATCTATCGAGCATACTTCTCCGAGTCTGTAACTCCTGAAAACAACACGCAATTGAAGTTGGCAGACAAACAGGTGGATCTACTCAAGATCCAGGAAAGACTTGCCAAGAGTGCCTTTCTGCCAACGATCACTCTCAGTGGATTCTACAGATACAACGCAATGGATGATAAGTTCTCATGGAAAGATTATCAATGGACTCCGTTCTCAGTCATGGCTCTCTCCCTGAACATCCCTATCACAAGCGGAGGTGAGAAGATATTCAAGGTTAACCAAGCAAAAGCTGCAACAAAGCAAGCCATCTTGAGACGCATAGACCTCAGCAGTGCTCTCAATGCCCAACTGAGACAATTCAGGGACAACATGAAGGCATCAGTGAGAAAGTTTGCTTCAGCAAAAGAAGCTGTCACTCAAGCTGAAAAAGGATATGAGATTGCTCGCAAACGATATGATGTAGGTATGTCTACACTGATCGAACTCAATGATGCCAACCTCGCCTTACTACAATCCAAACTCAATTACTTTGAGGCCATATATGACTTCCTCTCCAATGAGGCAGACTACAACAAAACTTTGGGAGTAAACATAAAAAGATAACAATATAATATCACGAGCAACCCTATGAAAGTAAAACAAATAGCCGTATCTGTAATATCTCTCTTCTCTGTTGTTGGAGGATTGTATTCCATTACCGGATGTACCCAGAAGCAAGAGCAGAAGAAGACAGAAGAAGTAAAGAAAGTAGAAACTGCGACTCCCCGACTTGATGTCATCGACATAGTCGATTCATATACTGCTAACGTTGAAGCATTCGTAAAAAACAACATTGCGCCTCAAACACCCAATCGTATTGATCGGATCATGGTTGAGGTGGGGCAACATGTACAAAAAGGACAAGTGCTTGCAACCCTCGACAATGCGTCTCTAAAACAACAGGAACTCAGACTACAAAATCTCAGAGCAGACTTCCAACGCACAGATGAGCTGTACAAGGTGGGAGGTATCTCTAAGGCTCAGTATGAGGCTCAAAAGATGAACTACGAGATCACAGAAAGCACTTACAACAACCTAAAGGATAACACTTTACTAAGAAGCCCCATCTCCGGAATCATAACGCAGAGAAACTACGACAGTGGAGATATGTATTCTCCGACGATGCCACTTCTTGTTGTGGAACAGATAGCCCCTCTTAAACTGTCAATAAATGCAAGCGAAAAATACTTTACGCGCATTCGCAAGGGAATGGAGGTAGATATCACTTTAGATGTTTTCCCAAATGAAACATTCAAAGGTACTATCGGTCTTATACATCCGACGATAGACCCGAATACTCGTACCTTCAAAGTCGAAATACATATCAAAAATGCAGACAACAGAATACGTCCGGGGATGTATGCCGGCGTGAAGATGCATATCAGCACCGAAGAGGTAATGTTGATACCTGATATTGCAGTACTTACCTTACCGGGAACAAATCAAAAGTACGTGTATATCCTTGAAGACGGAAAAGCCGTCCATAGGCTAATCAAGGTAGGGACTCTCGTAGGACAAGAACTTGTGATCACCGAAGGTCTATCTATTTCGGACAGGATCATCACGACAGGGCTTTCTTCCATAAAGAATGGAGAAGTTATAGAGGCAATATAAACCATAGCTTATTCTAAACCAGTATGAGTATATATCAATCCGCCGTCCGTAGACCGGTCACCACTGCGCTGATATTTGTCGCAATAGTGATTGTCGGATTATTCTCACTAACAAAGCTCTCCACAGACTTGTACCCCAAGATCGACATGAACTCGATCATGGTCATCACTCCTTATAACGGAGCAAGTGCCGAAGATATCGAAAACACGGTCTCTCGCCCTGTCGAAAACGTGCTTAACACGGTATCTAACGTCAAGCACATTAAGTCTAACTCCATGGACAACTTTTCAACAGTCTCCCTAGAGTTTGAGTCCGGTTCAAACATGGATGTTGCAACAAACGATGTACGAGACAAGTTAGATAGGATCACAAGTGCCTTACCGAAAGAAGCCGGCAAACCACTGATCTTCAAGTTCAGCATGGATGACATCCCTATCATGATCCTCTCTGTACAAGCAGTGGAGAGTGCCAAAGGACTCGATAAAATCATTGATGATAATCTCACCAACAAGATAGCTCGTCTCGACGGAGTGGGATCTGTGCAAGTAATGGGAGCCCCTATACGAGAGATAAATGTCTACTGTAATCCGGAAAAGCTTGAAGCTTATCGTCTGACAGTAGAACAGATATCTCAAGCTATCCAGATGTCCAATCGCAATATTCCCATTGGATCGATAGATATCGGAAGTAGAACAGCCTCATTCAGACTTCAAGGAGAGTTTGAAAAAGCAGAAGATATAAAGAACATAGTCGTTGGTGGAGGCCAAGGTCGAAATATCTACCTCCGCGATGTGGCAGAGGTCCATGATGGAGATAAAGAACGCATGCAAGAGTCTTACAATAATGGCATTGCAGGTGGATACATCATTATCCGTAAGCAGTCCGGAGCGAACAGTGTGGCTATATGTAATGCGATTAAGGACATCCTTCCTGACATTGAAAAGACGATGCCTTCGGACGTCAAGTTGATCAAGGTAATGGACTCCTCCGACTACATCACCAACACTATCAACAGCCTCTTAAAGACTATTTCGATCATCTTTATCGTAGTGATTTTAGTAGTCTTATTTTTCCTCGGTCGTTGGAGAGCAACTTTCATCATTGTTCTTACCATCCCGATCTCACTGATTGCCGCCTTTATCTACCTCATGGAATCCGGCAACACTCTCAATGTCATATCTCTCAGTGCGTTGTCCATTGCTATCGGGATGGTCGTTGACGATGCTATTGTGGTCTTGGAAAACATTACGACTCATATCGAACGAGGCAGTTTCCCAAAACAAGCTGCCATCTATGCAACCAATGAAGTCGCTCTATCCGTCATTGCTTCAACCCTCACGATGCTTGCGGTATTTTTGCCACTTACGATGGTGACAGGATTTACAGGTGTAATGTTCCGACAGCTCGGTTGGGTTGTAAGTATCGTGATGATCATATCGACAGTATCTGCTCTGACTTTGACACCGATGTTGAGTTCTCAGATGCTAAGGCGAACCGAACGCAACAGTGCTATCTACAACAGAATTTTTGATCCCATCAAACGCATGCTCGACGCTCTGGACAGGGCATATGCAAAGTTCCTCGGCTGGTGTGTCTATCACCGCAAGACTGTTGTCTTTGGAGCAGCTTTGATTTTTGTAGGTTCCTTGATGTTGATGCCACTTGTAAAGACGGAGTTCCTACCCGATAATGATCAGGGTTATATCACCGGAACTATTGAGTTACCTCAGGGCTACAGTAAGGAAAAGACCCTCGAGTTTGCTAACATGTTTTCTGCAGCAGCACGTGAAAAATATCCCAAAGATCTCACCTCTTTCAGCTTCACGGTGGGACAAGCAGACGAAGACAACGTGTTTGCAGCATTTCAGGGCTCGGGGAGCAATATCATCTCTGTCAATATATTGATGCCCCCCTTTGATGAGCGCTCAATGACGACGACACAATTAGCCCAAAAGCTTAGAGAAGAGTTGGCGACCTATCCCGTTGTGGAAAGTTTCAACATAAAAGCAGGGGAAGGCTTCGGAGGCAGCACCTACCCAGTACAGCTCGAAATCTATGGACATAGTTTTGAGAAGACAAACAAACTCGCTGATCAGTTTGTCGAAAATATCCGAAAGATGCCGGCATGTTCGGAAGTTAATATTTCCAGAAAACCTGCTTCACCGGAGTATAACGTTGTTTTTGATGACGAAAAACTGGCGATGTATGGCCTTACAAAAACGACAGCTGCCTCATCACTGCGCAATGCCATCACAGGAGTCACCTCCTCTTATTTCCGTGAAGACGGTAGAGAATATACCATCAAAGTACGTTACGCACAGGCCTTCAGAGAGGATATTGAATCTATAGAAAATATACTCATCACTACTCCTCGAGGGGCGACCATACGCCTAAGAGATCTCGGTGTCATCGAACAGAGAGAGACACCTCCGACAATTGAACGCAAAGACAGAGAGCGTTATCTGAGCATCGGCCTTACCACGACCTCGGGCTACGCCATGAGTGATCTCGTAGCTCAGAGCAAAGAAGTCATGAGCAAGATCGAACTACCGGAGGGCACATATTGGAAGCTCGCAGGTCAGTTTGAAACACAACAAGAGTCCTTCGGAGACTTGTTCACACTCATGACCCTTATCATCCTGCTTGTGTTTATAGTCATGGCTGCTGAGTTTGAATCATTCGTTGACCCATTTGTCATCATGTTCTCGGTACCATTTGCGCTCAGCGGTGTCATCCTCGGACTTGTTTTGACCGGTACACCTATGGGGGTCATGGCTCTCATCGGAGGTATCATGCTGATCGGTATTGTCGTCAAAAACGGTATCGTGCTCATAGACTATACTATCCTTTGCCGGGAGCGAGGAGAAGGTATCCTGTCGAGTGTTGTATCTGCCGGTAAGTCTCGTCTACGTCCGGTATTGATGACGACAGCCACTACAGTACTTGGGATGTTACCACTTGCGTTTGGTAAAGGAGAAGGTGCAGAGCTATGGAAGTCAATGGGGATGACCGTGGCGTTTGGTCTCACCATGTCAACACTGATCACGCTCATTATCGTACCTACCGTATACGCAATCTTTGCAGGAAATGGCATCAGACGCAAACGTAGAAAATTGTATAAAAAGAGACTTCAAGAATCCATGCACTATGAGTAACTCACATACTACAATGGACAAAGCCGTATTTATTTCGTTCAATCAGGCTTTTTATGAACACATCCTCGAACTACTCGACAGGCTCAACATAAGGGGACTTACAGCATGGGAAGAGGTAAAGGGCAGAGGCTCGTACTCCGGAGACCCACACTATGGGACTCACACATGGCCGACTCTCAACTCTGCCATGCTTGTCATACTGCCCGAAGCCAGAGTCGAACTCCTCCTCTCAGAGCTTCGCAAACTGGATCAACGAGCAGAGCGCCAAGGGCTACGGGCCTTCGTTTGGGATGTCACGAATGGTCTGTGAGCCGACAAAACAGACCAAAATGAACGCCGACAGAATTCTACCACTTTAGAGTGTGAGATATAAGCCGAATGAGGCCGACTTCTAAAAAATAGAAGTCGGCCTCATTTATTTCTCATCAAGAGACAATGCTATAGACTTAAGATCATAAAGTCTGAGATCCTCAAAACAAGTTGTCTAACTTAATTCATCAAGGTAGGCACCTTGATGAATTAAGTTAGACAACTTGTTTTTGCCCCTTCTATACCTTTGCCCTACCCCTCTATTAGGAACAGCTATGCGATACAGAGACGCCACGTAAGTAAAAAGAAGAACAAAACTCAGATGATCAGGGCTTTCCGCACAACGGAATTTGACATCAACGCTGGGTTTTACCCCCGACTTGTGGACACCTTGGATAATTAAGTAATAAATTCTTCTTTCAGTCCTTATTTTTATCAAAACAGGCGACAACTCACATCAATAATTTGCTATCTTTGTCTATGTTTTAATCCCGTGAATACAATCACAATAAACATATACTAAGACACCATGGCAGATATTTCTACCCTTTACGCCGGATTGCCCCTAAGATCGCCGATAGTTGTGGCGAGCTCGGGGCTTACCAACAAGGTCCACAAAGTCAAGGCTCACGAAGAGGCTGGTGCGGGAGCTATCGTACTCAAATCCATCTTTGAGGAGCAAATGGAGCAAGAGGCTGCATACATGTCTCAGGATAGTGATTATCCTGAAGCAATGGATTACTTGCGTCATTATGTAACATCCAATGCTCTTTCCGGTCACATAGACCTCATCAAGGCATGTCGTGACACAGTATCTATCCCGGTCATCGCGAGCATCAACTGCTACAAGCGCGACACATGGATGGACTATGCTCGCCAACTCGTAGAAGCAGGGGCATCAGCCATAGAGCTCAATGTCATGCGTATAGACACAGACGTCAATGAAGAGTCCGGAGCACACGAAAATGGACTTGTGCGCATGGTACAGGAAATAGTGAACAATGTCAAGGTACCGGTGACAGTAAAACTGTCAAAATTCTTCACCAACTTCTGCAAGCTCACTCGAGATCTTTACAACGCAGGAGCAGCAGGTGTGGTTCTCTTCAATCGCATGTATATGCCGGATATCGACATCAACAAGGAAGAGATCATCATAGGCAATGTATTCTCAAGCCCACGAGACCTATTTGACAGTCTCAGATATACAGCACTCGTACGCGGGACAACTCCACAATTGTCGATAGGGATATCCTCCGGAGTCAGGACAGGAGAAGATGTCATCAAGAGCATACTTGCAGGAGCAGATTCGGTACAACTTTGTACCTTGTTGTATCAAAACGGATCCCAGATGATCACTCGCCTCAATGAACACCTCTATCACTGGATGGAGGAGAAGAAATACGAAAGTGTAGACGAATTCAAGTCAAGACTTGCGGCAACAAGAGTGGATCACTTCAACCTCTACCAGCGTTCGCAGTTCATGAAGCACTTCTCATCTTACGACGAGACTCCGATCAACGCAGCCAAACCACCCAAAGATCATCCGGATCTCGCGTACTAAGAAATTAGGATAGACGAAAACAAAGTAAGAGACATGATAGACGGAAGACTGACTCCCTTCTTTCGTGACATACTCGGGCAGGAGGTTCTTATCGGACGCCTGCGCGAGTATGTTGTTGAAGAGAATATCCCCCACGCCCTACTTTTCGTAGGTGAAGATGGAGGGGAAGCACTCCCTCTTGCTTTGGCATTCACTCGATATCTCCAGTGTGAGTCACCCACTCACGGAGATGCTTGTGGTCGGTGTAGGGCATGCTTACAGATGGATGCACTCGCACATCCTGATGTGTTTCCGATATTTCCGGTAACCAAGATCGACAGCAATGACAAACCGACATCCGTAGACCGGTTGGACGAGTATAGGAGTATGCTAAGCAAAGAGCAGCGGCCTCTATTCTCAGACTGGAAAGTGATGTTGAAGTCAGAAAACAGGCAGCCTCAGATGTACATTTCGGAGGCTGAGTACTTGCAGCACAAGCTATCATATAAGTCTTTTCAGTCCAAGTATCGAGTCGTCCTCGTATGGTTGCCGGAGTTGATGAATACACCTTGTGCCAACACATTGCTCAAACTCCTCGAAGAACCACCTCAAGGAGTATTATTCATCATGGTTTCTGCCGATCCATCGTCCATACTACCGACGATATACAGTCGTCTCCAACGTATCCGGACCCTACCTGTCCACCAAAACAAGATAGAAAGGTTTGTAGCTGAAAACTTTGGTGTAAGCAGTTCGGCTGCAGCAGAAATAGCCCATCTTACTCAAGGAAACTTGAGAAGAGCCCTCGACCTTTTGAAAGCAGACAGCAATAATGATTATTTCTTCAAATTTCAGGAGGCCTGCAAGATACTTTATCTGCCGATCAAGGGAGATCCCAAGTTGATGAAAGAGAAGTCCGAAGCCATACACAAACTACAAAGAAGTGAAGCCATCGAACTTCTTGATATCATGATGGATGTCATCAGAGAAGTCAATGCCTACACCCACGGAGAAAACGAATGCAGATACATTCGTAGCGAGGAAACAGATATCGTGAGGCAACTCTCAAACTTTCAATCCCTTAACATGATCCCCAAGATGATGGAGATGATCATGACTGCACGTGCAGAACTTGCACAAAATGCGATGACGAAAATCGTTTTTTTTGATCTTTTGGTCTCATTGTCTCTGGTCTTCAGAGGGAAATAATCCTGACATCATCAGTCCAAACAAATCAATCTATGGCTCTCTTTCAGGTCGAACATCTATCTAAAAGCTTTGGAGTACTACATCTCTTTGAGGATATCAACTTTTCAGTCAATAAAGGACAAAAAGTGGGGTTAATAGCCCCCAATGGTTCCGGAAAATCGACTCTGCTCAAAATCATAGCCGGCAAAGAAACAGCTGACAGTGGAGAGGTCATTTTTCAAAAAGACATAAAAGTCAGTTATCTTCCCCAAGTCTCTCACTTTGAAGAGTACCCGGACATCCTCTCCGCGTGCATGTCGGGCATAAGGCCTGAAGTGAAAGAAGTCATCAATAAATACGAGAGAGCTGTGGCTCTTGGAGAGACCGATACGATCACAGTACTCATGGATGAGATGGATGCACTCGGAGCTTGGGATGTGGAGCAGGAACTGAGTCGCCTCCTAAGCATCTTGAAGATAGACAATCCTTTGAGAGAGACGAAGGGGCTTTCGGGAGGAGAAGCCAAGCGCATAGCCATAGCTTCTGTGCTCCTTGGAGATCCGGATGTTTTGATACTTGATGAGCCGACCAATCACCTCGATCCGGACATCATCGAGTGGTTTGAAGAGCATCTTTCTGCCCGAAATATCGCGTTGCTCATGGTGACACATGACAGATATTTCCTCGATAAAGTATGTGATACGATCATCGAAATGGATCAAGGGGCACTTTTCACTTATGAAGGCAACTACTCCAAATATCTCATCAAGAGGGAAGAGCGTATGGAGCAACTCTCTAAAGAACAACAGTCTCTGCGCAACCTTTATAAACGAGAATTAGAATGGATGCGCAGGATGCCGCAAGCTCGAGCAACAAAGGCTAAATACCGCAAGGATGCGTTTTACGAAACGGAATCTAAACTCAAGAACATACAACAGGCTGAAGGGCCTCGACTTGAAGCATCTTCGGTATATATAGGCAAAAAGATATTTGAGGCTAAAGCTCTATCTAAAAGCTTTGGTGATAAAGAGGTGATCAAGTCTTTCACGTACAACTTTGCCCGCAGGGACAGAGTCGGTATTATCGGCCCCAATGGCGCAGGGAAGTCCACTCTTATCAGACTCATACTTGGGTACCTGTCCCCTGATAGCGGTAGCATCGAGATCGGAGAGACTGTGCGCTTTGGCTATTTCGCTCAGACTCCTCCCGACTTTCCCTCCGGAAAAAAAGTAATAGAGGTCATCACGGATAAATCCGAAAAGATAAAACTCGGCAACGGCACAGAGCTGTCCGCAATGCAGCTCCTCACACGTTTTCTCTTCCCTCCTGCTCGTCAGCAAGAGTATGTAGAAAAGTTGAGTGGTGGAGAATTGAGGCGACTTCAACTCTGCTCGGTATTGATGGATGCTCCGAACTTCCTTGTCCTTGATGAACCGACAAACGACCTCGATATACCAACGTTGCAAGTACTGGAGGAATATCTCAGGGATTTTGATGGATGTATTCTCATTGTATCCCATGACAGATACTTCATGGACAACCTCACCAACCATCTCTTTGTACTCAAAGGAGATGGACTGGTCATGGATTTCCCGGGAAATTACACCGAATACAGACTTCAGCAAAAAAACGAGAGCAAATCAGCAACGAGCAAAGAAGTAACAGGCAGTGTATCTCCTAACACTCAAAAAGAGAAAAGGACAAGGGAGAAAACAAGACGATCCTTCAAGGAACAGCAGGAGTTTCTGGCACTGGAGAAAGAAATACCTGAGCTCGAAGCAAGGAAGCAAGAACTTCAAGAAAAGATGTCCTCCGGCTCATACTCCGGTCCGGAAATACAAGAAATGGGCAGCGAATATGAAATGATCCAAAATAAATTGGATGAAAAAGAGTTAAGATGGCTGGAGTTGTCAGAGCTATCGGCGTAGTACTTCGATAGTTTTAAGTACATTTGCATAACCTCGAAACAAAAATATTTGATATCCTTAAGTGAAACGTATCACAAGATATATAATAGGTCTGACTGTCATTGGTTACTTGTGCGTCTCCTTTGCCATGGGACGCATAAGTGGCATAACCCTCTCCCCCGAAAGTTTCACCTCCGTACAGGAGTTGCGAGACTCACTTAGAGCAGAAGCAAAGAAAGTAGACTCCATCGCCAAAGCAGATAGCCTCAAGAGAGACTCGATCAAGACTGCGGGAGCATTATCCAAAACTTCTTCAGACAACACCTCTCCAAGGAATATGGACTCCATCGCGTCAATCATGCAGATGGATGGTAAGACTCGTAGAATATCCGGTGATACACTTTTGGCATCTCAAGATTCAACCAAAGGAATGAACTTGGATGCTCCCGTGAATTTTGAAAGTGCTGACTCAATAGTCATCTATCCGGGAGAGAACTTTGTTCGGATGTTTGGGAAAGCTTCTGTAAAGTTCAAGCAACAAACCCTCGAGGGTGATTACATGC
Organism: Porphyromonas sp.; assembly: GCF_030529325.1. GTDB lineage: Bacteria > Bacteroidota > Bacteroidia > Bacteroidales > Porphyromonadaceae > Porphyromonas_A. The sequence goes on along the minus strand of NZ_JAUMXC010000002.1, from coordinate 86,186 downwards.
ATATGAAAACAGATAGCGGCACAGTCTATTCTACTTACATAGACTATCCTGACTCTCTGAAAAAAGAAAAGATATATGCCAAAATACAAGACAAAGATCAGACCTACGAAGCAAAATCGATAACCTATAACTTCAACTCTCAACGCGGTTATATTACCGATGTTGTAACAAAACAAGGAGAAGGCTATATCACAGCGGGTAAGACAAAAAGGATGGAAAATGAGGAATTGTTCATGCAGGGAGGAAGATACTCCACCTGTGACAACCACGCTCATCCACACTTCTACGTTGCGTTGACCAAAGCCAAAGTACGTCCGGAGAAAAATCTCGTATCAGGTCCTATCTACATGGTTTTTGCGGATGTTCCCATACCGTTTATATTCCTTCCATTTGCTCTTTTTCCTTTCACTCAGTCCCAATCGTCCGGAGTAATTCCTCCGACATATGGAGACGAGTTGGATAGGGGCTTCTATCTCCGCAACGGGGGGTACTACTTCTCGATCAATGACTATGTAGATCTGGAGCTCACGGGAGACATCTATACGAAAGGGTCATGGGGGCTTCGTACGCGCTCAACCTACAACAAAAGGTACGCTTTCAGAGGTGGTATCGATGCGAGCTATTTGGTTACTGTCAAGGGAGACAAAGTGGCAGGAGATTTGTCCAAAGCGACAGACTTTCGCATTGCGTGGAACCACTCTCAAGATCCTAAAGCCAATCCATACCGGACATTATCTGCCAATGTCAACTTTTCTACAAGTTCGTACAACCACAATAACCTGAATGGACTGTATAACCAAGCCATACTTGGGGAGAATACGAAAAGTTCGAGTGTGGCATTCACTCAACGCTTCCCAAACAGCCCATTCTCAATATCCGGATCTATTGATATCACCCAAAGAAGCAGAGACAGCGCGATAGCAATCACAGCGCCGAACTTATCTATTTCTATGAGTCGTATATTCCCATTCAAACGCAAAAAAGCAGCGGGAAGGGAACGCTGGTATGAAAAGATATCTGTTTCCTATTCGGGACAACTACGAAACTTTATCGACACAAAGGAAAACAAGATACTCAAGTCTAATCTTGTAAAGGATTGGCGTAATGGATTCAATCACTCAATCCCGGTGAGTGCGAGCTTTGATCTCTTCAATTACTTCAAGATAAGTCCATCCTTCAATTACACAGAGCGCTGGTACACATCAAAGATCGAGCAAGCATATGATCCTGCTCAAGGAAGAGTTGTGCCCACAGACACCATATATGGCTTTAATCGCGTATATGATTACAACACCTCGTTGAGTCTCTCGACAACAGTATATGGTTTTTGGCAACCACTCCCCTTTATCCCATTTCTCGGGAAATGGGTAAGTATGATCCGTCATAGGATTGATCCATCTGTTTCTCTCTCATACAGACCGGATTTTGGAGATCCCAAGTATGGTTTTTGGAGACAACTTAGCTATATCACTCCTGATGGTCAGATCATAGACAAGCCTTACTCCCCATACCAACACCAACTCTTCGGAGTACCGGGCCAAGGCAAAAGTGGAAGTGTTTCTATTTCTGTAAATAATAACATCGAAGCAAAAATACGAGACCCGAAAGATTCAACAGCTTTCAAAAAGATAAGTCTCATCGATGGACTATCTTTCTCTACCAGCTACAATATGGCAGCGGACTCTTTCCATTGGAGTGACCTCTCAGCATCTCTACGCCTTCGCCTATCTCAAAGTTTTGTTCTCTCTCTTAGTGGAGCCTTTGACTTATATACGATGGATTATTATGAAAGGGATGGGCAGATCGTACCTTATCGTGTCGATAAATTGCGAGTCCTAAATGGCAAGGGATTGGGTAGACTTCGCTCGACAGGGGCCTCCTTCTCTTACAATATAACGCCCCAAACATTCAGTAAGTTGGCCTCTCTCTTCACAGGGAGAAAGGAAGAGGAAGAATCTGAGGGCAGTAATTCGAATCATAATAATTCTCCGGATGGTCATAACTTTATATCTTCAGGTCCATCTGAAGGCCCGTCTTTAGGCTCAACCCCGGGAGGAGGGGGCGGTTCATTGTTGAATGCTCAAGATCATTCATTAGGAGAATATGATGTCGATGGGTATCTCAAAAACACGATGAACTGGAGTTTGGGCTTCAACTACAGTTTGTCTTTAGGGCAGGATATGAGAGAGTTTGACACAAGGATTAAAGAGTTCAAGTATAAACTCGTTCATGACTTAAGTTTCAATGGACAATTTTCTCCGACAAAAAACTGGCACCTCAACTTCTCTGCCAACTACAACTTTGAGATGAAGAAGATCACCAATATGACTTGCAACATTACAAGAGATCTTCACTGTTGGAGTATGACCGCGAGCTTCATCCCTCTCGGGCCATATAAGTCATACAACTTTTCTATAGCTGTCAAGTCTTCGCTCCTACAGGATTTGAAGTACAGACAAAGCAATACACCTCGATTCAGCACTACCGAACGGTGGTACTAAGTAATATAACAAAAGAGCTATGGATACCACAATATCTAAAAAACGTATACTTATAGTATTTGATACGGTACAGGAGGGATTTGAGGAACTATATGAACGCTATGAGGTAGTCCGCCCCACACCCGGCAAATCATTCACCAAAGAGGAACTCGAAACCCTTGGAGGTGATTTCGATATCATCGCGACAGAATTCAGTATACCTGTTGATAAGGAGTACATAGACAGGTATCCTCATCTCAAGATGATAGCGAACTATGCAGTAGGATACAACAACATTGATCTAGCCCATGCTCGTAGCAGGGATATAGCTGTGTCCAATACCCCCAAGAGCGTTGTGATGCCCACAGCAGAACTCACACTTGCTCTCCTGCTCAACTGTACCAGACGAGTTGCAGAATGGGATAGGACGATGCGACACAACAAAAGCAGCGCAAAGGCTAACCTAGGAAGTGGCATGGGTGTAGATCTTTATGGTAAGACCGTTGGGATCATCGGCTATGGTAATATAGGGAAGACCGCAGGAAAATATTATCAGGCTTTCGGGATGAAAGTCCTTTACTACAAGCGCAACAGACTATCAGTTGCCGAAGAACAAGAGTTAAGAGTGACTTACGCAACTCTTGACGAGATTTACGCACAAAGTGATGTAATCTCTCTTCATACGCCATACAATCCAGACTCTCATCATCTCATCAATGCCGATGCGATCAATAAGATGAAGTCAAATGCGATCATCATAAATGTTGCTCGAGGAGCAGTTGTTGATGAGGCGGCCTTAGTCGAAGCTCTGAAATCCGGACGTATTGCGGGTGCAGGCCTTGATGTATTTGAGCACAATGACAATCCTCTTTCGGAATTGTATGAACTAGACAATGTGACAATGACACCACATGTTGGCACACAAACTTACGATTCGAGGGTCAAAATGGCAAAAGAGTTATCAGATAACATCATAGGATTTCTTGAAGGAGATCGTCCTGTGAGTCTTGTATCCTGATCCAAAATAGGAGTAAAATACACATACACCCAAAATCCCAATAAACGAGATTTGTCCCTAAACGATCTATGAAATCATCCAAGTTAACAGTAGATATCACTTACATCATCATCGGAGCATTCCTACAAGCCTTTGCCTACTCAGTCTTTATTGCTCCGGCCAATATTGTTCCTGGAGGCATCTATGGTACGACCATCGTGCTTAATCATATTACTAAGGGGATATTCTCCTTTGCTCCTGATGGACTACCTATAGGTATCACGGCATTGTTTTTCAACGTCCCCCTACTCTTTCTAGCAATCCGCAAATTAGGTTTGTCATCAGGTCCCAAGACAATATTAACCTTTGTCCTTATAGCTGTCTTCACCGACTTTATAGGCTGGCTGATGGGAGATACCACACTCGTGGCCAATGACAAATTTCTCTCAGCGTTTTATGGAGGAGCTATACTCGGACTTGGAGTTATGTGTGTCTTCAAAGCCGGTAGCACAAGTGCGGGAACTGACGTCCTTGCACGTGTTTTAGCAAAAGGCACGAATATCAAGGTCAGCACCATGATTATGACTGTCGATTCTATTGTTGTCCTTTTCGGTCTTCTCGCTCTTAAGGACTGGAGTGTTCCCTTGTACTCATGGCTTACTATATTTATATACGGCAAAGTTGTGGATATTTTACAGCCTGAAAATCCAAACAAAGCCGTCTTTATCGTCTCTCCTAAGAAAGAATCCATCAGAGAAATTATTATCAACAAGCTTGATATGGGCGGGACATTCTTGCATGGGCAGGGAATGTACAATGGAGAACAGCGTGATATCATCTTCACCATTACCGACCGTAAAAAGATCAACGCCCTCAAGAGAGAGGTAAGAGAGATAGACCCCAATGCATTCATCTCTTCCATGGATGCTTCCAAAGATGTATCTCCAACACCATAAAGCAGGAGCAATCAAAACATTCCGATCGAGGGTAATACCGGAAGAGCGAGGCTTCTCAAGATTGTGAAAGAAGCCATAACACTTCTTTATTCTGAAGCTAAATAAAAAGCCAAAATAGAAATTGGTCAAACTTGAGTTTGACCAATTTCTATTTTGGCTTTATACACCTGAATCCTTTCGTATATAGATTATTCCGACTAATTTTGGAGTAGATTTTAGCGATAAATGAGGAATGAGTACTGAAACCAACATAATGGACAACCTCAAACAGCTTGTCCGCAACAACAAGTTGTTTCTCTCCAACCTATCCTACATCGGTATCTTCCAGATACTTATACTCATACTGCCCCTGATATCTTATCCCTATCTCATCAGAATCGTGGGAGCGGATCTGTATGGGCGAGTGGCCTATGCCCAAGCTGCCGTAGTCTTTGCCATTATCTTGGTCAACTTTGGTCTCAATATCATGGCAACAAAGGAAGTCTCGATCAACAGAGACAACCCTATTGTTTTGGATAGGATCGTGACCAAGGTCTACATCATCAAGACATGTTTCTTCATTCTCTCATCACTTATATATGCAGTAGCTATCTTCTATTTTGAGACATTTGCAGCCAACAAGCTACTCTTTCTCCTATCATTCGGATACTGCCTTCCGGAGTGGTTACTGCCCATATGGTACTTTCAAGGCATAGAAAAGATGAAGTATATGACCCTCGTTGACTCCATTGCCAAAGTCTTTTTTACCATACTCATCTTCTTTGTTATCTCTATTCCGGAGCACTATATCCGTATCCCGATAGTACAGACGATCGGAACACTGATAGGAGCCTCTGTGGGATTCGCATTACTCTTTGGGAAGGAGGGACGAAGATTTGTACGCACCAAACTATCTGAGATTAAAGATTTTACCAAAGAAGCCATTCCTTTCTTCCTATCAAGAGTATCAGCCGTCACCATCAGCCAGCTTTCGACACTATTTGTCGGTAAATATCTTGGATATGTCGAAGTTGCATGGCTCGATCTCGCACGAAAAGTCGTCAATATCCTGATGATCCCAAGTGTATCGATCAATTCAGCACTCTACCCACGCATAGCTCACTCCAAGAGTAGAAGCCTGGTGCGCAAAGCACTATACTTTCAGGGAGGACTCGGGTTGATTATTTATGGGGGACTTTTTATCGCGACTCCCTTGATCGTGAGCCTGCTTGGTGGATCAGAGATGCTGCCGGCTATGGATACAGTGAGGTTTTATAGTCTTCTCATCATCCTATATCATTTCAATTATTACATAGGGACACCCGTCATGATCCCTATGGGACTTGCCAAAGAGTTCAATCTAAGTGTGATATTCTCACTTTTCCTGTTCCTTGGTATTTATATGGCGGTATATATGTTGCATCTGTTCAGTCTCAATGTATTCATCGGAGCTACCATTGTAACCGAAATCATGATCCTCTGCTATCGCACATACTATTGTCACAAGCATAAAGTATTCAAAGCATGAAGATACCTCATTCACTACGTCGATATTTCTCATTTTACTACGAAGCCAAGTCCGGTCCATTGGTATGGCTCAAAACGACATTGTCTGAATATGGAAGGCGTAAGAGCATCAAGAGACAAAATCTAAACCTCAAACGCTATCATCACGAGATACTCAAGGCTTTCACCGATGCATTGAAGGAATTAGGCCTCCCGTACTGGCTTGACTATGGGACACTACTCGGAGTCATACGAGATAACAGCTATGTGGAAAATGACTCTGACCTTGACTTCGGTATGTACCTTCACGACTATACACCACAAATAACGGAGACTCTGAAAAGATATGGATTCAAGAAGGAGTTTGACCGCTTAGTAGATGATGGACGCACAGGACGAGAGTCCGTATACTCATACAAGGGCGTCCATACAGACATATTTTTCTATGCTGTTCAAGGGGAGCACATGAGCACCTTTATAGCATTTCCAGAAAAAGATATGGACTATGAGGCCATGGTCAAGAAATACGGAGGCATGCGTGTCTACCGCACTACCCATCCATACATGAAGACCAAACATCACCACTACAAGGACTTGAATGTATCTATCCCGGAGGATGAACATACATATCTCATCTCATGCTATGGAGAAGGCTACAATATCAAAGATCCTCACTACGATTATGTTACCTTCAAAGCACCCAACCGACAAGTCCTTGACGACAAGTTTTCAGTTCTTGTCTACGATAAATAAGCTCTTATGGATCAAAACGTGGCCAAAACCTCCCCGACGCTCTCCGTCATCGTTCCGGTATACAAAGTAGAAGACACACTCGAAAAGTGTGTATCAAGTATACTTAATCAATCTTTTCAAGATTTTGAGATCATACTTGTAGATGATGGTTCGCCGGATCAGAGCGGTAAGATGTGTGACGAATTTGCTCGTAATGACAGCAGAGTCGTCGTCATACACAAGCCCAATGGAGGACTTAGCTCGGCTCGCAACAAGGGCTTGGAATCGGCAAAAGGGAAGTACATTTCATTTGTCGATAGTGACGACCGGGTATCTCCGGACTTTTATGAGAGCAATATAAATATACTCGAGAAAGACAAAACGATCGATGTGGTACTCGCCAATGTCCGAAAAGTAACAGATGATAAAGAATCTTCCCTCTTAATGACCCTCCCGGAAGGCAAATATGTAGGTAAAGAGGCTTGCAATGAGGTTATATTCTCATCATCGTTCGTATCCCTTTGCATGGGGATATATCGCCACAGCATATGGGAAGAACTGAGGTTTACAGAAAAAGCTCTATTTGAGGACTCTGTAATCGTGCCCTCCCTTGCCCGAAAGATAGACAGCCTGTATATCTCCGAAGTAGGCACATACTTCTATCTACAACGTTCCGGTTCGATAATGAATAGTCAATGGACAGAAAAGAAGGCTCAAGACTACTTCGGAGCGACACTTGGAGTACTTGAATATCTTGCCCAAGCAAAAGTTTCCAACTATCCTTACCGATATGCAGGTGCCGTATATGAGCTTGGAGGAGGTATCTTTGAGATGCTTCCTGAGAAAACCCGAGATAACTATCTCGCTCATTACGAACAATTGCCATGCACCTGGGAAATGATACTCAAAGGAAATCCCCTTCCCCTGAAGCATCGGATATATCTCCTAATGGTCAAACTCTTAGGTCTCCGTAAATCTCGCAAACTGACCTCCCTACTCCTCCCGGAGAAAAGACAGAAATCTTAATCCGGTATCTCTATTACCTCGACAAGAGACTACTTCTCTAAAATTGGCTGATGAGGCTTACTGAAAAAGGTTGTCTAACTTGATTCATCAAGGTAGGCACATTCATTTATCAAGGTAGGCACATTGATTTGGGGAGATGTACATCCTCGTTACCATACGTGATTCCATTACGTCACAATGGCGTCAGTTTGGTGTGCTCATATGGCAGCTATATCATATATCCATCCATGAATAAATCCGAAGGGGGACTCTCCATATTCAGGAAAGAATGAGTAAGTTTGTACACCAACTAAAAGCAAATCAACATTCAACTATGTATAGACATATCCTCAGGGTACTCTATTCTTGTATATTTCTATCTGCCAATGCTTTGGCACAGTCCTCCATACCGTCCCTTGAGACAGTCGATCTGAAGGCTGTGGAGCAAATCATTATGGACACCCAACCGCCCTACCTCAACATCGGCAGGTGCAAAGTAATGAGACATTACTATAATAACGACACCCTATTCATAGACCTCAACGAGCAGGCAAGCTACATTCCCTACAGACCTCAGAGAGTAAAGGACATATATGATAGTCTCCGAAAACTATACACAGAGTATGGACACAACCCCAAAGTTATGTGCATACGCACCAATGATTATCGTATCGAAGACCTTGTCCCTCTTGCATTTGGAGGTGAGCGTCAACGTTCCAAGTGGTCTTCGCTGACAACAGGGAAGCACAGACAGATTCCCTTGATTACACCCGTTGATCCTATACAGACTCCGACCGCAGCGCTCAAAGGTAAGCATCTTGCACTGTGGCGTAGTCATGGCTACTTCTACGATAATAAGAGTAAGAAATGGAGATGGCAAAGACCACTCATGAACGGTACGATAGAAGATCTACTCAGCTTTTCATATATCGTGCCATACATCGTCCCTATGCTCGAAAATAGCGGGGCAATCGTACTATTGCCACATGAACGTGACTTATCAAGCCGAGAATATATCATAGATAATGATGCAGGAAACTTTGTCAAAGGCCATTATAACGAAAAGAATGGCAAGTGGGAAACTGCAAATAAAGGATTTGGCTACATAAAGACATACTGGGAAGACAACGAAAACCCTTTTGAATCGGGAACGAGTCGTCAGACCCACTCATCTACGCTCGCCAATACAGAAGCTTTTTGGGGAGTGGATATCACGCATGATGAGACATTGGCGGTATATGTATCTTATCAATCTTTTCCCAACAGTGTCGAGGATGCCTTATACACTGTGCATCATGCAGCCGGAACCTCATCATTCAGAGTCAATCAAACGATGGGTGGAGGCACTTGGATATACCTTGGCACATTCCCTTTTGAGAAAGATAAAGAAAAGCAGGGGGTGTCTCTATCCAACATCTCATCAAAGAGAGGTAAAATAGTCTCTGCCGACGCTGTAAAGATAGGAGGAGGTATGGGTAACACAAAGCGCTGGACGCCGGCAACTAAAATAAAAAAAAGACGTCGTTGGGTCACAGTACCTGCGTCTCCCAAAATAACAAGTGGACTGCCCCGATATGCAGAAGCCTCACGATACTGGATGCAATGGGCAGGTGTACCGGACTCGATATACAACTCTTTTAAAAGTACTGATGACTATACCGATGACTACAAATGTAGATCGGTCTGGGTGAGTTACCTCACAGGGGGCACTGCAATCAACCCCAATAAAGAGGGATTAAACATCCCGATAGATCTCTCCCTTACGTTGCACACAGACGCAGGTCTTCGTGAAGATCCGGAGGAGGTTGTGGGGACGTTGGCCATCTTCAACACCAAATGGCAACAAGGATACTACCCAAGCGGACTGGATAGGCTTATCTCAAGAGAACTTACAGATATAGTCCAAAGCTATATCGTCAGAGATGTGAGAATCAGCCACAATCCTCAATGGACGCGTAGAGGGATGTGGGACAAAAATTACTCAGAAGCAACTTGGGGAAGTGTGCCCGGGGTACTACTGGAGCTCTTGTCTCATCAAAACTTCAAAGACATGTGCTATGGTCATGACCCTGAATTTAAGTTTGTTGTCTCCAGGGCTATATACAAAGGCATACTGAGATACCTCTCAGATGAGTACAATCAGCCTTTTATCGTCCAACCCCTCCCGGTAAAACAATTTGCCGTAGATATCGATCGTGTAGAATTTACAGCTCACCTTTCGTGGCAAGCAACCGATGATCCTATGGAAGCCTCTGCCGCTCCCTCACACTACATACTGTACACTGCAGTAGAAGATGGGCATTTTGATAAAGGCCGGATTGTTAAGGGGAATAGTATCTCTGTCCCCGTTGATCCGGGAGTACTTTACAGATTCAAGGTGGTAGCAGCAAATGAAGGAGGAGTTTCTTTCCCTTCAGAGGAGTTATGCTGTGGGATAGCACCACTCTCCAATGGGAGAGTTATGATCATCAATGGTTATGATAAAGTCTCTGAAATGGAGTACAATGACATTGAAAGAACCTTCGTTTCCGGAACGGGAATAACCTATAAAGAAGATGTAGGGATACCAAGTGATTCTGCCCTACCACAAAGGGTCGTAGGTAACAGCTTCAATTATGTAGCAACACATGGCTCGAGCCTTCTAAATATCGGCTACTCTTTTGGCTCATCATCAAGAACTTACGTCAGCTCAAATCCTGAAATACTCAAATCCTATGCTGTCACGGACTTAATACTTGGAAAGCAGAAGGCAAAGCAAACGGTCTATCCGACCGGGAAACAACGCTTTGCTCTCTTTGATAGGGAACTCAGAGAGGCTCTGCAATCTTTCGCCCAAAACGGAGGGGGAATTTTGGTATCCGGAGCCTACCTTAACTCAGCTTTGGACCTAAGGGATACATCTGTGGAGTCTGCCATTGTTAAGGATTTTGCAAGGCAGATTTTGGGCTATGAATATCCCTTCCCTCTTAGCTTATTTAATGGAAGCAAGGTAGAAACCGAACATAGAGACCTCCTCGATAGACGTACGTATGTACTCAAAGAGGGCACCGATTGTGATCCGATTCTACCGGCTGAAGGAGCCGGTAGGATACTCCATTATACCGAAGACAATGTGAGCGCCGGAATATTCTTCAACTCCCAACACAAAGCCTGTGTCATAGGGTTTCCTATTGAAAATATCGAAGACTCGGATAGCAGAGAGCGCTTTCTCAAAGAACTACTGCCACTACTCATAAAGAGACAACAATAGATTATTATCCTTAACTTTGGGCGAACTATTGAATGCTTATACACCAATGAGAAGTATCATCATCGCGCCGGCACATGAAAAGTACCGTAACTTTGTGGAAAATCTTGATGAGGTTTTTCATAAGGAGGGTAAAACGATCTATCAGGAGCGAAATGAAATCAAAACCTTCTCAATGGAAGATGGCGTGACGATCAATGTCAAACGATTCACTGTCCCCAATATCATCAATAAACATGTGTATGCTTTTTTTCGTAAACCCAAGGCAGTAAGAGCATACAAAAATGCATTGAGATTAAAAACTTTAGGCATCAATACTCCGGAACCTATCGGTTATATGGTATACCGCACTCTATGGAGTATCCGACACAGCTACTTGGTGACATTTCAAAGCCACCTAACAAGGACGATGTATGAGTTTGGCTACAGTAATCTCGATGGCAGAGATGATATAGTCAGAGCCTTTGCTCACTTTACCGCAGACTTACATGATAAAGGTGTTTACCACAAAGACTTCTCTCCTGGCAACATTCTATTTGATAAAAATGAACATGGGGGCTATGACTTTTCACTTGTCGACATCAACCGTATTAAATTCATGCAGGTATCGGTAGAGGCAGGTTGTCGCAACCTCTGTCGCCTTTGGGGACGGGAGGATTTCTTAACGGTACTTGCTGATGAATATGCAACTGTAAGAAATGCCGATAAAACTCTTGTAAGAGAACTCATATTCAAGTACCACGAAAAGTTTTGGCGTAACCGTAGAAAGCACTTCTGATGAAAATTTTCAAACAGTTACTTACCTGCGTCTCTCCGAGATTGAATATCCTTTGGACGTTCAAGAGGTATCATGGTTATTACCCCAATCTCAAACATCCCAAATCACTTGACGAAAAGATCCAGTGGCTCAAGCTACACGTGCATCCGTATGATCCAATATATGCCGGATGTGCAGATAAGTTTGCGGTACGAGAGTACATCAAGGAGAAGGGGCTTGCAGAACTACTGCCTCCTCTCATTGGGGTTTATAACGATGCTGAAGAAATAGAGTTTGATAAACTTCCGACAAAGTTTGCACTCAAGTATAACTTTGGCTTCGGAATGAACATCATATGCAAAGACAAGTCAAAACTTGACATATCAAAGGCCATAAAGAAGCTAAAGCGGTGGAACAAACGAAAGGCACATCTGACACATGCCGAGATGCACTACAAATATATCCCTCATCGCATACTTGTCGAAGAATATATTGATCCGGATGAGGGACAAAAAAGTCCCATCGACTACAAAATCTATTGTTTCAATGGGAAGCCTTACTGCTGTATGCTCTGCTCAGACAGAGGTACAGGAGACACCAAGTTCAGATATATAGACAGGGACTTCAACAGGCTCCATATCGAATACGGAGATGAAGGAGTACTGCCTACGAATCTTGACAGAGAGAAAATCTCTCAGATGTTTGAGTATGCGGATATTTTGTCCCAAGACTTTCCCCTTGTGAGGGTAGATTTCTACCTCTCTCGTGGGAAGATTTATTTTGGAGAGCTCACATTTTCACCTGCAGGTGGACATGACCGCACAAGGATTCCGGAAGCAGACAAGCAGCTTGGTGAAATGCTGACTCTGCCTCCCTCACTTATCGGTAGAAAATAATCTTATGAATTCTTTCTAAGTTCTGATGCTTGCCAAAGGTCTTCCGGGCACGTATCCACTTTGAGTATACCATAAGGACTCCACTTCACTTTCTTTGAGCGAGTCTCCTTTCTCAATTGGTTATTGAACTTCCATCCCTCTTCAGTCACGTAGCCTCTCTTGTGATCAAGGTGTACCATAATAGCCTTATATCTCACGAGTTTACCCCTGATGCCAATGTTTGTCAAACGTTCGCCCAACTGCCGGTCCTGTCCCCCATATTTCATACGCTCATCCATACCATTGACCGCAAGAATATGTTCCTTATAGCACGATGAGTTGTTCCCATTCCAAGACGCTTTCACTGTAGAAACCGCATTCATAAAAAGGGGAACAAATGGACATCTGGAGAGTTTCAGGGACTTTACTTTTTCCCCTTCAACAAGTTTATTTAGTTCTGTACGATCAAAAGCTCTACCTGATTTTATATCCTCATCAGTTATCGCGAGTGATATTCCCATGGGGAGACGCACCGCTCCTCCCGACAGAAAACGTCGAGGAGACTTTTGATGCCAATGCACTTCAAGGAAATCCTTGCGGGGGATACAGTCTCCATCCGTAAAGACAAGATAGTCAGCTTCAGACTGCATGATAGCCATATTAAGGATGTCACATTTGTGATAGCCTGTGTCCTCTATCCACACATGCTTGATAGGATATGGAGCCCATGTCTTAGCATCTTCTATTACAGATTTCGTCTCCGGTCCTGAACCGTCATCGGCGATGATAACTTCAAAATCAGTAAAGGTCTGAATACTGAATCCTACAAGGACCTTGTGAAGCCACACTGGCTGGTTATATGTTGTAAAAATAACACTTATCGATGGACGCATAAGAATATACAATTTGCCATTAGGGTGGTAAAGTTAACACAATTTCAAGAAACTATCCCCCTATCCTCATGAGAAGTAAGGTGAAAGACTTTGAAGGGGATTGTTGGCTATCGTAGATATCTGAGAATATCCCAAGAAAATTGTCATCTTACTCATCGGAAATGCACCAATGTTATCCCGATAAAAGATTGAAGAAAAAGATGTATACCTCTCAAAATCGAGACGCCTACCTTGAGACTCCAAAGTAAACCTCTTTTTTCGGTGTCTATGGCAATACATTCGGATCAGAAGGAAATATTGAGACACGCTTGTACAATTCTCTCCACTTTGGTTATTTTTAGTAGAATGGTTATATTTGTTTCACTGTTTGGAGAGATAAAGCTCCACAACATTAAACACATCACCTTTCCATGAATATCAAAAGTCTCTACTCGATAGAACAACTCTCTGCTGATGAAATCATTAACATTCTTGACAAAGCAGAGTACTTTGAACAGCATCCCAATTGTGACTTTCTACAGGGCAAAGTCGCCGCGACTCTCTTTTTTGAACCATCAACCCGCACACGTCTGAGTTTTGAGACTGCCGTCAATCGTCTTCGTGGACGGGTGATTGGATTTACAGATGCAAAAACTACGAGTTCAGCTAAGGGCGAAAGTCTCAAAGACACCATCCTTATGGTTGCCAACTATGCAGATGTCATCATCATGAGGCACTTCCTTGAAGGTGCCGCAAGATATGCATCCGAAGTCACTGATATCCCTATCATCAATGCAGGAGACGGAGCCAATCAACACCCGTCTCAGACCATGTTGGATCTATACTCCATACGCAAAACTCAAGGAAAATTGGAGAACCTTAATATTACCATGGTCGGAGACCTCAAGTACGGTCGCACAGTGCACTCTCTCATCGAGGGAATGAGTCACTTCTCTCCAACCTTCAACTTTGTAGCTCCTCAAGCCTTGGCTCTGCCAATAGAATATGTAGAGTACTGTAAAAATAAAGGGATACCACACACTTTCTCCGATGAATTGTCAAGGGAAGTCATACAGAAAAGTGATATCATATACATGACCCGAGTTCAGAGAGAGAGATTTACAGATGATGAGGATTATGAGACTATCAAAAACGCATTTATCTTAAGTGCGGATATGCTTGATGTTGCTAAACCCAACATGAAGGTATTGCACCCTCTTCCGAGAGTCAATGAGATTACTTATGATGTCGATGATACCCCACATGCCTACTACTTCACGCAAGCACTCAACGGTTTATATGTACGCGAAGCTCTTATATGCAGAGCTCTCAACATTGACGTACCGACATCAAAAGTAAAGTAAAAAACACACAAAATATACAATGCTATGCCTAAGGTAGAAAAAGGTGCACTACAAGTTCCAGCCATTTGCAATGGCTCAGTCATAGACCATATTCCGGTGGAGAAAGTGATGCAGGTCGTCCAACTCTTAGGAATAGATAAACTCAACTATCCACTGACAATAGGTCAGAACTTCAAGAGTGAAAAGTTGGGACGCAAGGGGCTTATCAAAGTAGAGAGCAAGCACTTTACTCAAGATGAAGTCAATAAACTGGCACTAATTGCTCCGCACATCGTCATCAATGTCATCAAAGACTATGAAGTAGTCCAAAAGATACAGGCAGTACTACCCGATGAGATTGTAGGCATCGTGCAATGCAGCAATCCCAAGTGTATATCCAACAACGAGCCAATGGCAAGTAGTTTCAATGTATTAGATAGAGACAACGGAGTACTACAGTGTAAATATTGTAACCGAAAAATAGAGAGGAAAGAGGTCATCATCCCTTTCCATGAATAAAAAATGACTAAAAGACTTTAGCTTATGAAATCGAGATCAGGACTGATGACCCTTGTCATCATCATTATTGTAGCAGTAACGTTGATCGCTTATGGCATAAGAAGCTATAATGGTCTGGTAACCCTAGAAGAAACAGTCCAAAAAGCATGGGGTAACATCGAAACACAATACCAAATGCGTATGGATCTCATCCCTAACATTGTCAATACAACGAAGGGATCAGCTGCCCATGAGAGAGAAACCCTCGAAAGTGTGGTCAATGCACGCAGTAAAGCAAGCCAGGTCACTATAGATCCGTCAAACCTCTCCCCGGAAGCAATGAAAAAGTTTGCAGCGGCACAAGGTGAGCTATCTCAGGCCCTCAGCCGCCTGTTGGTCACAGTAGAGCGCTATCCTGACCTAAAAGCCAACCAAAACTTTCTCGCTCTTCAGGAGCAACTTCAGAATATAGAAAACCAGATCAGCGTAGAACGCAAGAATTTCAATGAGGAGGTTACGCTGTTCAACAAGTATATGCGCGTATTCCCTCGTGTTGTTATGGCACGATTGTTTGGGTTCTCTGAAAAAGCTTACTTCGAGGCTGAAGTCGGTAGCGAGAAAGCTCCTAAGGTGGAGTTTTAACATCAAACGTAGACAAGGCTATGAAGGGTATCAGATCACTTCTCATACTCCTCGTCACACTATGCCATACAAGTTGGGGATTTGCTCAGGAATACTCCCCTGAACAAATCCCTAATGTGCAACTGTCGGATTCCACACAATATGTATCCGATCCTACGGGGCATATATCGGTGGCAGAAAGGGCTATGATCAATGACATGATAGCAGGGATCAAGCACAAGTATGGAGTTCGGGTAGCTCTTGTGATCGTTCCAGCGGTTAAAAATAATACTCCGGAGAGATTTGCTCACGAGCTGTTTCAACTTTGGGGAATAGGAGAAAAATCCAAAGACAACGGGCTATTGATCCTCTACGGCTTTGAAAAACCCAATAGGTTTATCCGATTTGAGGTTGGTTATGGACTCGAAGGTATACTCACAGATGCTTTAACCTCACAGATATCTCGAAAGCGGATCATCCCTCATATTGTTGAAGACCGCACTTCGGAAGGACTCATAGAAGGGATAAGGGCTGTGACCGAAGAGCTTGACAGATCCTACACTGACGAGGGATTTGAACGGAGAAGAGAAACTGATGGGATGGGAAACTTCCTACTCAAAACCTATTTGATACTATCCCTTGTAATTGCCGGAGCCTATATCTTCTTTGTCAACAGAAAGCTGAAAGAAAAAAATCTGCTCGCACAATATGCTAAAACTCATGCAAATGTGTGGCACTTCTTGGGTGGTATGGCTATACTTTTCCCTATAGCCTGGATTATATTCTATCCATGGCTTATAGGGAAACGAAAAGTAATAAATACTAAGATCAGAAACTGCGACAACTGCCATGGAATCAACACAGTAAAGGTATCCGTTGCAGATCGAAACAACATCCTACTGAATAGTGTGCAAAGAAAAGAGGTAGATCTAGGCAGTAAGAAATACTATGTAAGTACCTGCTCCAACTGTCATATATCAGAGATTGCCGGAATCTCAGTAAAAACATCCGGTTATCAGTTATGTATGAAATGTGGAGGCTTGACCATGGCTCTACAAAATACTCAACATTATAGTGCTTACAAAGACAAATTAACTTATAAGTGTCTACACTGCTCCCATACTAAAACTCATTATATTCCTCGCATTTCATCTAACAACAGAGGCCCAGGACGAGGGAGTGGTGGTTCTTGGGGAGGCGGAGGAGGCTCTTGGGGTGGAGGGTCCTCCGGTGGCGGGGGCTCGACCGTAAGGTTCTAACATCTGTAATAAAACAAAAACACAGAGATTATTATACGATGATGGGTCCCTATAACAGTTCGTCTGTGTCATCGCAATTTTTATCTACTACAAGTTCATTCCTCCTAAATAGAAGGATCTTTATACATGTTAAAGGTTATAAATACGAGAAAATTTCGTTTCAATAACGAGGCTTTATTTGTATTTTTGTAGAAAATATATCATCTAACACACGTTAGTTTAAATTTTATCGCAATGAAAACGTTAAAAGGAATCTCTATCGCAACTATTATCGGGTTTGCGACAACTTTCTTTGGGAATGCACAAAATAGCATCGAGGGAGTCCAGGAGAACGAATCTCCCGGCACGGTGAGCTATATCCCCCACTACGCCACAAAAATATTGTATAGCAAAAGTACTTCAGGACTATCTGCCAAGGCACAAGAAATCATCGGACGTCCAATAGTCATGATACTAAACGAGTCAGAAGGTATGGCTCCATTTTCGCAATTGTTCACACCACTTGTCTTTGATATGGAAATACTCAACGAGACAGGGATGGACACTAAAGGACTCAATGCCGTATATCAACAGACACCTTATAAGTTGGACAGCTATTCTTTGGATAGGTATTCTGAAGAACTAATGGCACAAGAAGTCTTTGAGAAAGGAAAAATGCCTTCACTCAAAAATGAGGCTAAAATAATCCAAGAAGTCAAGTCAAATGCCCTCCAAAACAATATTAACATCGTCAAGGTAACAAGTTCGATGCTCCCTCAAGACAAACTTGCGTCTAAGCCTGTTGCGGCAACAGCCTACAATGGAGAACTCGCAATCAAAGATGGCATCACTTTTAATCAACAAACAGACGATCTCGAAAAGAAAATCGTAGACAAAGTATATTGGACAAAGAAATTTGAGAGTAACATACAATTTTCTCAAAATCAAGTTTCTGAAAACTGGTACAAGGGAGGGAATAACAGTCTCAACTTGAATATGAGAAACTACTTTAACCTCAGTTACACAAAAGATAATGTAAAATGGGTCAATGAAATCGAGTCCAAACTCGGCTTTTTCAATAGCCCTAACGAGCCTATCGGTAAGTTCAAAATCTCAGAAGACCTCTTCCGTATCGTATCCAACTTTGGTCTCAAGGCATTTGATCATTGGTACTATACTATAGATGCTCAGTTGCGTACTCAGCTGCTACGCAATAGAAATAAAGATAGCATACTTGTGACTCAACCATTTGCTCCGTTTATCATCGACGGAGGACCCGGTATGAAGTACGAGCTAGAAAAGAAGTTTAACGACCCATTCAAGAAACTTAAATTTTCAGCGAACTTCTCTCCTGTTGCAGCGACATTTATCTACGCTTACACCAATGATATTGACAAAGCAAGAATCGGTCTGATGCCAGATGAGAAGTATAAGTTGCGCTTGGGTTCAACAGTCCGTATGACACTTGATTTTGACATTTCTCAGTCGATCAATTGGCAATCAAGATTTTTCTACAACACTTCATTCAGGCATGTAGAAACAGAGTTTGAAAACTCGCTGAACTTCTCAATCAACAAATACTTCTCTACGCGTATCAATCTTCACTTGAGATTTGATGATAGTGTGATCACTGATGAGAAATCTTTCCGCAAATTGCTACAATATAATGAACTTATCAGTTTTGGATTTACATTTAAAATCTAATCTGTTGGAAATATAAAGACGAGGTCCGTTGAACAGTTTGGGATTCAACGGACCTCCTCCTTTTTAGGTATTTGCTCCCGAGATCCATCATAGCAAAAGAAAAATCGAAAACATTTAAGCTCAATTGTATGTTTATCACATACTGACATTCATTTACAACCTAAATATATAGACCTAACATGAAATCGGATATCCAAATAGCGAGAGAAACTCAGCTAAAAGACATCAGAGAGATCGCTCAAAGCATCAACATCCCTGCCGAAGCTGTAAAGCAGTATGGTAATTACATGGCAAAAATTGATGTGAACCTACTCAAAGAAAAAAGCAAGGAAGGTAAACTCATACTCGTATCTGCGATCACCCCAACCAAAGCCGGTATCGGTAAAACAACGGTATCTATTGGACTGGCTCTTGGACTCAATAAGATTGGTAAAAAAGCTATCGTAGCACTTAGAGAACCATCTCTTGGTCCTTGCTTTGGGATGAAAGGTGGAGCTGCCGGCGGAGGGTATGCACAAGTCCTTCCTATGGAGAAAATCAACCTCCATTTTACAGGAGACTTCCATGCTGTTACTTCAGCGAATAATATGATTGCTGCCCTACTCGACAACTATGCTTATCAGAACCGCAACAATGAAAATGGGCTAAGTCGTATAGTATGGAAGCGCGTCCTTGATGTCAATGACCGCAGCCTTCGTAACATCCTGACAGGGCTCGGAGGAATCAGCAATGGTATCCCAACTGAAGCCGGATTTGACATCACTCCGGCATCAGAAATCATGGCGATCTTGTGTCTTGCAACAGATATGGATGACCTACGTAGGCGTATAGATAACATCTTGCTTGGTTACAAAAAGGATGGTTCTCCATTTACAGTTAAAGATCTTGGTGTGGGTGGTGCAATTACAGTCCTTCTCATGGACGCTATCGACCCCAACCTTGTACAGACAACAGAGGGGACACCGGCATTCATACACGGAGGACCTTTCGCAAACATTGCACATGGGTGTAACTCCGTGATTGCGACAAAAATGGCGATGAAATTTGGTGAATACACTGTGACTGAGGCTGGGTTCGGTGCTGACTTAGGTGGTGAAAAGTTCTTTGACATCAAATGTCGCCAAGCAGGGCTCCAACCGGCACTTACCGTACTCGTTGCAACAGCACAAGCTCTAAAGATGCACGGAGGCAAGGATCAGGCTGAACTAAAAGAGCCGGATACATCTGCTATCAGAAGAGGATTCAGCAATATGGATAAGCACGTGGCAAACCTTCGTAAGTTTGGTCAGTCTGTAGTTATCTGTATCAACAGATTCCCATCTGATACAGACGAGGAAATTGCAACTATCCGTCAACATTGTGAGGATATGGATCTACCTTTTGCTATCAACAACGCATTTACAAAAGGTGGAGAGGGCGCAGTAGACCTTGCAAACATCGTAGTAGAAACAATCCAAAAGAAACCATCTTGCCCTCTTGCATTCCTCTATGAAACAAAGGAGAATATCAAGAGTAAGGTTACGTCTATCACAAGGGAAATCTACGGTGCATCAGCTGTCGAGTTTGAATTGTCAGCAATGAAGAAACTCAAAAAACTTGAAGAACTCGGATATGACAAGTATCCTGTATGTATTGCAAAAACACAATACTCATTCACAAGTGACCCTAAAAAGGTAGGTGCGCCATCAGGCTTTATCCTAAAAGTGCATGATATTGTGGTAAATACGGGTGCTGAGATGATTATTGTCATCATGGGAGATATCATGCGTATGCCGGGATTACCAAAAGTGCCAAGTGCAGAGCACATCGATGTCATCAACGGACATATCGAAGGTCTAAGCTAATAATAAACATCATGGTTAATCAAGTCCATCAAATACTCCGAACATTGGATAATAACGCGGAGGAAGGGAAGGCTTTATTTGATAACCGTCTCAAGATAAGTGTGAATCCTGATACCGTCATGGGTATCAGGATTCCTTTTATTAGGAAAGCAGGGAAGAAACTAAGTAAGTTGCTATCTTTTAGGGAAGCAATTGATATCCTTTACCCTATTGCACAAAAGAAGTTTGAATACAAACTCCTCTTTGCAAATGTTGCCGGCTCAAGGGCATCAGAAGCTGAAGTTCAAGAATTATATGAACGTTTGTTCGAATGTGTTGATGGTTGGGGGACATCTGACTTCTTCTTGGATGTTATATCATCCATATGTGACAAACACAAAAGTGCTATTGATCTTCTGAAAGAACAAATTAACCGTCATAAAAACAATGCTAATCCTTATGCCAGACGCTTGACCATAGTAGTACTCAAAACTAGTTCCCAAGGAATATATCACCCTCTCAGAGGCCCTAACTCATATACAAAAAAAAGCAAAATGATGAGGACTACTACGTATCCATGGGCATAGAATGGACTTTAACGTCTCTTTACACCTCCTACCCCGAGAAGATAGTTGCCTTTATCAATGAAAAACCAGACAATGAAAAAGTACTTAAACTAACTCTCAAGAAGATGAGAGAATCTCGCAGGATAAGTCCTTACAAACACGTATAAATCAAAGGATAAAATACCACCAAAGTTGAAAACAAAGCTCAAAATCAGGCAAATTTTATTATTGCTAATTAGTAACTATCTTTGTAACGATTTTTGGTTATCTATCTTGAATTAAAACTATATTTTTTAAACTATAATCTATTTCATTCAACTATGAACAAGAAAGTCTGGATGCCTATTCTAACTGCAATCTTGATGCTCATGTCGAGCGCAACACTACTTGCACAGGTTACAGTTAAAGGGAAAGTCCTTGAGAAAGGCAGCAATGAACCACTCATGGGTGTCACTGTCATGTCCGGAAAAACAGGTACTACAACCAACCTGGATGGCAAGTTTACCCTCAAAGTCGCAAAAGATGCAATGATAACAATCCGTGCGGTTGGATTTGATACCAAGACTGTAAAAGCTGGAAAAGCAGAAGAACAAGATCTTGGTACGATCTACCTCTCTCCGTCAGCAGTAGGTCTACAAGAAGTCAGCGTGATTGCATCGGTTGTACCTAAAGACCGCATAACACCTGTACCTCTCTCCAATGTCAGTATAGATAAGATTGAGACAGCTGCACCTAACATTGAATTTCCGGAACTTCTCAAATCTACACCTTCAGTCTATGTAACCAAAGGGGGTGGAGGTTTTGGAGACTCTCGTATCAATCTCCGAGGTTTTGACTCCAATAACATTGGTGTTCTCATCAATGGTATCCCCATTAACGATATGGAAAGCGGAAAAGTATACTGGTCAAACTGGGCAGGTCTATCCGACGTATCAAGTTTCATTCAGGTACAAAGAGGTTTAGGAGCATCAAAACTCGGTCTTTCATCTGTCGGAGGTACGATCAATATGGTTACAAAGAGTACAGACGCAAAGAAAGGCGGCTCATTCTACTCCGGTATCGGTAATGACGGCTACAACAAATTTACGTTTAATGTCTCTACCGGTCTTATGGACAACGGCTGGGCACTGACAATCGCAGGAGCTCGAAATGGAGGTGACGGTTACGTCAATGCAACATCATTCCTTGGTTGGTCATACTTTGTCAACATTTCAAAAGTTATCAACGATGCACATCGCCTATCGTTCACTGCTTTTGGAGCACCTCAGTGGCACAACCAAAGAGGTATCATGTCTCGCATAGAAGACATTAAGAATGATCCAAACAGAGGTCGTCGTAATATCGGTTATGGCTACATCAACGGAAAAGAGACTACGTTGGCGTACAACTTCTACCACAAACCTCAGATGTCTCTCAACCACTACTGGGATATCAACGACAAGAGTCAGCTTTATACCTCTGTTTATGCGTCTGTTGCACGAGGAGGTGGTCGTCGCATCGTTGGTGAAAAGAGAAATTGGATGTACTTCGACAGAACAGCCAGTCTTCCTACAGAGGAGACAAGACTCACAGATGATGGACTCATAGACTATGCTTCCATCATCGCAGACAACCGCGCATCAAACACAGGAGCAAAGGTCATCTTTGCGAATGCAATCAACTCACACAACTGGTACGGAATCCTTTCGACATACAACAATAAATTAAGTGATCGTATCAAGTTGACTGCAGGGTATGACGCACGTTTCTACCAAGGTATTCACCGCAATGTCATCTCTGACCTACTTGGAGCAGACTACTACATCGAGCCCCAGGATGCGAGCAAGCGTCTCATGTATCATGCACCTTATCAGCCATTGAAGGTCGGAGACCATGTGGAATACGACAATATAGGTGAAGTTCTCTGGAATGGCATCTTTACTCAGACAGAATTTACCGGTGATCATTTCAACGGATTCTTGTCTGCAACGCTCTCACACCAAGGCTACAGATACCGCAACCTTGGAGGTACAGCAGAATCGGAGGATCTACGTGAAAAGGGAGAATCTATCAACTCAAAATGGGCTTCATACCTCCCATGGAGCATCAAGTCCGGCCTCAGCTATAAGGTCAATGAGAGCAATAATGTATTCATCAATGCTGGTTACTTCACACGTGCCCCATACTTCAGATCAGTCTTCTTTAAGTACAATTCGGAGATCAACACAGGAGCAAAGTATGAGAAAGTACTCACCGGAGAAGTCGGCTATGGATTCCGCAACGAAAACCTAAGAGTAGACTTCAATGCTTACTATACAAAGTGGCTTGATAAGGGTATCACAAGAACCTTGAGCAACAATGAGGTGGCCAACATAACAGGTCTAAATGCTCGCCACATGGGTATTGAGCTTGAAGCAACATACAATCCATTCAAGACTCTCGAACTCCGTGGTATGCTATCTCTTGGAGACTGGATATGGTCTGATGATGTGGATGCATCTATCTTTGATAGTTCTCAGACAAAGATAGCTGACATCAAAGCCTTTATCAAGGGTGTGCATGTCGGTAACTCTGCTCAGCTGAGTGCTTCTTTGGGCGCAAGCTGGGAAGTCTTTGACGGATTCAAGTTGAACCTCAATACCAACTACTTTGGTAAGAACTTTGCAGACTTTGACCCTGTCAATAGGACAAAAGAGTCAGATAAGGTAGACGCTTGGCAACTTCCTAACTACATGCTTGTAGATCTTGGTGCTTCATACAAGTTCAAAGTTGGTGGCCTTGGTGCTACATTGTACATGAACGTAGACAACCTCTTCGACACTGAGTACATTGCAGATGCAAGGGATGGTTCTCGTCATGATCAGCACACAGCACTAGTTTACTACGGCTTCGGTCGCACTTGGGCTACAGGTCTTCGCATCAACTTCTAACACAAGTATCATCATCATTACAACGTAAATAGAAATGAAGAAATATATTACTTTAGCTATCCTTGCTACCTCATTGATATTCACATCATGTGATCCGATGAAGGATATTTACAAAGACATCGACAGCAAGGAAACTGCTGTGAAGAAGACTGCTTCGTACGAATTGACCGGAGCAGACTACAACACCATTGCAGGCCTCTTAGGAGCAGACAATCCTCATGCGGCAGCATTCAAGGCAAAGCAAGCCTTTGACAAGAATGTGACAGCTCAAGAGATGGTCCCTCAGCTCCTCAAGTCCAAGTACCCTGAATGGGGCAAAGGGTCTTCCGTCAATGTTACTTACAACGAAGTCCTTCCGATAGACAGCAAGATCGAAGCTTTGGGAAAAAGAGCTTATGTAACGCTTGACAAGAATGAGCTAAGTGCCCTTGGTATCAACAGCCTAAAGGACCTCAAAGCCGACCAAATCACAGCAATCATAAAGGCTGCGATAGCAAAGGCGGACTCTGCAAAGTCAATCCTGATCAGAGCAACGATAGACAAAGAAAACAAGCTTCTCTTTGCTGTTGATGGAGCGTTGGCAGGAAAAGACTATCTGATGATCTCATGGGAAGAGTTTACTCAAATGGGATTAGGTAGACACGGTAATTTCTCTCCCTCTGCGAAGCCGGAAGATTACATTCCTACCCTCCTTGCTCAAAAGTACCCATACGCAAAAGAAGGAGACTCTCACATCATGATCTATGCTTTCTACAATCCTACCGGGAAGACAACGTCTACAGAAGCAGTGAAGTATGAGAAGAAGAATAAGGTCTGGACTCCTGCGCCTACTGTTCATGCAAAGACGTCGCAATTTATTCACACAGGCAAGGCTTGGATCTTTGATCCTACAATCGAATTCGAATTGACACCGGAAGACTTTGCTTACCTCCACGCATGGGTCAAAGAAAATCATCCGGGATATATCAGCGAAAGATACAAGAACAATGAAGAGTACTGGTTTGGAGGTAGTGGATACTACAAGAACTTCAACCTCGACGGAGGCAAGACTGTCGGAGAACGTCCTGAAGAAGAAGGCAAGACTCCTGAAGAGCTAAGAAAGATCAAACTCGAGCGCATTATCGAAGGTCTAAAAATGGTATTGGCTCACAGGTATCCAACAAATCCCGCACAGATCAACGGTATCGATCAAATGTATAAGATCAGAGTAGAAATACGTGAGAAGAGCGCAAATACCAAGTGGCTCTACACGTTCAAAGGATTGGGGAGCGGTAAGTTCCAACTTGAAGGGAAACCTGAACAAATCTAATTACTACTCGTAACCCCCAAAATTTTAGGAGAGGATTCCCTGCCTTGGATAGGACATGGGTGTCCTCTTCTTCATTAGATCAAGATGGACAAGAAAGCATTTCAAGAATACTATGCTCCGGAGTTCAGCCACTGTTTTGGTTGTGGCTGTGCTAATCCACACGGGCTTCATGTCAAAAGCTATTGGAAAAATGAAGCTGAGGGAGAGACCATCGCTTACTTTTCTCCGGAGCCTCACCATACCGGAGGATATCCGGGATTTGTATACGGCGGGTTAATTGCTGCGATATTGGATTGTCACGGCAATGGGACTGCAGCCGCCGCAGGATACAGACATGCCGGACGAGGCATGGATACCCTACCTGCGCTACGCTATGTCACAGCCAATCTCAACATCAACTACAAAGCCCCTACCCCTATGGGCTCAAGACTGGAGCTTAGGGGCAAGATCATGGATGTCACTGATCGCAAGGTGTGTATGGAACTATCTGTTATTGCAGAAGGACGAGAGACCGTCTCAGCAACTATGATATCAGTATTATTACCGCAAAAGTCCTCTACGGATAAATAGCCGGTAAATAACCGATTATCAGATATTAAGAAAAGGCATATAAAGGATTTCTCCCTTACATGCCTTTTGTGTCAAAGATGTATACTGGCAGTCGTACAATGAAATTATCTACGACTCAAAAAAGGTTGTCTAACTTGGCGCCTCAAGTTAGACAACTTCATTCATCAAGGTAGGCACCTTGTTTTGGAGAGTTCTACACCTTTTCCGGCTCTTTGTCAGAAGAGCCACCAAACGGCAAGAGGACTATATGATCAAGAAGTTTGAGATTCCGTTTAAGAGTTTCTTACAATCAGATCAAAGCCCTTCACAAGGAGACAAACGGGTATGTACAACTGACTCCTCATTGATATCTTCGCCCAAAAAGGCAGATGCCAAAGAGAGAAATTCCTCCTTCTCCGCTGAAGTAAGATAACGGACACTCCCGCCTTTCGATAGACGAACGTCCATCTCAGGATGTCTAAATAAATAATCTCTGAGAGAAGAAGCAACAATAGCTCCCTGACTGACAACAGATATCCCTTGGGGAAGCGCTTCTTTTATCCTTGGCAAGAGCAATGGATAGTGCGTACACCCCAGCAAAAGAGTATCGATCTCAGGATCTTTTTCAAGCAGTCTTTCAAGATCCCGTCGGATAAAGTATTGAGTACCCACATTCTCATCCAACTCATTATTCTCCACAAGGGGGACCCACATAGGACAGGCATGCTGAGAGACACAAGCCTCAGGATAGAGATTAGCGATCTCGATACCGTAAGAGTTGGAAGCTATTGTACCATTGGTACCGACTATACCTATATGTCCGTTTCCGGTATACTCAGCAATACTCTCAACCGTGGGACGGATGACTCCCAATATGCGCCTCGTCGGATCGGCACTGATCGGCAGATCCTTCTGTTGAAGACTGCGAAGAGCCTTAGCAGAAGCCGTATTGCACGCAAGGATGACGAGAGGGCATCCCAGATTGAAAAGATGTGCGACAGCTTCGCGTGTATATCTGTATATGGTATCAAAACTGTGGGAGCCATAAGGAGCACGTGCATTATCTCCGAGATAGATGAAATCATACTCAGGAAGCCTATGCCGAAGTTCCCTAAGTATGGTCAAGCCACCAAATCCCGAATCAAAAACACCTATTGCTCCAAGAGTCATCTTTGGTTGTTCCATCAAAGGTCAGATATTGTTCGTAATTTCACGCCCGAAAGGAGTCAATGCAAGCCCCGCAAAGGTGAAATGTTTGAGTCCGAAAGGTATCCCGACTATGGTGATACACAAGAGTATGCCAAAGAATGCATGAGTGAGCGCAATCACCCATCCTGCGAGGATAAACCAAATAAGATTACCGATACAACCAAGAGGATTGACACCGACCTCGCTGACAGTAGAGCCGAAAGGCCAAAGCATAAGTAACCCAAGCTTAAAACACTGGAGCCCGAATGGTATCCCTATAATGGAGATACAAAGCACCACCCCTGCCGTAAAGTACTCCAAGGCTGTTGGTAAGCCGCCAAGCACCAACCAAACAATATTTCCTATTAGTTTCATCAGATTTGTTATTATGTTACGATTTGGATATTAACTCCTAAAGATACAGGTATATGCAGAGATAGTGAAATGTTTGGCAAACTTTTGTGCTGAGTATGTGTTATATCTGTGTTAAACCCCACATAAAATTTCATTAATTATCAATGAGATGTAGGATTTAATATGTATTTTTGTGATATGAGACTGACTAAACATCAATTGGGCGGAGCATTCTTATCTCTGATCATGATACTCTATCTGGGGCGCGTGATGGGCTTGACTCATGCACACATCATCAATGGAGTCATAGTCGTACACTCACATCCGGACTACTGGGACAATAATGATGACCCATTTGTAGATCACTCTGCGA
This sequence comes from Porphyromonas sp., assembly GCF_030529325.1. GTDB lineage: Bacteria > Bacteroidota > Bacteroidia > Bacteroidales > Porphyromonadaceae > Porphyromonas_A. The sequence continues at coordinate 58,305 of NZ_JAUMXC010000002.1, read as the reverse complement.
CACAATTGGTGTTTTTTCATCAGGTAGCAAACCTATTTGCATGTGTTGGAGGATTCTTTTCTCCTATCGTACCTGACAATGTATTTGCAGATTTTAGAATAAGTTTTTCTGATAGGCTTGTTTGGCACATCCCATCCTATTCGGATGGCGGGATTTCTCTCCGAGCACCACCCTCATTGTAATCTTAAGATCGATCTGTTTCACTTATCTTTTTATCTAAAAGATAACCCCTTGCGTGCCGTCACGTCGCTGAGGGGCGATGTATTGTACAGACAAAAACATCTGTGATTTACGGCATTTTCCAACATTTACGACAAACAATATTATACTGATTAAACAAATGAGATATAATCTACTTGCGGCGCTTATTTTAGGAGCTGCCACATCAGCAATTTCACCGATCACAGCATCCGGTGTAATAAGCAAAGACAACACCACAGACCCCAAGGAAGCCGTTGATGTCTATAAACTCAAGGGCAAAATCAAGGATGCCAAAAGTGGTGAGGCCCTACCTCGAGCTCAGATAACAGTACTTGGGACATCTATCGGACTCGTGGCAGACAACGAAGGACACTTCATGATCAACAATCTTCCTCGTAAGAGGGTGACACTACGTGTCCGCTACACCGGCTACGAAACAAAAGAAATCATCATACCGGCAGACAGCAAGGATGTGACAATCAGACTTACTCCGGCGGAGTTTAACATGGAAGAAGTCGTGGTATCAGCCAACCGTACAGAAACCCGTAGACACTTGGCTCCGGTACTTGTCAATGTCACGGATGCAAAACTCTTTACCGCAACAAACTCTGTATCACTTGACGAAGCCCTAAGGTTCAACCCGGGTATACGCGTCGAAGATAACTGCCAAAACTGCGGATTCAACCAAGTACGCATCAATGGTCTCGACGGTGCATACTCTCAAGTCGTGATCAACTCTCGTTCGATTTTCAGCTCCCTTGCAGCCGTTTACGGCCTTGAGATGCTCCCAACCTCGATGATAGACAGAGTAGAAGTTGTGCGTGGTGGTGGCTCTGCACTCTATGGTTCATCAGCCATCGGTGGTACGATCAACATCATCACCAAGACACCTACTCATAACTCGGCAACTGCAGAATACACTATGGAGGCATACCAAGACAACTACTCGTCTCCTGCCCATAACATGGGAGTTGCGACCTCTATCCTTAGCGATGATTCCAAGGTAGGTCTCACAGTATTTGGCCGTATCAAGCAGCGTGAAGGACTTGACTTCGTAAGACCGGGCAGCCAACTCAAAGCAGACAAAGAGAAAGGTCTGGACGCAGGTAAGGACGGTTACACAGAGATGCCACGTCTCTTCAGTTCGACTGTAGGGATCAACACCTTTGCCAATATATCTCCCCTTGCAAAATTGACCCTTGACTACTTCTATACACAGGAGTCTCGTCGAGGAGGAGATGCTCTCGATCGCCCTGAGCACGAAGCAAATATCGCTGAAAGCCTCGGACACCGCATCCATACAGGTATCTTGCGCTATGACAGATATCTATTTGATGGTAACGGTTACCTCACTGCCTTTGCTGCAGGCTCCAACACCATACGCAACAGCTTCTATGGAGGAGGTGCTTATATTCCTGAAAAGCAAGATGACGGCAGTATAAAGGTGCCTGAAGATGCATCGCCATTGACCAACTATGGACTTACCAAAGATCTCACAATACAAGCCGGTGTCCAGTATGTGCACAACTTTGACAAGCTCCTATTCATGCCTGCGGAACTCACAACAGGCTTTGAATACAACTACAACAAGTTGAACGACAACAGTGGTTACCGCCCTCTTGATCTTGCGCAGAAGGTATCAACCCGCAGTGTAATCCTTCAAAACGAGTGGAAGGACGACACATTTGCCTTCCTTCTCGGTCTACGTTATGACAACCTGAACCTCAACACAGATGAAAAGCAAAGTGTAGAAGCTCTACGTAAGCTCAACATCATTACTCCACGTGCGACATTCAGATACAATCCGACTCACGATCTACACTTCCGTCTATCGTATGCACATGGTTTCCGAGCTCCACAATATTTTGACGAAGAGTTGCACATAGCCTTTGCAGGTGGCGAAGGTGTTCCTCGTGTCCTCAGCAAGGATCTCAAGGAGGAGCGTTCAAGAAGCTTTACAGGATCTGTCGATTGGTACAACCACGATATTGAAAACGTACAGATCAACTTGATGGCGGAAGGATTCTACACAAGACTTCTTGACAAATTCAATGCAGAGGAAAGAGAACTAAGTGGTAGCAAATATCTCGAAGTTGTCAATGCAGGCAAGGCTGCAGTTTACGGGGTCAACCTCGAAGCTCGTGTAGCATATGCAAAACTCTTCAATCTTCAGACAGGACTCACACTCCAAAAGAGCCTCTTTGACGAAGAGACCGAGATCGGTGTTGGCGAAATCAAGAGCAGAGAATTCATGAGGACTCCAAACGTATATGGCTACTTCGTACTCGGATGGACTCCGACATCACGCTTCGGTGTAAATCTCTTCGGTGACTACTCAGGCAAAATGTGGGTGCCTCACGAAGCAGGTGAAAAGGTAGAGAACTATATCACTTCAGATGAAGATAAGCTCGTGCATGCACCATCATTCTTCACGTTGGGTACGAAGTTGACTTACACAGTAAAGGTATCGAACACTTCGGTCGAGTTCAATGCAGGTATCAACAATATGTTCAACTCTTACCAAAAAGACTTTGATGAAGGTCCTAACCGTGCTTCCGCATACGTTTATGGACCTAAGGCTCCCCGCAGTATCTTCTGTGGTGTAAAGCTATCCATCTAAAAGAAAAAGCAAGAGGATAACCTCAGTATTCCGCAAGGGTTGTGATAGAGGCCATCTAAGGTCGTATCACAGCCCTTGCTTCATCTACTATAGACAAGCATGATAAAACACAATTACCGAACATCGAGATAAGCATATCGAAGGACTAAGATTACCCCTTTTACAGTCTTGATCTCCCGAAAAATTTTAAGCCGAAACAGCCCAAAATCAGATTCCAAAGAAAGGCCAAACCACAACATGGTTCGATAAATCCACCTTTATCCAGAGACAAATCAAATGATCGGCATGAAATACATAAACACATCAAAAACGTAAAAAAACAACAAATCTGAACAATTTACATAATTAAAAACGCCATAGTTTCTATTTTTTCACTAAATTGAGCGACGGATTAATTTTTCAAACTTAAAAACACAGAAAAAACACGTAATATTAATCATATGAAAATCACTACAACTATGAAAAAAGTGTTCTTTTTATTTACTCTCCTTACGATGATTTTCGTCTCGTGTGCAGAAAAAAATAAGGGAGAAGACCTCATCGAGTCAATCAAAATCAACGCAGACAAAACAACCATCACCGCGGATAACACGGATATGGTTACCGTTACTGCTGTAACCCAAAAAGATGTAGACGTGACATCGAGGGTTAACTTTACTGTCAATGGGGAAAAACTCAATGGCAATACTTTCAAAACAGACAAAGCCGGAACTTACAAATTCGTCGCGACCTTGAATGATGTGGAATCCAATGAAATCCAAGTAACTGCAGTACCAAAAGAAGCAACATTGGTATTGACCAGTGATAAGAGTACTATCCTTGCCGGAGACTACAAGGATTGGGTAGCTTTTGAGGTAAAGGAAAAAGGTGGAAAAGTTGTGACAGAAGATTGCGATATCTTCGTCAATGGAGAGCAGGTTGCGGGACATAAGTTTCGTGCCAAGGTAGAAGGAGAATACAAGGCTGTAGCAAAACGCGGCAACGAATTTTCCAACGAACTCACGATTCAAGCCAATAAGATGCAAGACATCATCCTTGAAGCAGACAAGGTGACACTTGTACTCGATGGTAAAGACAAAACAACATTTAAGGTTTACACTAAGGAAAAAGAGGATATCACCGCTAATTCTCAAATATTCATCGGTGATAATCCTATCGAAGGAAATGTTTTCGTACCGAAAGCAACAGGAAAATTTAAAGCAACAGCCAATTACAAGGGTAATAAATCCAATCAGGTTGTCATCACTGTAGAAGAACCGATAAAGTATAATCTTGTCGTGAAACCGAGCAAGAAAACACTTGTAAGTGATGGTATTGATGTAGTATCTTTCAGATGTATCAACACTTTGGACGAAGATAGAGATTTGACAGATGAAGTAAAGTTCTATCTCGATGGTAAAGAGTTGGATAGACCTTACTTTAACACCAAAGTAAACAAAGAGTTCAAGATCACAGCTAAGTTCGGCGAAGAGACAACAAAAGAGGAAGTAGCCATCACATCACAAAGTGAATATGTTGCAACCCCAAGACTCTACATGGAACTATTCACAGGAACATGGTGTCCTTATTGCCCAAGATTGATTACCCTATTGGAAAAAGTATGTGATCATCCTCAGGTCGTGGCTTCCTCACTCCACTCCGGACGAGATCCATTTACTACTGCCGATGCAGGGACAATTGGAAATGCACTGGCAGTAACCGGCTACCCGACAATCATAGTAGGAAGAGATAAAGGTCGTCGAGTCAGTAATGGAACAAGCAAAACAATCTTGAATATGATCCCCAAAACAACGCCTCTAGGTATCGCAGTCTACACAACCATTAGTGGTCAATCCATAGATGTGAGCATGACAGTCCAAAGTTCAGAAACTTTCAATGACCTAAAATGGGTAGCAATAGTCACAGAGGATGGATTGCATGCAGATCAAGCCAACGCGGTATATCCTGAACTTGGTAATCCTATACGTAATATGGAACATAGGTATGTATATCGAAAGACCTACAACTCAACAGTGTGGGGAGATCCTCTCAGCATCACTGCCAACACACCGGTCGTTAAAAAGTTCACTATACCTCTGAACGGCAACTGGAAGCCTAAAAAATGCAGCGTCTTTATACTCATCACGAAAGCAAGCGACAATACTGTCCTTACAGCACAAAAAGTAAGAGCAGGCGAAGCAGAAGGATATTGATCACTTAAATCTATCAGGAAATAATAAATTGACTTATGAAAAAATTTATATTCATTATTGTTGCGATAATGTTTGTAGGAACATTCAACACGCATGCACAAAATGTAAATATTGAAAATCTGAAAGGTGAAAAAGTATCCTTTTCAGATGTAATCAAAGGTGACAAACCTGTCGTTGTATCATTTTGGGCGACTTGGTGCAAACCATGTCTCATGGAAATGGATGCCCTCAAAGACATCAAAGAAGATTGGGAAGGTAAAATCCGAGTAGTATCAATCTCTATTGATGATTCTCGCTCCAAAAACAAAGTTCCCTCCTTTGTAAAAGGACGAAACTATCCTTTTGAAATTTATATGGATAGCAATCAGGAGCTATATAAAAAGCTCAATGTACTTAATGTGCCATTCCTCTTTATTTTCAGTAATGGAAAGCAAGTATACAAGCACAGTGGGTACAGTCCCGGTGACGAAGAATACTTAATAGAAGAGGCGATGAAGTATGTCAAGTAAGAGGTTAGAAAGAAAAAAGGATAAATATGAATAAACTAATCACAAGTTTAATCGCATCTTCAGCTCTGTGGTCGACACTTACAGTGTCGGCCCAGGAGCAGAAGAAAGACCGGGGAAACGTCCATGGCGGTATCGAGAGCAATGCGACTCTGTACAAAAAGGATGAGAGCAATCCCGATATTAAAAACTATGGGAACAATACTTATCTCAATCTCAAGTATGACTACAAAAACTTCGGTGCGGGTTTGCAGTACGAGATATTCGAGCCACCATTGAGAGGGTATCCGGAAGATCTCAAAGGAAATGGGCTGGTGCAGTACTATTTAGGCTATTCAAATGAGAAGTTAAGTGTCACAGCGGGAAGTTTCTACGAACAGTTTGGTAGCGGTCTCATATTCAGGGCCTTTGAGGAACGTTCACTCGGGATCAACAACTCACTCAGAGGGTTCAATGTCAAGTACACTCCTACTGATTGGCTCCAACTCAAGGTCATGGGAGGACAACCTCGCAAATACATCACCTATGCAGATGCAATCATCGGTGGTGGAGATGCAGATGTGACCATCTCCAGACTTTGGGAGAAAGAAGGGAAGTATGATGTCACCATCGGAGGTGCTTGGGTAACGAAGAAAAATACCAAAAACATCCCTGAATCCGTTGACCCTGATATGATGCATCTATACAGTGCTCGTGCAGGTTTCAGTGCAGGAGGTTTCAATCTCGGTGCAGAGTATACGGTTAAGGGCATGGGACAGTCTTTTTCTCCCTATGCACATAAATTCCTCAAAGAGAGTGGGACAGCTCTCCTATTCAACCTTGATTACATCCGCACAGATTTTGGGATCTCGGGAACTTTCCGACGTATCGAACACATGGATTTTCGTATAGACAACAAGCTACAAGAAATCTATGTACCGATGAACTACATACCGGCTTTGACCAAGCAACACAAGTATGCTCTCCCATCACTCTATCCTCACCAGACCAACAGTTCCGGTGAGATCGGAGGACAAGTTGATATGTACTACAACCTTACAGCAGACTGGATTGGTAAGTATCCCCTAAAGGTTGCTTTAAACATGTCATACTATAACTCTCTTGGACGAAATCCGATGGAAACCATGCCGTTTTTCGGTCGTGAGGGAGAGAAAAACTTCAGCGAAGTATCTATCGAATTAGGCAAACGCTTCTCTCGTGCAATACAGGTCAATGCAGGACTTCATTTTCAAGACATCATACATAATGCTCAGATGCATAAATCCTTTGCTCAGGTCCTGGATGTACTTTGGAAAGTAAACAAGAAAGCATCCCTACGCACGGAGTTACAACACATGAAAACAGAGATGGATGAAAAGGGCTGGATATATGGACTCGTAGAGTTTGGATTTGCCCCACACTTCACCCTCTATGGAAGTGACATGTACAGCTATGCTGCCGAAAATAAGGAACACTACTACAGTGTCGGAGCAAGCTTTACCTACAAGAGTTTCCGTCTGATGACCAGCTATGGACGTAGTAGAGCAGGAGTACAGTGCGTCGGTGGTATCTGTCGCTATGTACCCGAGTATACAGGGCTTACAGCTAATCTGTCTTATGTCTTCTGATGTAGACGATGATAGTAGCTAACAATAAAAATTACCCCCAAGGTTCGGAATACCTTCAGGGGTAATTTATTTTTGTAGCTATCTAATAAAACTCAGGGTAAAGGTAATACGACAGGCACAATCCCATTAAATCGGTTGACTTAGTTTTTTATTAATGTCCAATAAAGTTTTTCAAGGAGACATTAGTTTTATCACCTCATTAGCAGCATGCTCTGAGGCTCTCTGAGGAGTTTCAAGTCGATCCTTTATTTCCCGATACTCTTTCAACATCTTACTCATTCGATGCTTATCTTGGAGCAGAGATCTAAGCTCCGATACGATATTTCCGACACGGAATTTTCCGCCATACAGTTCCTTTACCACCTCTTTTTCAGCAACAATATTCACCAACGAGATATAAGGAATAGCGAAGAAGTTTCGAAAAACAAAGTTTGCCAATCCCCCACCCTTTACGGCATAGCAAACAACCTGAGGTGTGCCGATCAGAGCAGTCTCCAAAGTTGCAGTCCCGGAAGTGACAAGTGCCACAGCCGCATGCTTTATCAGTCTATAAGTCTCACCATGATGTACTGTGGCTCTGTGTATGCCCTTGATGTTTTCATAGACTCTTGGATCTATACCTGGAGCTGCAGTCACAACAACCTCGTAGTCCGGAAAGTGAGAGGCTGCCTCAAGCATGGCCGGTAAGTTCGATCTGATCTCAGAAATCCTGCTGCCGGGCACCAATGCTATGTATGGTTTACTCAAAAGTGGCTGCTCTATGGAATTGTAGTCAAATTCCCTGATTGCATCAAGAGAAGGATTACCCACGTATTTCACTTGAGAGAGACCATTTTTCTCAAGGAAGCTCTTTTCAAACGGAAAGATGCACAGCACCAAATCAGTGTGCGTTTGTAAAGTCTTCACTCTCCCCTTTTTCCACGCCCAGACTTTCGGGGGGATGTAATAGACACATTTGGCAGAAGGGAGCTGAGTCTTTATGAATGGAAGCACATATCTGAAGTTGAATCCTGCATAATCGATGCAGATTACAACGTCGGGAGAGAAAGCCCGGAGAGAGTGTTGAACCCTATGTGCTCCTCGTCTGATATCTCCCATATGCTTAAGGACCTCGATAAAGCCCATAAAAGCAAGTTCTTCAGATTTCATCACACACGTTCCTCCGACTTCACGCATCATCGAACCTCCGACATACATGAACTCAGCGCTGCTATCTTGAGCCTTGAGAGCTTTCATCATGTTTGAGGCATGAAGATCTGCACTCGCCTCACCGACAACGAAAAAGTACTTCATCCGTTACTTATCGAAAATAAAAAGGGAAGGGCTTCAAGCCTCTTCCCAATGTTTAATCTTCTGTATCACTTCATAGTCAGTCACATCGATACTACATGGGACAACCGTGGCATATCCCTTTTCGAGGAGCATAATGTCGGTATTTTTGTTGACCGGATCATGCACCTTCAACTCACCGGAGAGCCAATAAACATCTCTATTTGTAGGCGTCTTATGCTTGATATACTCGTTGTAAAAGCGACCATCAGCCTGACTACAAACCTTCAACCCTCTTACGACCGGGACATTGGGGACATTAACATTGAGATAAATTCCCTTAGGCAGTCCCTCCTTGAGCAGGCGACGAGCCAGCATTCGGGCATAACGACAACTATCCAAGAAGTCATCCTCTTGATTGCCTTGAAGCAAAGAGATTGCAAATGATGGGATATTAAAAATACACCCCTCGATGGCAGCACCCAAAGTACCGGAATAGTTTACAGAGATACCTTGATTTCCACCATGATTGATACCTGCAATCACCAGGTCAGGCATATCCGTGACAATCTCATTGAGAGCAAGTTTGACACAATCGGCGGGAGTACCGCTACAGCTATACATCGTGATTCCGGGATCTGTGCGGACGCAGTCATAGTGAATAGGTACGCTTGTAGTGATCGCACTCGAGCTTCCACTACGAGGCTTATCCGGAGCTATGACAGTGATATCACCAATGTCTTGGAGAGCTATGATCAACTCTTCCAGCCCTTTGGCAAACACACCATCATCATTTGAAAGAAGTATATTAGGGCGTTTTGTCATAATATTTCAGACCCGATATTTTATTTTTCCAGTATCTCAATAAGTTCGACCTCGAAAACAAGTGTAGAAAACCCCGGGATAACTCCCATATAATCATACTGCTTGTATCCCAATTGCCAAGGTATCACGACTTCCCATTTGTCACCTACGGACATATTTTGAAGGGCAATCTGCACACCCTTGATAAGTGAGAGCTGAGGTGATCCTGAAGGTTCTTTATCTTGAATTCTGAGAGGCGTAGGACTCTTACCTTTATGTTGAAAGACCTGCCCCTGAGCGATCAAAGGTGTAACATCCTTGAGAGCCTTGACCTCATCCAGTTCAAGAAGTTGAAGTGCAGGTATCACGCCTTTCAAAAAGACACTTACTCTACTATTTTGTAGAGGCTTTTCGTCCTTGAGCTCAGCAGGACCTGTGGCAAGGACTTTATAGTATATCGGATACTCTTCATGTAGAAACCTCAGCTCTTTATACCTTGTGTCTTTACTTACAAGATCTACAAATGCCTCGTTTTTCTTCTGATACTCGGTCACAACCTCGACGACCGTCTCATTACAGCTCGTGAGCAGAAAGGCAAAGGTCAAAGTCACAAGCCATCCGATCTTTATTATATACTTACTCATAGCGAATATTGTTAGAGTTAGATACCGATGAGAGACATCTTACAGTTCGGAGAGCAGACTCTTCATGCTCACCTTTTCTCCGATGATCTCTTTCAACTGTGAAATGGGCACGCGTTCCTGACGCATATCGTCCCTGTATCTGATGGTAACCATGTTGTCAGTGAGAGTCTCATGATCGATGGTCACACAGAAAGGTGTTCCCATAGCATCCTGACGACGATAGCGACGACCGATAGAGTCTTTCTCATCATATTGACATGCGAAGTCATACTTCAATTCATCAATGATCTTCCGTGCAACTTCGGGCAATCCATCCTTACGAACCAACGGTAATACAGCCAACTTGATAGGAGCAAGAGGAGCAGGGAACTTGAGCACGACACGAGTTTCGCCATTTTCCAACTCTTCTTCCTCGTAGGATGCCGAAAGAATACTCAAAAACAATCGATCGACACCGATAGAAGTCTCGACCACATATGGGACATAACTATCGTTGAGTTCAGGATCAAAATATCTCAGTTTTTTACCACTGTATTGTTCGTGACTTGACAAGTCAAAGTCTGTACGAGAGTGAATACCCTCAACTTCCTTGAAGCCGAAAGGCATCTCAAACTCAATATCAGTGGCCGCATTGGCATAGTGCGCAAGCTTCTCATGATCATGGAATCGATATTTCTCTGCTCCGAAGCCCAGGTTTTGGTGCCACTTCATACGAGTCTCCTTCCACTTCTCAAACCACTCGAGCTCACTACCGGGACGCACAAAAAACTGCATCTCCATCTGCTCGAATTCGCGCATACGGAAGATAAACTGACGAGCAACGATCTCATTGCGGAAGGCCTTACCTATCTGAGCGATACCAAATGGTATCTTCGTGCGCCCACTTTTTTGGACGTTCAAGTAATTGACAAATATACCTTGCGCAGTCTCCGGACGGAGATATACCTTCATCGCACCATCGGCAGTAGAGCCCATCTCTGTAGCAAACATGAGATTGAACTGACGCACCTCTGTCCAGTTTTTTGTCCCACTGATAGGGCACACGATCTCACAGTCGATGATGATCTGACGCAACTCATTGAGGTCATTGTCATTGAGAGCTTTTGCAAAACGGTCATGAATTGCGGCTTTTTGCTCTGTAATCTCCAAAACCTTTGGCGACGTCGAACGATACTGAGCTTCATCGAAAGAGTCTCCAAATCTTTTTCTTGCCTTTTGGACTTCTTTCTCAATCTTCTCATCAAGCTTTGCCAAATGATCTTCGATGAGGACATCCGCTCTGTAACGTTTCTTGGACTCCTTATTGTCAATCAATGGGTCATTGAAGGCATCGACGTGTCCCGAAGCTTTCCAGATCGTAGGGTGCATGAAGACGGCAGAGTCAATCCCTACCACATTTTCATTGAGGAGGGTCATGCTGTCCCACCAGTATTTCTTGATATTATTTTTGAGTTCGACCCCATTCTGCCCGTAGTCATAGACAGCTCCGAGACCGTCATAGATCTCAGATGAAGGGAAGACAAATCCGTATTCTTTACAGTGTGAAACAATCTTCTTGAAAAGATTTTCTTGTGACATAGTGCTATCCTAAAGTTGATGATACCGGCACTTTTCGCCCCCTTATGAGCGATGTCTCCGGTTTATGTTGTTTATATTTTACAATACCAATCACAAAGATAACCAAAAGAAAGCAATACGTCCGATATATAGAGCACGAACTTTGCAAGCCGAAAGAGGGGGCTGAAAAAGTTGTCTAACCTTCGAAATCAAGGTAGTGAACCTTTGATCGAAAGTTCACTACCTTGATTTCGAAGGTTCACTATCTTGTTTTGGGACTGATATCAGACATGAAGTGATCAAGGGTAAAACAAGGATTGGGGCTCTTTCCAAGAAAAACCACCCCATTTCGCCTAAAAAACATCAGTCTCCCTTGCGAATTAAAAAACTTGTCGTATATTTGCACTCACAAAACGGGAACTAATGATGGTTTGACCAAAAGAGGTTACCATAACATAATGAAAAAGTGTATGCGCAGGTGGTGAAATTGGTATACACGCTACTTTGAGGGGGTAGTGCCGGTTCCGGCGTGTGAGTTCGAGTCTCATCCTGCGCACAAAAGCGACAAATATAAAACATTTGTCGCTTTTTGTTTTCATACCTATTCGGTAAAAACGAAAGAGTCCGTGTCATAAAATATGCTTATGACACGGACTCTTAGTTTTTATTACATCTGAATCTTCCAAATTATGAGAGTAGTATCCGGAAATATTTATGGAAAGACACATAATAAAGACACTCAAAATATAGCTGAAAATCAACAATAATAACTTCCGTTTTCCACCCTACCCATATGCGCACTATCTACGAGGTATAGATCTCGGATGTCCTCCTCCGGGCCTACCTCTTGAAAAGCCACTATTGGACTTGGGCTCATTCCCCTTACCAAAGCTATTGAAACGATACTTGAATGTCAGCATACCGTACGTACCGATGGTATTGACAGTTCTATCTGTTATGGATGTAGACGTAATCATTCGTGAAAATGGATCTCGCTGTCCCAAGATGTCAAAGACGGAAATCTCTATCGTAGCCGCATTACCTCTCAGGAAGCTCTTTCCGAGAGAAACATCCCATAGATAAATGTCTTTGTCCAAGCCACCCGAATATCCGGATTTGTGCGTATAGACGAGATTGGAAGTAAGTTCAAAACTCCAAGGCAGACTCCAATTGATTTCATTGGAGAGGGAGTGGTCAATGACCCTGCGATCCAGATTGGTTGCTACACTGTTGGATGCCATCTGCCAAGCACCCCTTGCACCCAAAGAGACCGAAAGATCCTGCCCTCTCCAAGTCAACTTCGGAGCAATCATGGGAGTAAAGATATTTGCTGTATTCAATTCATCATTGATATATGCTTTGGTCCTTTCATATCCAAATCGCCCGAATGCGGAGAGAGACCAAGGAGAGCGTCCGAATGGAAGAGATGCCATCATTCCCAGCCCGACATTGACCAGTCCACTGACATTTTCAAAAGTCGTGTTGACAGCACCCGTCTCAGGATCTATCGTGCGACGATCGACGATGGCGTTATCGGTCAGAGAGGCACGCCCCATGATACCGAAAGTACGTCTCTTGGAGGGACTATTGTAGTTACCCATAAACCTCAGGGAGTGAGAAAAAGATGGCAAAAGATCGGGATTACCTGTGACCTTACTCAGAGGAGAATTGATCACAACAGCGGGATTCAACTGATCCATAGAGGCATGCGAAGTCCGCCCGCTGTACCTAAGATTGAAAGATATACTATCACTGCTCCTGTACTCGATCCTCACCGAAGGAGCATAGTTCCAAACTACACGGGATTTATTGAACACCTCCCTATTACCTATTGTCGAGATAGTGCCGGCATATGATGGACGAGCATCTATACCGAAGGTGATGTGAGAACGATCAACCTTATATCTTAGATTGATCCCCACACTATGATTACGGAATGTACTTGTCGAACCTCTCGTGTAGACCTCATCCAAGATCGTGTACTGCCCATTTGTATCTTTATTGTAAGCCTCACGCCGGTTGTCTCGGTGGCGAGCCTCAAGTCTGTAAACCAACTGCATAGCCCAGTATTTGCTCAATGGCTCGATATAAGATGATCTGAGGATAAAGCCTCCGGCCTTGTTGGAGTTGTTCAGACTTTGATCAATCTTTTCGGAAGGCTTTCCTTCTCGGAAAAATTCTGTCGTGAGGATATTGCTACCGGAGCCTTCAGTCTGATTTATGCTTCCCTCAAGGCCAATGTAAACATGACGCCCTCTGGAATTGAGCGTACGACTGAGGTGCAACGACATTTGACCATCGATATTATCATTGTTACTTGTCCTGAGAGATGCTCCCTTGTTGATCAAGACATTGTCTTGACTACGTGTTTCAAAAGCCTGAGTGGACTCAGTCCTACCTCTAGACCAGGAGAACTCGGGAGTAAAAAATATGGTAGTCATCGAATCGGGACGCCACTCCATACGAGAGAGAGCTGAGAGACGATTGTTTCGAGTCAAATCACGGTAGTCCTCCGTGTAGATATTACGCTTCTGTTGTCCGAGAAGATTTTCTCTCATCACAGATCCGGATCGATCATTATTTTCACCATCATATCCGACCTCAGCGGTGAGTTCAAATGTCTTGCCCAAAGACGTCTCATAGTTGAACCCTACCCTACGTGTATCTCTGTCACCTTCTCCTGAAAGGATCCCTTCGGTATTGTTAAAGTTTCCGAGCAAAGAGTAACGAGAATGCTTATCAAAAAAGTTCAACATCGCATCACCGGTATAGCGTCGTTCAGTACCGTAGCCACCGTTTATGTTGGCCACAAAACCTTTCTTCATATCAGGCTTGATACTGAGGTTCAAGACCTTTGTGCGTGTACCGTCATCCATACCTGTGAGGATTGACTCATCGCTTTGTTTATCCACAACCTGCACTCTATCTACCATGAGAGAGGGGAGATTACGAGTAGTTTTCTTGGGGTCATCGGAGAAGAAGTTGCGTCCATCCACCTCTATCTTCTGTATCTTTTCCCCATTATAAGAGATATTGCCATCCGCATCTACCTCGACACCGGGAAGCTTCTTTAAGAGCTCCTCGATATTGGCACCCTCCCTCACTTTGAAAGCTGCAGCATTAAACTCCACAGTATCCTGCTTGAGCACTATCGGCCTCACACGACCGGTCACCTGCAACTCCTTGAGCGTAGTCTCATCAGGAGTCATCTTGAGACGCCCCAGATTGACCTTTCTCACCTTAGAGAGAGATAGAGCCTTCTCTATGTTGTTGTATCCTACAAATGTGATAATCAAGCGATAGTCTCCTGCTGAAAGTTGCCCAAGTGAAAAAACGCCTTGTCCATCGGTAGTTGTCCCTTTGACAAGCTTTCCGTCACCTTTGTTCATCAATCGAACCGTGACGGCAGGCATAGCCTCCCCCCCATTGGCAGCATCTGAAACTGTCCCTATCAATTCGTAATAGTCTACAGAATTTTGAGCCGGCAAAAGGCATGGCAATAAAAATAAAAGAAGGACTCCCCAAAGGAGTTGCCTTAGCAATGTGAATGACTGATTCATATTCACGCGGTGTTGTTTTAGTATATTCTGTGAAGTTGCTATTGGGGAGACTACCAAAAACATCAATAGGTTTAATTTGCTACTTATATTTTTGATAAATAATGACACTGTAATCCTTAAGCCGGACAAATAAAAAGTCTGTCGTTTAGCAGTGCCAAACGACAGACTTTTACTACCGTGGAATCTAAAAAATCCTCAGATATTACTTAGAAGTATTACATTTTGATCGGTAGACCCGAACGGATATGAATATCCCTCTGTGGGTAAGGTATCTCTACACCGTGCTTGGCAAACTCGCCAAAGATCTCGTAGTACAATTCGCTTTTGAGGACAATCGGCCTCTGTATGTATGAAGATGTCCAAACGACCAGTTCAAACTTCAAAGAATTATCCCCATACTCGACAAACCAAAAGTCAGGAGCGGGATGCTGAAGTACTCCCGGGTGTTTCTTTGCAATCCCCAACACAATCTCCTTGACCTGAGCAGGATTTTCTTTGTAGGAAACTCCGACGGGATAATGAAAGCGAACCAACCTATCATTATGAGACCAGTTGGTGACATTACCGTTTATAAACTCGTTGTTGGGGATGATGACTGAAATATTGTCATTGGTGACTATCGTCGTGGAGCGCATAGATATCTCTACAACATCGCCTGAGACATTTCCGACTTGGATGCGGTCACCGACCTTAATGGGACGCTCAAAAAGGATAATAATCCCGGAAACAAAGTTGCTCGTAATATTTTGCAACCCAAAACCGAGACCGACCCCAAGTGCCCCAAGCAACCAACTGAAAGCCCCAAGACTGAATCCTGCAGAGTCAAAAATAAGCACAAATCCGGCAACGAGTACACAATACCTGATGATAGAAACTATCGCAAGTCGAGTCCCCCTCTCACTGATACGTCTCCCTAAAACATGGCGATCAAGAAGGAGGCTTAACTTCCGAGTCCCCCAAACAAGTAATAAGGACGCAATGAGTACATAGAGGAGTGTCAAGACCGTAAAATTACTGCCCTGCACATCAAATACTACAAAGTGCATCACATCTTTGAGTTTCTTCCAAAATTCTTCCATACCCTTCACTTTTGTTGTTTATCTGCGTAGATATAGCGAAAAAACGATGAGATAAATAGCTCCCCAGAGGGGAACAAGAATAAAAATATTGCACGCTCCATATATCAAGTATCCCCCTGGCACAATACTAAATCGACTCAAACTGATGTGTACTGAAAAAAGATTGTACAAGTTGAAACATCAAGGTAAATTCCGCAATTGATTAAAGCAGACACATCTATTTAGAAAACACCTTATAGTCGTCCGATTCCTGTCGAGCCGGATATATAAAACTGATAGGATAAGTCAAAAACACAGAAGCCCGACATAGAGTATGTCGGGCTTCTGTGTTTTGAGAGGGTGCAAAAAGAAAACAATAAACACCTAATGATACAGAGTTGAGTACCCATGCCCCAAAAGGCAAATCAAAATGCCTAAAAACAGCACCTAAAATATCTCAACCACCCTCTGAACACACTGCAAAAACGCTGCTAAAAGGTTACCTATGTTTACAGACAATCTGATCCTTATACGAGAGATTGATTATTTTGTATTTCTGAGCGCCGACTTTTGGCAAAATGCGTCGGTAAAAAATCGAAATCTTGGACAGTTTGTCCTCTAAGTCATCAAGATCATCGATTACAAAAATGTAATCTCCTACTCTCGGATAGAGGTGCAATTCATGATCAGATACAACGTGAATAGCTCCGATAAACTCACGCCATTTCTTATGCTCTTTGAGAAAGATCCCCAAAGGGAAAAGTACTCCGGTAGCAATCTCTTTGGTGACAGCACCTGTCACAAGAGGCACATGAGCTGAAGCTCCTGCTCTATTGGCAAAAACATACCCTTCATCATCAATATAATAAGACTGACCTCCAACGTAATATCGTATGAGGGGGCATCTCTCGGTAATATTGATATTCATCGCCCTCCCCATAGGAGCAATGTATGCAGACACCTTGGAAATATAGGGAGAATTGGCCAAAAGCAGGCTCTCGACTTTGTGAGCATTCACTTCTCGCGCAACAGTATCCTTGGCGTTGAAAGGCAGAAGAGACAGCACATCGTTGGTAGAGAGAAATGTATACTCAGAATCAGCATGATACACTCGAACCGTCGTCTTACTTGGAATCATGATGCGTTCTTTACTGCCATCGCTTATCTGCCGAATAGCATAAAACAGAGTGTAACCCACCAAGGCCAAGCACACAACGACACCCAAAAATCTCAAGAGTCTATACAAGTACTTCATCCCATTTATTGATATTTTTTGGTCATCAGATATTCTTTTACCTTGGGCACCTCAAACTCTATATCGCCGGCTCCCATCATGACAAGTACATCAAAGTGATGTTTACTTAACTCTTGGATAAGGTCGGCTTTGGAAACCACACACTTTGACTCCTTATCTATATACTTGAGAATAGAGTGCGAACTTATGCCCGGTATGGGCAATTCTCTTGCAGGATAGATATCAAGGAGGATGATATCATCACACTGACTGAGACTCTCCCCAAACTCTCGCTGAAAGTCAGCAGTACGACTATATAAGTGAGGCTGAAAGACGACTGTTATTTCCTTATCGGGATAGAGTTTCTTTATTGAAGATAAAGAGGCTTCTATCTCCTCGGGGTGATGAGCATAATCATCGAGGAGTATTGGATACTGAGGGGATGTCAACACCCGCTCAAAACGCCTGTGAACACCTCTGAACGAGCTCAAGCCCGATCTCAGTTCTGCCTCCGCACATCCACAATCCTTTGCAACAGCAAGAGCTGCCGTCGCATTGACGACATTGATTTCGATGGGTGTCCCTATGGTCATATCCTTGTATACACCATCCGGATGATACCAGTCAAAAAACAATTCGCCCCCCTCGTAACGAATATTATCATACCGATATTCGGAAGTAGACAATGAACCATACCGCATAACCCGAGTACCCGGCCCCACCTTGGGAGTGATATTCGTCTCCTTATCATGCATAAGTACAAGCCCACCGTCCGTGGTCAAAGACGCAAAATATTCAAAGGCCTCAGTAAAAGCAGCTGCATCACCATAAATATCAAGGTGATCAGGCTTGGTAGATGTAATGATGGACATAAAAGGCCTGAGTCGATGAAATGAACGATCATATTCGTCCGCCTCAACGACAACGTAAGGACTACGCTCATCAAGCAACAGATTAGAGTCATGATTGAGTGAGACTCCCCCAAGAAATGCGTTGGCCCCGACATGAGATTGTGAAAGCAAATGCGCTAAAAGGGTGCTGGTCGTAGTTTTACCATGCGTACCTGCTACACAAAGAGCCTTTGATCCGGCTGTGATGAAGCCAAGTATTTCGGAACGTTTATGAAAAGTAATCCCTTTGCCTTCATAATAGAGACGAACATTATTATCTTGAGGAATAGCCGGGGTATACACAACGAGACAATCATCCCCCTTGAAAACTTCAGGGATCAAGGCATCATCATCTATATAAATGACTTGTGCTCCCTGAGCAACAAGACTTTGGGTGATGGGAGTCTCGACGCGATCATACCCCCCCACTGTATAACCGTAGTGGATGAAGTAGCGGGCTATAGCACTCATTCCTATTCCTCCTATTCCGATAAAAAATATAGAACGAGGAGATACAACACCTTCAATTATATTGATATCCTGCTTCATCTCAGCGATTTTCTTTTTGTGATATAATAAGTTCGATTTCGTCAACAATGCGCCGGGCGGAATTTTTCAATGCCAGTTTTGCGATATTTTCAGCCAACATCTCACGACGGTCTTGATCCCCAATTGTTTCAAGAAGTAACGGCACAAGCTGCTCCCTCGCATCACAGTCTCTGACCATCAAGGCAGCTCCTTCATTGACAAGAGCCATGGCATTTTTGGTCTGATGATCCTCAGATACGTTGGGAGATGGAACAAGGATGACGGGCAAACCAAGCAGGCAAAACTCTGATATAGAACCTGCTCCGGCTCTTGAAACGACAAGATCGGCAACAGAAAAAGCCAAATCCATCCGATACACAAAATCCGTGACTGAAATATTATCACAATCGCCCAATGCAGAAAGCTCGGCTCTTGCTTTAGTGATATAACCCTTACCTGTCTGCCATATGATCTGAATATCGGTACGCCGGCTCAACTCTTGCAATGCATTGGATACGCTCTCATTGATGGTTCTTGCTCCAAGACTGCCTCCGATTACAAGGATTGTCTTACGATCTGATCTGAGTTTGAAATACTCGTAAGCCTCTGTAGCGTGCCGACCGACCTCAAAGAGATATTGTCGTATAGGATTACCTGTCAGGATAATTCTCTCTTCCGGGAAAAAGCGCTCCATTCCCTTGTAGGCCACGCAGACTTTCTTAGCACGACGTCCTACGATCTTGTTGGTGACACCGGCATATGAGTTTTGCTCTTGCACGAGAGTCGGCACACCCAAAAGGTTTGCCATGATCAGCGTAGGTGCGCTTGCATACCCTCCTACCCCTATAGCTATATCAGGAGCAAAGTCCTTGATTACCTTTCGTACAGAAAAAAGGCTCTTGACAAGGCGGTATATGATTGCTATATTTTTGTGCAACCGTTTACGCTCCAGCCCCTTGACAGGCAAAGTAAAGATCTCGTACCCGGCAGCAGGCACCTTCTCTTCTTCCATACGCCCCTTGGCTCCGACAAAAAGGATATCGGCCTGAGGATCACGGCGCCTTATCTCGTTGGCAATGGAAAGAGCCGGAAAGATATGTCCCCCCGTTCCTCCGCCACTGATGATATATTTACGCTTTCTCATTGTATACAAAGTTAATTAGCCTGCTCCTCTTCCTCCATCTCTTGAAAATCAGGCACGACATCCGTCTCGACATGATTTCCACTTACCTCTGCAAGCCTATGTTCACGCTCCTGCTCCGCAGCATTGCTGACGGAAAGTAGTACAGCAAAGTAAGCAGCAGTTATGATGTACGACGTTCCCCCTCTACTTATAAATGGCAAAGGTTGTCCCGTAACCGGGAATACACCGGTAGCCACCAACATATTGACCAAGGCTTGCAAAGTAATGGCCAAACCAATCCCCATAAGCATCAACTTCAGATACATGCTATTGGTACGTCTCGATATAATGGCTATACGAAAAAACAGCATGATATATAAGAATAACACCACAGCACTACCCATCAGACCATACTCCTCCACAATCATTGCATAGATGAAGTCCGAATATGGCTGAGGCAAGAAATATCTTGCTTCGCTATTACCGGGTCCTACGCCGGTGATGCCTCCACGAGCCATCGCTTTTTTTGACTGAACAATCTGATAGTCTTTATTTTCCATGTCCAGTTTCTTCTCTCCGCTATCATCAGTAGACTTAAAAAATCTCTCGATGCGGGCCTTTCCGGTCTCAAGACGCCCTTTCCCCTTGAGTACGGAAGAAGGGGTCAGAAGTAGAACTGTGAGTCCCAATGTCCCGACAACGAGTGCTCCAAGTCCGGTCATCAACATCATCCGTCTATTGGCTTGAGCAATCACCCCCATCAGGAAGATAACGAGAGAGATAAAGAGGGCCGTAGATATATTCTCTATAAAGATAAGTACAACAATAATACCAACAGGGAGCATGACGGAGATAAATGTCCGTTTGTCTGCATGATCAGGCTTCCCAAACCTGAATGCAGCAAAGTTGATGGCAGCAAATCTCGCAATCTCAGAGGGCTGAAACTCTATCCCCATGATCTCCAGCCAGCGTTTTCCATCGTTGCGCTCCACCCCCATGACAAAAACGGCCAGCAGCAGCACTATCGAAATGAGGACGAGCAACCTTGACATCCCTGCAAAAACACGTGTAGGGATACGTGCCCCCACCAGACACACCAAAAAGGCCATGAAGACATGGGATGAGTGGCGTAAGATCGGGCCATAAAAGCTACTTCCTCGCTGTTCGCTCAAAAAAGCGATATTGCTCGTCGCGGAAAAAACCATGACGATGGAGATAAACATAAATCCCAAGATGACATACCAAATGGTCTTGTCTCCTTTGAAAATAAACTGAAAAAAACGATGCATAAGGGTAACTTATCTTTGCTACGAAAAAGGCTGTCATACCCACCATAGATGACAGCCACCTCAGATAAACAAAGGTAACAACTTTTTTTATCAATACAGGCTCAATCTCTGTACTTTATTTTAGCTCTCTCATCACACTTTTCTTGTAAAGAAAACCAAATAGTAATGTGATCCAAAATGATGTCATGGCGTAGACAAGAGAAGGTCTCAACATAGCCTGACTTTGGAGCAGAGTCCCGGAGATAAGCATCGCAAGTGAACTATTTTGTACAGCGATCTCGATAGCTGCTGTGAGACGAAGGTCTTTGCCAAGACGAGTGATAGAAGAAAGTAATACGGCCGCAACAAATCCTACCATATTGAAGAGCACCGCGAGTGGAAATAATATGACCATCTCACTCCTTTCCAAAGCTGCCCCGCCGTGAGATTCTCCGGCAAAAAACTTGACACCAAAGACAAAGGCAAGTAACAAAAGTACCACCAACTTCAGAGGGACTTGCAACCTCAGACTGAGCTGTGATCTCATTTTACGTACAATCATACCAAGCACCACGGGCACAATCGTGAGTAGAAATATATGTGACATCATCTCTCCCATGGGCATCACGACCTCCATGTCCGGCATATGAAAAAAGTGAAGAGCAAGTGAAATCACAGCAGGTATAGTGAATAAAGAAATAATACTGTTGAGTACAGTAAGAGAGAGAGACATCGCCACATTGCCCCTAAGAAGATACGTAATGATACCCGATGTAGTGCCTCCCGGACATGCAGAAAGGAGAATAAATCCGACCTTAAAGGCACTCGATATGGGTAAGAAGGTCACAAACAGAAAGACGACAAGAGGAAGCATGACAATCTGACCCAATAAACCCACCAAAATAGGTTTGGGATGGAACACCAAGTCCAAATAGTCCTGACGAGTAAGGGAAAGCCCAAGGACAAACATGACGAGCCCCACTACCCCGGACAACAAAAGATCTATCAGATTGGTCATTATTTCAGTTGCTTATTCACACACCCTATCTACTCTCTCAGCACAAAGATAGCGATATTATCATACCAAGTCTCAGACAACCACTTCTAATATCCACCTCCCTCAATGTACACCCCGAAAAACAATCAAATGAAAGATATGCACCTCTAAAAATTGATATGGCTAACGTGGTAAATCAATGTGGCTAACCTAATAAATTAAGATGCCTACCTTAACAAATCAAGATGCCTAACCTAATAAGTCGATGTGACAACCTTGAAAATCATCTTTGCCATCCCCCTTTCAACACCATCGGATGGGAAAGATTGCCAGCAGCATAAAATTGTAGCTCTCTGTGAACAAGAATACCCAAAAATAAAGAGACCCCAATCCCATAGATAGATTGAGGCCTCTTGAATCTTTGCGAACACAAGGCTATTCGAACTCACATCGTATAGAGCCTATCCTAAAAGACAGACGGAGCTTGTATATGGTATTAGGATTGATAGTGTAGTCCTTCTGTCCATTTTTGGTATTATAGAGAGGGACTTCGTACCTCTCTTCATCACCGGTAGTCTTGTGTTTAAATACGAGAATCAATTTTGTTGTATTCCGTGTATCAGTCTGAGGATCGCTGCCTGTGCTCCATGGTGGGATATAGTAGTTGAAAAGTTCGGTCTCCTCCAACCTCTCCGTAAACCCTTGTTCATTGAGTTTCTTCAATAGAGGGAACTTATCCTTCATCAGTCCATTGTTCGGCTTTACGCTATAGCCCGGCGAAGGTGCAGTCGGCAATGGCAATATACCGTGAGTATACCACGCAGTTCGCATTCCGACAGCCATTGGAGGTAAGTACCATGGTCTCAAAAAAGACTTATACAACTTGGAAGAGACAACTACGACCTCGTGAAGACGATAATCTCTTGTCTGGACGACTTCCTCAGATTGATTATTGAGGTTGTCTATTGTCACCACCAATTTAGAAAGTACGCGAGTAAGAGATATCGGTACGACAAAAGGTTCGCGTTTGGAAGTATAGTCTTTGGGGACGATAAAGTTCAAGTTGACATAATTGGCGTTTAGCCCGTTTGTCTCCGGATCCCTATCATGAGCAGGACGGTCATTGACAAAGTGTGTGGAACTTGCCGAGGCTGCAAAGAAACCTCTCTTCATCCCCAACACCGGTGTCATACCCTCTATATACATGTCACCAAAACCGATGGCTGTATGATCATTATGGAAACGAAACTGGTAGGTATTGGCCGAAATCACGAGGGTATAACGACCGGGTTTCACCAACTTCACGGGTGTCCTATATAAGCCATTCAACTGCTCATAAGGGCCGGTAAGCTGATTTTCCGGATCTGCCGCATCCCTGGAGAATTGGAAGATATACTTCAATTCGTCGTCAGAGTTGTCAAAAAGGAAAACCCATAGTTTCTTGATATCATTTTCGTTCTCCGTACCTTCTACTTCACCATATTCGATATCACGATCAGTGATAGTTCCACGTAAATGAGATGACTGAGATGCGCTATAATTATTCATCTTTATCGCAAATGACAATTCCACATTGTCAGCCGCCACTTTACTACCGTGGACATCCATCTCATCTGCCCGTTTGCACGAAAAGACAAGACTCAGAACTATTGTCACAGACAACACATGTATG
The DNA here is from genome assembly GCF_030529325.1 of Porphyromonas sp. Taxonomy (GTDB): domain Bacteria; phylum Bacteroidota; class Bacteroidia; order Bacteroidales; family Porphyromonadaceae; genus Porphyromonas_A. The sequence goes on along the minus strand of NZ_JAUMXC010000002.1, from coordinate 34,575 downwards.
AAAAACTTATTCATTGTATACGTTATAAATGTTTATCTACATAACGTCATATCAACGCAGGATGACACCACGATAAATGAAGTTCCACTGATTGAGAGAAACCATGATGGACTGATGGGTCAAAATCTGAAGTTTGAGATTTAGATCATAAACACATTCAAGATTGATCGTCACACCATTTTGCTTCTCTATGCCACGGAGGATGTCTTCAAGGCGAATCTTCATAAGCTCTCGCCCTGTATCCATCTCTCGAATATGTATCATTGTCTTTCCATCCCTAATCAACTTAAGGGTATTCAGAGAGACCTGTATCCTGCCATCGTAGGACTCTGCACTCCGAGTGTAAATTACAGGTACACCAATAGACTTCCCATAAAAATCATATGCGCCATTATCATCACTAAGCTCAACAACATACTTTTTCTGAGCCAAAAGGCCTGCAACTTCCATACTGAAGCGGTATGTATATGGCAACATATTTATCGAGAAAAGATCAATCAATGTCCCCAGATCCGAACGATCTATAACCTTATGATCCTTCAATACTCCATAGAATAGAGATGATAAGTCGGTCGTAATAGGACTATCAGCCTTTATGAATGCACACGAGGCTTCGTCCGTCTTAGCATACGGGGCTCCAGCAGTCATCCCCCAGAAGGCAAAAGTATATGTTCCCGGTCTCGAAAAAGGAAGAGTAATCCTATAATCAGGGGTGATATTAATTCCTTTCTGATCAAACTTTGCGACAAGATTTCCCTTGGTATCATAAACTTGAACCAAGAGGTCTCTCATTCCATCGAGCGACAAAACATCTCCACAAGGAGTCTTGGATACAAACTTGAAGTCCATCCCTTGAGGACATTCACTAAGATCATCATATATACACTTATCACATGACTGCGAAAAGAGTAAAAAGACACATAGAAAGAATAACTGTAATATTTTTATAGTTTTCACTTCGAGATCAGTTATTTAGCCCGAACTATCTAATCAAAATAGTTTCAAGGTAAAAGTGATTTGCACCTTAAAGAGAGGGTGCAAAGGGCTGAAAAAGACACACAGCCACATTGCATTCTCTTTAGTATTTATTCATCGCCTTGCTTAGAAGGTATACGGATGAGAAGTGTCCTTTTCAATTGAGGATCACCTTACGAGAGACGAGATTCCATTTCAAAATCTTAGCCTCTACACGCATATAGGTGTCTTGCTTTTCAATATCAGGATTGTCAGGCGTTGTAGGTTCTTCACCATCTGCAGGCTTCGGCAAATATGGGTCACCGGGATCGGAAGAGTCCCAAGGCATACCGATAGTCTGGAAGCCCTTGATCTCGATCAGATAGACATTGTTTCTACGTGTATCTGCATTAGTCACATTGACAGCCCCCTGATTATCTGCAACAAACTGGCGATTCCATAATGCGCGATATGCACACTTACCATCCTTGTAAGTATACGCTTTCTGATCAGGAGCGATAGCACTCTTCTTTGCAGCCTCCTTAGTTTCGTAGAACAGTCCATCCTTTTCGCCCTGATAGAAAGTAGCTCCAGCAACCCCGGATTTGCTCTTTATTACAGTTCCATCCAAGTAATAAAGGACTTTTGGAATGAACTCAGCATAAACCTTCGCATAAGCCATACGATAGAAGCCATAATCCTTGTTTTCCTTCGTCCAAGAAGTTGCCTTTTCAACAGAGTTTTCAAGGAAATAGATCCCTCGAGCAGCCTTCGCACCTACTGCATTGTCAGCAACATTTACTGCTGCATAGCCTCCAAGATTAGGGTTAATATTACCAAGACGAATAAGCTTGTCAACGACTCCTGCAGGATCTTGAGCATTCTTATACTCTACATAATTATGAAGAGCAGACTCATAGTTGTCATAGAGTTGATCAGCACCCATAGTACGATCGCCGGCATGCTCGGTAAAAAGATATGTCTCTACCGCACCATTGACTGCAGTATAAGTCAGTTTAGTTAGATCAATCGTTCCTCTGCCATCTACTGTTTCAGCGTTGAGAGCATCAGCCTTTGCCACGAGTCCTTGAGCAACGACTCGCTCAACATCAAACGTAAACACATTGGAATTTTCATCGGTACCAGTTTCAGCAGTAGCTTTGGTAACACCTTCCTTAACCAACTTATCAATAGATCCGGAAGTCATGACAAATTCTCCATCGGTCGAGAGAGCTTTCAAGTCTTCGGCCGGAGCTGTCTTTGAGCCAAACTTACGATCTTTCACATCAGCGATGGTGACACCGGAAATAATGTTACCGTTTACATCATTCAAGAGCAGCGCCATAAAATGCTGCCCGGGCTCTGTCACCCATGGTTCCACCGTAAAAGTACCTGGAACTGCAGGGATAGGTGCAAATTGACCAGGACCTAACGAAGCTGCATAATCCCACATCATCGGTTTGACCGAAGACAAAAGGTGCATCTTCTTGAGTCCATTCTCCCCAGTACGTCCATCATAGTCAGCTTCACTATCAACGACATTTCTCAGATCTGAGATTTTATTCTTGACAAATAAGCCGGCATAAGTGGACTCCTTACTATCAGGACCCACTCCTCCTTTGTTGTAACCATCTTTACATGCAAAAAGACCGAGTGCAATCGCACCGATCAATAGAAATCTTGACGCTTTCATAATTTAATGATTTCCTCTTTAAAGATTAACACTCAAAAACACCCCCTAAATTTAATAACTAACAGCAAATAAAAAAGATAGCACGTGTTTTCCTTTGATTTCCAACTTCACAAAACCTTAATAAGGTTGCTTAAATATATGCATTATTTACACAACTGAAAAGCAATTGATGTTAAAAAATAAAATCACCATTTAATTCTCTTATTGAAGAGATTATATCGTTTTCATTAAACCACATACACAGGCATGATCAATGGTGGCCTTGACAACCTTATCGTACGTGAAGAATATTATATCTTAAATAAAAAGGCGCACCAGAGAATTCTCTGATGCGCCCAAAATTCGCTCTAAATAAGAGAGCAAAACGTATTATAATCCGCGAGACTTAAGGAAGCCTTTAGCATCCGGTTGCTCAAGCCCTGTGAAGTCTGTGAAGATTTGTTCGAGAGGTAGGGTATTACCTTTAGAAATGATCTTATCACGGTATGCCTGTCCCAATTCAGCATTGACTCCTCCACCCTTTGTGAAGACTTCTCCTACATTGACAGCAAGAACTTCAGACCATAGGTATGAGTAATAACCGGCCGCATAACCACCACCCCATACGTGACGGAAGTACGTAGGATTGTAACGTGGAGGGATCTGAGGGTTGAGAAGTCTCATTTCCTTCAATAGGTTTTCCTGGAATTCAGGAGCAGCATCAGCTGCAGGAACCTGATCTGCCGTGAGCATGTGCCATCCTAGATCTGACGATGTGGAAGCAAGATTTTCACCAAGAGCATAAGCGGCATGGAAATTGACAAACTTCAACATATTTTCCTTCAATTCCTTTGGCATAGGCTCGTTAGTCTCATAGTGCTTCACGTAGTTGTCAAAGATCTCAGGTTGTGAAGCCCAATACTCGTAGAACTGAGAAGGCAACTCAACAAAGTCTCTCGCAACTGAAGTCCCCGAAAGTGTATTGTATTTACAGTCTGAAACAATTCCATGAAGAGCATGACCAAACTCATGGAACATGGTAGTAGTTTCATCCCAATTGATCAAGCAAGGCTGCCCTTCAGCAGGCTTAGCGACATTGCAAACATTGTAGATGATAGGAGTAGCTCCAAAGTAGTGAGACTGCTTTTGGAACGCACCCATCCATGCACCTCCTTGTTTTGTAGGACGACGGAACATATCTACATAGAACAAAGCCATGATATGACCATCCTTATCATGCACATTGTATACCTTGACATCAGGATGATAGACAGGGATATCCGTGCGTTCACTAAATGAGAGACCATAAACTCTCTCTGCCGCATAGAACACACCCTTGATAAGCACAGTATCCATATTGAAATATGGACGCACCTGATCATCAGAAATATTAAACATCTCCTGCTTCATCTTGCTTGAGTAGAAGAAGCGATCATATGGCTGAAGGTTAAAGTCTGAGCCTTGAGTCTTACGAGCGTATGCCTCGATCTCAGCAGTCTCTTTCTGCGCTTTTGGGAGATATTCATCAATGAGGCGATTTAGGAATCCATAGACATTCTCAGGCTTCTTAGCCATAGCATTGCTTATAGAGTACGCTGCATAATTGGGATAACCAAGGAGGGCAGCTTTCTGCGCACGAAGCTTAGCCAACTCTACGATGATACCGTAAGTATTGTTGTCTGAAGTCTCGTCTGTTCTGTGGATAGAGGCCTGATAAACCTTTTCTCTCAGCGCTCTATTCTCGAGAGATGCAAGGACAGGCTGCTGTGTGGTATTTGTAATGACTATGTAGTAAGGAGCTTTTCCTCCTGCAGACTCTGCATCTTGCTTACACTGATTGATTTGGCTTTGGCTGAGACCTGCAAGTTCTTCTTCGCTATCCACCCATACGCCCGCAGCTACAGTAGCATCAGTGACGGTGTTACCAAACTTTTGTTGGAGTTCCGCAAGCTTTGCATTGATAGCCTTAAGTTCTGCCTTCCTCTCTGCATCAAGTTCTGCCCCTTCGCGAACAAAATTATTGTAAACTTCATCAAGAAGCTTTAAATCCTCACCCGTAAGGCTTGCACGTTCGTTGTCGTAGACAGCTTTAACTCTCTTAAAGAGTTCCTCATTGAGGCTCTTCTCATTGCTCCACTCAGTAATGAGAGGGATTATCTCTTCCTCGATAGCGCGGATCTCTGAAGTCTTGTCTGCACCGGCAACCGCAAAAAAGACATTGCTCGTACGTCTTAGCACCTCTCCGGCTTTTTCAAGAGCAAGGATGGTGTTTTCAAATGTAGGAGCTTCAGTATTTGATACGATAGCATTGATCTCTTCCTTTTCGAGACGGATACCCTCTTTCATTGCAGGAAGATAATGGGTTGTCCGGATCTGACTGAAGTCTGGAGCTCCAAACTCCAATGAGCCGGCTGTCAAGAATGGATTTCCTTCAAGACCTGCATCGGTCTTTTTTGATCCACAGGCAGTTGCAATAAGTGCCATACAGATAATAGAAAATACTTTTTTTGTCATGATAAGTTAAATTACTCTTGGTTATAATAAGGAAAGGGACTTCTGCAAAGATACAAAAAAGACTATATCAGAGTAAGTCAGATCCCTGATCTGTCAAAAAAGAAGAGAGACTCTCGGATATAAACATACCACGAGAGCCTCTCGTTATTGTGAGAATTCTATCCTGGGATAGAGATTAGTCTACGTTGAGGTTTACTCTCTTGAACTCAGCGACTGTAAGAGTCTTAGACGCCCCCTTGAGTACTTGCTCTACAGTTTCCTTAGGGTTCTTGATAGACTCCTGCATCAAAAGCGTATTTTCCTTGAAGTACTTTTGGAGAGCACCTTCAGCGATACGATCGATGAGGTTTTCAGGCTTGCCTGATTGGCGAGCCTTGTCGCGAGCGATCTCCATTTCCTGATCGATGATGTTCTGAGGAACATTTTCAGGTGTCACACCCACAGGATTCATCGCTGCTACCTGCATTGCGATGTCACGAGCAAGTTGGTGCTCAAGACCTTCGTTGAAAGCAACGATGGTGGCCAACTTATTTCCCGGGTGGATATATTCCACTGTTGCAACACCCTTAACAGCTTCATAAGCGCTAAGCTCCATCTTTTCACCGGTGATACCGGAGCGGTCTGTGATGCACTCTGCAACGGTACGACCGTCAGCAAGCTTAATTGCAAGGAGAGCGTCCTTTGTTTCAGGTTTGTTGTTCATTGCAGCTTCGAGGACCTCACGAGTCATGCCCACGAAGTCTTCGTTCTTTGCGACGAAGTCTGTTTCGCAGTTGATAGCCACGACACAAGCGAAATCGCCATTGCTCTTAGCAAGCACGCAACCTTCTGTTGCCTCACGGTCCGAACGCTTTGCAGCTACTGCCTGACCTTTCTTACGGATGATTTCCATAGCCTTGTCGAAGTCGCCATTAGCTTCTTCCAAGGCCTTTTTACAGTCCATCATACCTGCGCCACTCATCTTTCTGAGGTGGCTAATATCTGCCATTGATACAGCCATAGTTGTATTCCTTTGTTTTAGGTTTGTATTTGGTCTTTTATATCTCCTTAATTTGAGAGACTTTGTAGCTCTCATGCGCCTGCTCTTTAATTTGATTAAGAGTCGTCGCCGAGCTACAAAGTCTATCTCATCGATCCGATATGTCTAAAAAACTGATCGAGATCTGATTTACTCTTCGTTGTCTTCAGACGCCTTTTGAAACTTTTCAGCTACGCGAGCATTCATTGCGTCGCTGTCTTCCTTCTTTGTGCGCTCACGACGGACACCGCCTGTACGAGCACGACGCTCACGGCGTGGTGCTGCTTCTTCGTTGTTTTCGTCGTCTTGCTTTTCGATCTTGCGCTCTGTTGCACCTTCCTTGATTGCTTCTACCATTGCACCGAGGATAACTTCGATAGCCTTAGTAGAGTCATCGTTGGCAGGGATCATGTAGTCGATGTTTGAAGGATCAGAGTTTGTATCCACGATACCGAATACCGGGATGCCAAGTCTGTTAGCCTCACGTACAGCGATGTGCTCCTTCATTACGTCGATGACGAAAAGAGCTGATGGGAGACGCTTCATGCTTGCGATCGAGCCAAGAGTTGTTTCGAGCTTAGCACGTTGACGGTTGATCTGAAGCTTTTCTCTCTTAGAGAGATTGTCGAATGTGCCATCAGAAGTCATCTTGTCGATGGTGTCCATCTTCTTGACAGCTTTACGGATAGTAGGGAAGTTGGTGAGCATACCGCCCGGCCATCTTTCTACCACATAAGGCATTGAAGCTGCTTGAGCGAGCTCAGCGACAGCTTCCTTAGCTTGCTTCTTTGTAGCAACGAAAAGGACAGTCTTGCCATTTTGAGCCATTTTCTTTAGAGCTTCTGCTGCCTCATCTATTTTGGCAACTGTTTTGTGTAGGTCAATGATGTGAATATCATTGCGCTCCATAAAGATATAAGGAGCCATTGCCGGATTCCACTTTCTTCTTAGGTGACCGAAGTGTGCACCGGCCTCAAGGAGTTGTTCAAATGTTACTCTTGACATAGTTGTTCGTTTACTTTCTGTTTGTTTTCAACCTGCGAGTAGGGGTATTTCTACACTGTCCTTCTGATAATATTTTGGGAGGACGACCCATCTTACAGATTTAGATACTAAACGTAGATTAAATAATACTGTTTTCTTTACTCTTTTCTTGGGAGAAGATGCCGAAGCATATAATACCCGATACCCCTCCAAAGGAGAAAATGTATTAACGCTTAGAGAACTGGAATCTCTTACGTGCTTTTGGTTGACCTGGTTTCTTACGCTCTACCGTACGTGGGTCGCGAGTCATGAAGCCTTGAGCACGGAGTGCTGCCTTGTCTTCTGCGTTGATCTTCACGAGGGCACGTGCGATACCGAGGCGAGCTGCTTCGCTCTGACCCTTGAAACCGCCACCTTTGAGGTTTACATAGATGTCGTACTTTTCTTCCACACCAAGTGTAGCAAGAGGTTGCTTTACGACAAACTGTAGGAGTGATGATGGGAAGTAAGCAGCAAGTTCCTTCTTGTTGATGACAATTTTACCGCTACCTTCTTTCACGTAGACACGAGCTACGGCTGCTTTTCTTCTACCTAATGCGTTGATAACTTCCATAGTTGTTTACTTAGATAGTTTTTAGTTCGACAAGTTTAGGTTGTTGTGCAGCATGCTTGTGCTCGCTACCGCCATAGACATAAAGGTTGTTGATGAGCTTGTCTCCAAGTTTGTTTTTTGGAAGCATACCCTTGACTACCTTACGGAAAAGACGGTCTACACCCTTTTGTTTCAATCTCTCTGGAGAGAATGACTTCTGACCTCCGGGATATCCCGAGAATGTCAAATACTCTCTGTCAGTCCACTTAAGACCTGTTAGGACTACTTTGTCTGCATTGATGACGATTACATTGTCGCCACAATCAACGTGTGGAGTGAAGTTTGGTTTGTTCTTGCCGCGCAAGATCTTCGCGATCTCACTGCATAGACGGCCCAAAGAAAGGTCTGTAGCATCAACTACAACCCACTCTTTTTTCACAGTTGCCTTGTTTGCAGAAATGGTCTTGTAACTTAAAGTTTCCACTTTCTATAAATAAAAATTAATGAGTTAGTAAAAAAGTGACACAAAAGCTCTCTATCTCTAACAAGAGTGGACACTCTCAACCGATGGAAGACATCAAGCTCTACTCACTTCTATTGACCTGAACATAAAATTCGGCCTACAAAGGTACACATTTATTGTCGATTAAACAAACCCGAACTTCACACCTCTCTATGTTTTTATAACCGAAACATCACAGCAAACTTGTTTTCAAGAGGACTAAAAAACATAGTTTATCGAAACCTCTGGTATAAAACCATTTATAGAAGGTCTAAAAAGGTTGTCTAACTTGAGATCAGAGGTTAGACAACCTTTAGTCTCAAGTTAGACAACCTCTGATCTCAAGTTAGACACATCGACTCGAAAGAGTGTACATTATTTTTTGCTCAGGACACCACATTGAGTATACCCCAAAGTCCGACATATAAAAAGGCCACTAAGAATAGCCCCTATTGTTATTCGCATGAAACAAGAGCCTATACACATGAACGTCTGATACAAAAACACACATATATGTATAGTAGGAGTGATGAAAAAAAGGTAATTTTGTCGCCAAGACTTTAGCCCAATGGTTAATAGGGAATATTTTCACACTATGAAACGAACAATAATATTACTCTTTGTCGTCCTCATCTGCAGGATGACAGTCTCTGCACAAGAGGACTCCACACTGCTCCGCCTCGTCCGAATGCCCCTAAAGAGCATCACGGTAGAATATCCCAACAAAACAGGCCAAATCATCAACGACGCGGCAGATGCCAAACTCACGCCATCAGAGTTACACCCCGCATTTTTTGGTTCTTTTGATTGGCACAGCAGTGTCCACAGCCATTGGATGCTGGTGCAGACGCTTTACACTCATCCTGATATTTCTCTACGCGACAGCATCGTAGGAGCACTCGACAACTCGCTTACCACACAAAAGCTACTCAAGGAAGCTGAGTATTTTGACCGCCCATTGGGTGCTGCATTTGAGCGCACATATGGATGGGCTTGGTTGCTAAAATTAGATGAGGGCCTGATAAGGCTTTCTCAGGCAGAAAACGCATCTCCGGAACTCACCAAGAAGGCGAGAAACTGGCACGACAATATGAAGCCCCTCACAACAAGTATCGTCAAACGATGGAAGGCTTACCTACCCAAGATGACTTATGCCGATCGTATCGGAACGCACTCCAACTCAGCATTTGCGCTGGGGTTTGCACTTGACTGGGCAGAACTTGTGGAAGATACGGAGTTCGCAAGTGCAATACGTGCCAAGGCTCTTGACCTCTACAGCAGAGACAAGGACATACCCGCAGAGTGGGAACCCAACGCGACTGACTTCTTCTCTCCCTCACTCACAGAGGCTGACCTTATGAGCAGAGTGCTTTCGCCCGCTGTATTTGCTCAGTGGATGAAAAACTTCCTCACCCCCCAAGGAATACGCAATCTCATCACGCCCCCTACGGTGTCCGACCTCAACGACTACCATATTGTTCACCTTGTCGGACTTTCATTTTCAAGGGCATGGTGTATGGCATCCATAGCCAAAGCTCTCCCCAACACAGACCCTATCAAGGGCGTCTTTGAGGTATCTGCCCGTAAGCACTATGATATCGGGATGGGGCAGATCTTCCGCAGCAACTATGGAGGAGATCACTGGCTCGGCACATTTTCAGCCTATGCCCGTCAGCAGATGAAAAAACTCTAATAGATATGAGGACAACTTTTCTCCCTCTCCTATCGCTATGCATGATGCTCATCCTCTATATAGGAGATGCAAAGGCAGAAACTCAGAAGAGTTCGGGACTCAATACAAGAGAGTATAGCTTGACGGGAGAATACAGTGGGGCATTGACTCGTGTTCATATGAACGAAGACAAGTCTCCTATTCATCATATCAAGTCTCAAGTAACCCGGGGTAACAAGGATACCAAAGTCAACATACACATCTCCCCATTCAAAGTAGGAGCAATGCCCGGGACTGTCAGCATAGAGGCGAAAGACATCGAAGTATCTGAGGATGGCACTTTCGCGCAAAAATGCAAGAACATAGTCAAGATCAAGATGATAGGCCTCCCTCTAAAATATGACGGCACAATCTCGGGAGCGTTTGATGGGGACACACTCAGGTATACCGTCACGGTAAAAGGTCAATTTGCATTTAAATCTTTCACCTCCATTACCACCTTTGAGGGGAGAAAACAATAAGGGTTCAGAAACAGAGCCACAGATGACCTTTCAGGACTGAGAGTCAAATAAATATAAAGGTCATCAAAGGACTTTACCCCATCACACATTGAAATATATTGTGTACTTTTGTTTCCCGTCAGAAAAACAACAACGATGAACATCAAGATAAATATTTCGGAACTCACATACATGCTCGACAGGACACCCGCAACGCACAACATCATGTTGACAGGGCGTCATGGTATAGGAAAATCAGAGATACTCACAGCTTACTTCGCCCGTAAAGGGATGAAAATCGTAACCCTTTTTCTCGGGCAAATGAGTGACCCGGGAGACCTCATAGGGCTCCCTGATAAATCCGGCGAACTCACAGTTTTTCGCCCACCCTACTGGTTTCCCATGGATGGGCACCCGATAGTACTCTTTCTCGATGAACTCAACCGAGCTCGTCCGGAAGTACTCCAGACCATCATGGATCTCGCCTTGAACCGCAAGTTGGCAGGAAGAGCTCTCCCTGTAGGCAGTCGTGTCATTGCAGCAGTAAATGAGGGAGACGAGTATCAACTGACAGACCTTGACCCGGCTTTGGTGTCAAGGTTTAATGTATTCAGATTTGAGCCTACGGTACATGAGTGGCTCGAGTGGGGAGAAGAGATCGGACTTGATGAGCGAGTGATCACTTTTATCAGAGAAAACCCTGAATGGCTGGATAAAGATCCTCAATTGGAAGAAAATCCGGACACCGGATTGGACAAGATGCCTGACCGTCGCTCATGGAAAAGGGTCTCTGATGTCATACTCGGAGTGGAAAACCTTGATCAGAGAGATATCAAACTTATTTCAAGTATTGTGGGCCACAAGGCTGCCAATGTATTCATCTCCAAGATAGGACAGATCAAGCAAGTCGATGTAGCAGATTTTCTACGCCACTTTGATGATTATGAAGAAGCTCTCCCGACATTCAAAACGCACGACTTTTCAGTAATAAACGAAGATATCTTCAAGCACATCCACATAACATATTTGGATGATGCAACAGAAGACATCATTGCGCCTAACTTATCAAAGTATATAGCATATATAGAAAGTGAGAAAAAGAACGAAGTCCTTGCAAGCTTTGCACACTTGTTCCAACAAGACAAGTATGAGCAGACACAGGAGTTCATCATGCGCAAATGTCCTCAGATAGCTCAAAAGCTATTTAGCTATACAGCCAACATCAGGTAACTATGCTTCCTGAAGTAAGACAGATCGTAGACAGGTGGTACCTATCTGAGGGAGCATTGTTTCAGACCTTTGTCTCTCACAACTTTGAGGCTAACCTTTCTATCTCCTGCCCATTCAGATGCGGTAGGGGCAAGGTCGAGTACAACCCTATGATCGTCACTTCCATGCCGATGAGGTCCATCGAACTTCATCTAAAGGCAGAAATGATACGAATCCTCCTAAAACACCCATACGAGCGCCAACCCATAGGGTGCAAGCGTAAAGCAGTGGCGATGGGAAGTAACCTTGTGCTGGCAGACAACTACGAGGACTTCACAGAGATCGGTATGTCGACACCTGAGATGTTTGATCTGGAAGCTCAAGAAAGCTTCGAATGGTATGCTCACAGAGTACAGGAGATGTACGCCAATCAGGAGCTCGACCTTGACAGCATGAGCGAAAACCCTACGGACAAAAACTCCAATTCGGACAACACAAGCGGAAATGAGGGCGAAGAGGAGAGCAATCTCTCTGAGGAAAACAAGAGTTCAAACCCTCCGGAAAATGTAGAGGAAGCCTCATCTTCGGAAGATCAAAAACGAGAGGAGAATACTCAATCTCAAGACAGAGCAACTGAAGACAGACAGTTTGAATTAGAAGAGAACAAAGCTCAAGACATTTCCGAACTCTGGGAAGAAGACCCAACAATGGGTAGCACCATTGAGGCTTTGATCGAAGAAATTCAGGCTTCCAACGAATGGGGAAGCCTTGCCGGCGCTTTTGCTCGCCACATCATCGCCAATACGCAAGCCAAAGTAGACTACCGTAAGGTATTGGCAGGGTTTAGGGCTAGTATACTATCCACAAAAAGACAGTTGACCCGCATGCGCCCCAATCGTAGGACAGGCTTTGACAACATGGGAAGTATGCGACGCTACGACACCCGGCTACTTGTCGCAGTGGATGTGAGCGCTTCGATCGGAGAGGCAAGCATCAGGCATTTTTATTCTGTGATCAATCGGTTCTTCAAATATGGCATAGAAGCCATCGACGTGGTTCAGTTTGACACAACGCTATCTGCTGTCGAATCGATAAAGAAAAAACAAATACAAGTCAAAGTGATGGGATTCGGAGGAACAAGTTTCCAGCCACTCTTTGATTATGTAGGTGGACATCCGGAGTACAACGGATTGATCATCTTTACAGATGGGGATGCTCCTATCCCTACCCTACCCAAACACATGAAGTGTAAGGTCATATGGGTCTGTAACACCCAAAGAGCCTACAACGTCAATCACAATTGGATGAAAAAGATCGGCAGGTGTTGCGCCATGGAGATTTAGGGATTTGGAGAGAATTTGACAAAAAGTCTCTCCATCTTCATCATTCGCTGCTTTTGTCCCTCACTCATCTCATAAAAAAGTCCTGACTCCAACTTTGTTAAAAATGGAGACAGCTCCCTCTCATACGTAATATATAGCTGGCCTTTTGCTCTTGATAGAGCCACATATAAAGTCAAAGCATCAAGCTCTGCAGATGTAGGGCCGTGTGGATAGATCCCATCTGAGACATTGTATATGATGACTTGATCAAACTCCTTTCCCACAGACTCTGCCACAGTCATTATGACGGCTCCTTGGGCGAGAGCAGATTTATTATCGAGATTGACATCCGACTTTTTTTTGCATTCCAAGCCATGAGCTTCACACAAGTTCCATATCCTATCCACCTCTCCTTCCGTACTCGCCAAGATCCCCACTGAGCGATCAGCATCTCCCACAAGAGCTTGTCGCACGAGAGCTGCCAGCATATCGCAATGCTCGACTTCATTGCGACATGGGACGAGCGTGGGAAGGATTTCATCCCTCCTTACGCAGATCGAAGGCTCAATACTCGACCTTGAAACAAACGCCAACTGCTCCTTCATATACGCATTAAGCATCTCGACCACAGACTTGGATGATCTATAGTTATTCCGAAGGATGAAGATACTGTCTACTTTGACCTGCTCCGAAATAGGAGCTTTATCAGCGTCCGTTGATAATCTCGAAGACTCATCTCCAAACATAACGAACGTAGAGTCCTCACACTCACTTAACCTGTTCAGAATGCAATAATGTATCTGACCCATGTCTTGCACATCATCAACAACAATCCACTTGTAGGAAGAATATTTATACGTGCGATAATCCTCTCGGAGCAAGGCGAACAAGGTCAACATCAGGAGGTCATCAATATCGACAAGATTATTTTTCTTTTTATGCTCCGTGTATTCCATCGCCAATCCACGATAACGAAGATTGGCATTACGGTGTACTTGCAAATATTCAGGAAATCCCAATTCCTTCTCTCGCATCATACAAGCACAATCTGTGATACTTTTTAATTCTTCCACACGGTACTGTATTCGAGAGAGTGTGGAAATGATTTCCAGCTGTTCGCTTGTTTTGATGACCCTGACATCGGGAGATAAAAGGGCATTATCTGCAAGGAACATCCAACAGAAATCTGCCATACTGCCAACAAAGCATCCACCCACACCGCTCATAGCTGCATCAGTGAGGCAAAGCATATCTTCGCCCTTGATATTCTCTTGCTGTAAAGCCTTTAGCACCCTCTGTCTCAAGACTTCTGTTTTACCTGTACCGGGAGCTCCGAGCACCAATGCCCGACCTCTCGTAAAGTCGATCACTTGCCTTTGTATGTCGTCCAACTGTAGTCGCATAATGAAATAGCTGCATTTACGTCTTGACAAAATTAAATAACATCATCCTAAATCACAATTCAACACGTGATCCACATCCCAATATATGGGGTATACAACCCTCGAAATTCAGGTGTCTAACTTGATGAATCAAGATGTCTAACTTGAGGCGTCAAGTTAGACAACCTTTTTGTCTTCCCCGAAAAAGTCAAAGACTGCATACCCCATGATTATTTATGAATCACTCTTTTGGTCGAAGTGAACAAGAGTCTTGAATCACGAAGTATTTCGCCTTGTATAAAAAATCCCTAACAAATAGATTAAGAGAATATTACATCTCATCTCAGTGTAACAAATAAAACAAAAACACAAAATAATCCGTAAATAAATTTGGAGTTACAAATAATATAGTTTACATTTGTGGTATAATACAAGGAAACGCAATATGGGGGAGCGGAATCCACAAGACAAAACCTGAATCCTGAGGGGGAAGAAGGGACATAATCTTCACATTTAGAAGTTTCTCCAAATTTCGTTTTTTTAGAGTTAAAAAATACACCATGGCTGTTAAGCATCCGTGCGTTGTGCTTTGGGACAAAATTTAATAAAAAGAGGAAAACGCAATATGGGGGAGCGGAATCCGAAAGACACAAGACCTAAATCCTGAGGGGGAAAGAGGGTGCATGT
>NZ_JAUMXC010000002.1:0-19467 GCF_030529325.1 Porphyromonas sp. | reverse complement strand
GACACAAGACCTAAATCCTGAGGGGGAAAGAGGGTGCATGTACTTTCTGTACTGTAGCAAAACTCCACATTTCGTTTCGAACAAATAAGTAGAATAGATATGCTGACGGCATACGTATGTTGGCGGTGATACATGACGTAACATCTTCGATATGTGTGTACGGCATAAGATTAAGGAAAACGCAATATGGGGGAAGCGGAATCCGAAAGACACAAGACCTAAATCCTGAGGGGGAAAGAGGGTGCATGTACTTTCTGTACTGTGGCAAAACTCCACATTTCGTTTTATAAAAGGATTATATTAACTATCAGACATTTAGCTATGAAACTACGTATTGTAATCCTGCTCTTGGCTTCACTATCGCTTGCTGTAATCAAAGCAGATGGCCAGAGAGCTGTGACAATCAAGACAGATTTTGTCCACACCGCGCTACCGGTAACACCGAACCTCGCCCTTGAGGTCGCTCTGTCATCAAAAATCTCCGCTGAGATAACCGGGGCCTACAACCCTTTCGTCTTCGGAGAAAAGAAAATCAAACACTATATGGTGCGCCCTTCTATACGCTACTACTTCGACGAAGTGGCACAAGGAGGTCACTTTGTAGCAATGGATCTATTTGGAGGGCAGTTCAATGCAGTAGGATGGAACATACCTATCAAGCCATTGAGCTATATAAAGGACTTCAGATACGAAGGGACATTCTACGGTGTCGGACTTGGTTACGGGTATCGCTATGATTTTGCCAAGCATTGGGGCATTGAGTTTGGTCTATCTCTTGGCTACGCACGTATTGACTATGAAAAATTTAAGTGCATCAAGTGTGGAAGTAAAATTGGAGAAGGAAAACATAACCATATCGGTGTCACAAAGGCTGCCATAGCCCTTGTATACAAGATTTAAGGAACTAACATTAAACCAATTTATTAATCACTCTAATTTATTATTTAACTATGAAAAAGATTACATCTGTTTTTCTTGGTGCTGCAATGATCCTTGGCGTGTTCGCGTGTAAGGAAGATCAGCAAACGCCTGTAGCAGAACAAGCTACCGGTTCTATCAAGATTACTGTCGGCACTCAACTACGTGCAGAAGGAAACTTGTCAGGCTTAACCAACAATCTCATCCCTGGAGAAGAGGTGGTAAAGAAACTTCAAGTATGGGTATTCAATGGTGATATTCGCGAAAAATATGGGGAAGCCGCAGCTACAACATTGACATTAGAAGGCATTACAGTCGGATCACGCGATGTATTTGTGTTTGTCAATTCTGATTTGGCAGAAAACTCAACAAAAGACGCCTTGAAAGAAGCTCAGTACACTTACGCAACTCAGGATGTAGCAGGTAAGGGGCTGTTGATGACTCAAGATGGAGATTTGTTTACGACCGTACAAGTAGAAGAAGGAAAGACTGCGGAACAAGCAATCACTGTGAAGAGACTTGTTGCACGTGTCGACCTTCGCCAACTTGAATTAAATCTTGACCCAGAGGCTAAGAAATTCTTTGATGAACTAGCTGACGTGGAAGTAGCAATGTACGATGTCCCTAAAGTTGTCAAAATGGGAACAGGTGCAGTCGGCGAACCGGGGGGTCTGCTAATTGGTAAAAAATGGTCTTCTATCGCCAACCTTGATACAAAGGAAGAGGCTGAAGGTCTTTTGCAGAGTAACGTAACATTCGAGATAACAAGCGATAAAGCGCCATATTTCTATGTCAACCCATTGATGGAGGCTGGCAATACCCCTATGAAGTTAGTTCTACGTGGTAAGCCAAAGAAAGGCGGACAAGCTGTTTCTGCAGAAGGACTTTACACTGATGCTGAGGGCTATATGTACTATAAAGTGGACATCAAGGGTAAAGAAAACAATAACAAGATTCTTCGCAATACAGTTCATATCCTTTCAGGCTCAATCACAAACATGGGAGCACCAAATATTGATGGAGCTAAGAAGGGTAGTATCAAAGTCAACATCCAAGTTGCTGACTGGGAAGAAACTAACCAAAATGTCACTTGGTAATCCTCACGACTTAGGGGTGTACATGCTATCACTCATCGTTCTGTGAGTAAAAACAGTAGATAGTATCAAGATCGATCCCCTCGCAAAAATCGATCAACCACGGAAACGAGAAATCTTTTCCGTGGTGCTAAAAGGCCAAGAGAAATTTGTCAAGAATAACTTAACATCTAACTATATCGCTATGAATAGGACTTTTAAAGTACTTCTATCCGGAGTAATCCTAGGGATGCTTTCGCTCACAAGCTGTATAAAAGAGGATAACAGCGACTGTCCGCGACCTTTCAGCATCTACCTCAAAGCTCTGGATGCCGACGACAAAGACATTACTGCCAATGGAGATGTCAAGAATGCGGTCGTCTTCATCATCAATGATCAGGGAGACGTCATCAAAACCCTTAAAATGACTGAAGAACAGATCAAATCAAGAGTTCCCATTGAAGTCGAATTCCAATATGGGCAAAAAGGGTCAGTTCGGGTGTCCGCATGGGGGAATATCAACGAACAAATAGGATTTCCCAATCCGGCTTCTATCAAACACGTTGATGAAATCAAAGCTACACTCAAGAGTGCAGGCGAGGGACTTTCGATGCAACCCTCGGATCTCTTCCAAGGTGAAATCGTAGCGCCTATCGTCACAGGAGGTCTTGAGCCTTCCGGAAATCATGTCGTGGAAATCAGACGCAAGACGGCACAAGTCTCCATGACTGCAGTAGGACTAAAACAATGGAATAGTAACAAGGAGGGTAAATATTCCTTCATACTACGAAAGGTACAGAGTCTATATGACAACAAAGGGGCATTTGGAGGTACAGAAACAGGCATTTCTGTGGATGGGACTACAGATGCAGATGGTGTCATGACAAAAACAGGACTCTTCAGAGCCTTTCCTCCAAAGAACAGTGAAGCCTATGTTGTAGATATCCTCTTCAACGGCACTGTTATACATTCTGCTAGTGTAGGCAAGGACGGAAAGCCCTTTGTCCCTACCCTCGGGAAAGTGCTGAACATCGTGATCGACTTCTATAGCAGTATTTCTGTATCTGTCGTGATCACAGACTGGGATGAAGTCTACCAGCACATCATCTTGGGTAATAAATAACTAAAGAATAGCTAACACAGACTAATATAAGAAGGCTATGAAAAGAACATCCTATATTAAACTTACGCTCATCTTTGCCTCTGTCATTGCGATCCTGTTCTCATGTAAGACGGATAAAAATTCATCTAATCCGGAAGAGACAGGACTCATCTACTTGCAATTCTCTTCGGAAGAAACATCCGTACGATCAGAACCAGAGGAGAAAGAGATACGGGAATTGATGCTGTTTATCTTTCACGGAGACAGATTGGAGGTTGCCAAAGAATATCCTAATCCCACAATACCGGTAATGGAAGTCGTTGTCGGACACAAAGACGTGTATGTGGTAGCCAATCCCTCTCCTGCACTGAAACTAAAGCTCAAGGAGATAAAGACAAAAGCCGGATTTGATGGATCTTTGATAACAACATCTCAAAATACATTCAGACAACCTCCGTTTGAAATGTTTGGCAAGGTGGAAGGAGTAGAGGTAAGGGCAGACCAGCCGGAGACAGCCAATATATCTCTGAAGAGAGTGGTAGCAAAAATATCGATCAAGTTGGTAAACGAAGAAGTTGCCGCTCACAAGTTAGTTGTGGAAGAGATATTACTTGAAAATAACGCCGATCATACAACTTTGATTGAGGGACTTACTTCAACTTCCAACATTCAGAATTATTCAGGTAAAATAACAGGAACCGGGGGGACATACGTGTTTGATCAGTCCGGAGAGCTGCAACTTGATCCCGTCTATGTCAACGAATACAAGCCCTCGGCAGTAGATAAAGCAACAGCATTGGTCATCAGGGGGAAATATGATGATATCCCCACAACATACAGGGCAGTCATCAATAGCACAATCTCGGGCGATGACTTAGGAAACCCTTCAGAGTACCCCAACGACGGGTCTCTACAAATACTACGTAACTATCATTACAAAATCACGGCAACCATCACACGTCCCGGAGCCATCGACGGATTGGTACTCAAAACTGATGTACTGCCTTGGAATGTAGTACAAAGTCATGTTCAGGTAAAAGATGACCCGATAGAAACACTGTTCAACGTTCAGTTTACTCAAGAAGAACACGAGACTTCCATGAGCAGTCCATTCTCATTTGAATTTACACTGCTAAAAGCCGAACAAGGGACGAAGTGGGTGGCAACTTTGGATAATGGCAACGAGTTTGCTTTCGCGGATCCGGCAAGCAGCTATGGGGAAATAGGTCAGAAAAAGACGATTACGGTCAGACCTCTCAAAGCTATCCATGGGGGACAAGAACGTAAGACCAAACTCACTATTACTCTCATTATGCCAAGCCATGAGAAGAAACTCGTAGAGTTTTATCCGGGGCAAACTTCACTCACAATTAAACAGATAAACAACTAAGAAATCGACCAATAATATGAAAAACTTAGTCAAAATACTCTTCACAACTTCTCTTCTGCTGGCCGCTACACTCACTGGTTGCAGTAACAAGGAGTGGGAGCCTGCGAAGTATGATGATGATAATCTGAGTTTCCGGCTGAAATTACCTATCCCTACTGTCCAAACTCGTGCGGAAGATCAGGGTACGGCCGACGAGAGAAAGATACAGACTCTTCACGCCTACTTCTTCAATGGGGCTAATTTGATTTTCAGCTCAGAAATTACTGTCCCTTCAACATCTAAAGAAGAACAACTACTCTTCCTACCGGTGGCGAAGGCACAACAAAACTTGTTTGACGGGAATCATTCGTACGATGTCTATTTTGTAGCTAATGCAAATAAACTTGATGTGACGACATTAGATGCCTTCAAATCGACAATTATCAATACAAAACCTGATGGATCAGCGGGTAGTTTTGTCATGACAGGCATGCTCTCCGGAGTTAGCCCAAAGATCAATGCGGCAAGCAGAAATTTGGGATTAGTCAGTATGAAGCGTCTTGCAGTAAAGATTGAGGTTGGTGTAACCGGTTTTGTACTCTCCGGTTACCGGATTCAAGGAAATATCAAGTTCACATTGAAAAATTCAACCACAAAATCCTACTTGTCAAAAGAAGAAACACTTCCGGAGTTTATGGAGACAGAGGATGTTTCACAGTTGAAGCCTTTGGCAGCAAATGCGACATTCTATTCTTACGCCAACTATCGAAATAGTGAGGACAATTCCACCTATATAGACTTGACAGTACCTATACAAAAAATGAATAGTGCTGACACTCAGATATACAATTACTTCTACAGAGCCTATCTATCCGGAGAGCAAACCAATCTCGTGCTCAATCCCAATCACTTGTACCGCGTTAGGATAACAGTTATAAAGCTCGGTAGTTTGGATCCTGAGCAGCCTTCTATGGATGTCTGCATACAGTTTGAAAAAGTGGAAACCACATCAGGGGTTGTCTCTACAGTGACCGTCAACAAAGCTCACTACCTCGTGATCTCTGAGAACAAAGCGGAGATGAAAAACATCAACTCTTATCTCATTGACTACAATACTTCTGATGAGGTAGAGATCAGAGATGTCAAAGCATTCTCTAAGTACGTTGATGCAAATGGCATTGAACAGACTCCTCCTGCAACAGGGGATCAAATTCCAACGGTCGAACTGACTGCGGACCACAAGATCCGAATCACATCAAAAGTGCCGGTCAACTCAGTACCAAAGATCATCACATTCAAGTTGGCGCATAAGACTTACTTTGGTATCGATCCCATTGAGGTAGAAATCAAGCAATACCCGGGCGAATTTATCACAAGCACGTGGGGTACAAAATCCAGTTCTCAGCCGGACGGAAATTTGGCACCACACCTTAACAACAAGGCCATATACAATGTGGTATCATTAGTTCCGGACGGCAAGCACATCCTTGGGTTCCCTCCTAAAACAAGGATAAAGTTTTACAAGACACAAGGTAGTGGCACCGTAGTACTAACAGAAGATGTTGTTGTCGATAATGAAGAGACAGCCAACATGGTGTCACCGAGCTTTGAGCTTGCTTCTCAGTTAGGAGCCTCTATCCCTATGCCTTATCAAGTAAAGGATGCCCAAGGGCACTACATTGCGAGGGGAAGTGGAGATACAAATATAAACGCACTTTTCTACTGCGCAGACTATTGGGAAGAGCGCATGGAAAATGGGCAACCTGTAAAGTTGAAAGACTGGAGACTCCCAACCAAGGCCGAAATCCTGCTTATAGAGAAACTCCAAAAGGATCCACAGAGCGCAGTCAAATCCATCATGACAGGGCTCTACTACTGGTCAAATCTGTCCTTCCCTGCTGTAAAATTAAACAATCCGACATCAGGGTCGTCAACGACCAGTGCGCACACCCGCTGTATCAGAGACGTGAAATAATAAAGTAACTATCAGAGATAAAACTTAAGAAAGTAAGAATTATGAAAGCAATAACACATAAGATACTCTGGCTATTGGCTTTAAGCGTACTGATAGTTGCATGTAAGTATGCAGACGACCACGACCCCATCAATGGTGAAGAGATGCAAGAAATATCTTTTTCTCTCGATGGTGATGAAAGTTCGCTTAGGGTTGAGGGAGCAGCTCCCTTCACGATCAATACCGTAGACCTCCTCATTTGTGACGAAGACGGAATGATCATAAAAAAGGTAACCGCAGTCAAACAAACAACCAAATACAAAGTCAAAGTAACCAAAACCGGCAAAAAGCGTATCGTCCACTTCCTCATCAACTATGATTGGGCGCAATGGGCCGGGATAGAGCTCAAAGGCAAAGACAGTCGAGAAATACTACCCGCATCGAATACGTCCAAGACCGATAATCCTGTGGCTTGGCAGACCAAGACACTGAACAA
The DNA here is from genome assembly GCF_030529325.1 of Porphyromonas sp. Taxonomy (GTDB): domain Bacteria; phylum Bacteroidota; class Bacteroidia; order Bacteroidales; family Porphyromonadaceae; genus Porphyromonas_A. Next base: position 12,555 of record NZ_JAUMXC010000002.1, on the reverse strand, counting down.
CGGCTTTATAGGGACTGACCCTTTGGGGACAGCTCCGATACAAGTACTCCCTGCAATGGCACAGATCAGAGTGATAAGGGGATATGACTCAAGCGTGCTTACACAAGACAAATACTCTGTATATAACTACAAGTATGCGACAGTAGCACCGTTCAATACCCTAACACGACAGTTTGACACCGGTGTGATCACAGTACCTTCTGACGAGACATTGGTATTTGGCTCTGAACAAAGTCTTGGCACAACCGTCTACACACCCGAAAGAAAAAATATAGAAGCCTCTGCAAATTACTCCTGCGTCATCCTTGAGGGCATATACAATGGAAAGAAGACCTACTATAAGATTGACATTGTTGACGATCAGGGAAATCGTGTAAATCTCGAGCGTAACAAACTCTACACCCTCACGATAGGTACGATATCATCAGCCGGAGCCAGCACCAAACAGGAAGCTCTCGCGGGTGCTGCAGCCAATACAAACTTCTCTCAAGATGCCGCACTCGAAGTGTATCCATCAATCACCGACGGCAAACACAAACTCGAGGTCGACAAGAACTTCATCTTTGTCACCACAGAGGGCACTGCAAAGTTCAAAGCAACTTACAGCGAAAAGGCAAATGGAGGCACATTCCGGATCGACAATTCAAAGATCAAAGAACCAAGGGTTTTACCCGTCGCAGGATATGAACCGGCGATCATCAATCTCACAAAATCAGCTGACGGAGAAGTAAACATGACTCTCAAGCCAATGTCAGACAAAGAGTTGAGATCAAGAGTAGAAGTCTACGTCGATCACAAAAATGCCGCAGGAGAAAATGTCCGCATCTATAGATCTGTCATTGTTGTCGTAAGCAAGCCTTTCACACAAGTGCTCCCAAACGTGGTTGCACAAAGGATACAAAAAGCCCTTATCACGCTTGAAGGTGGATTACCAAGCAGTTTCCCGAGCCAATTGCTACCAACGGATATCAGTTTCACGACAGAAAACTTCTATCCTCACGAAAGCAACCCGATGACATTGTCCATCGAAGGGGGCAAGCCGGTGTACACCTATCATATCCCTGACTCATACAAACCGGGATCGGCACTTCCGTTGAAATTCCACTCCAACAAGAGTGACAATGCAGAGACTATACAGATATCAGCCAACCAAGGCTTGTACAAAACATCTGTCAACGTAGTAAATAACTAAAATAACAATGACCTGATTTCAGATGAAGGGTCGGTGAGGATCGCCTCACCGACCCTTTGTCTTTGATATATGGAAACTCCATATGGGGGTATACCTCCTCCAAAAAGGTTGTCTAACTTGACACATCAAGTTAGACAACTTCATTCATCAAGTTAGACACATCGATTTCGAGGCTTCTATATCTTTTTCAGGAAGAGTCTGAGCAGACTATTCTTCGTCCCTGATACTGAATCACCATACAGGTCCCGGAGCCTTCTGATCATCGGTCGGGAAAGGCGGACCACAAGATCTGCAAATATGATCTTTATGCAGGGCAACCGCATCAAAAATCTCGACAAAACACAAGTTGCTAATTTTCAAATGATTGCATTTTGAGGATTATATTCAAAGATAAAGAATGCACTCAAAACTATGATTGATAATCAGGCACTTACATTTTAATGCGGTTGCCCTGATCTTTATGTCATCCCATAAGGTAGTGTCTGCGAAATATAGTAAATTTGCAAATTATGAGATTTGACATAGAAGTAACAGACACCCGCTCATCTGCACGAGCGGGGATTTTGCACACCGATCACGGTGACATCCACACTCCGATCTTCATGCCCGTTGGGACGGTAGGCTCGGTAAAGGCGGTGCACATGCACGAAGTAAAAGACGATATAGGTGCAGAGATTATCCTCGGAAATACCTACCACTTATACTTGAGACCGGGGACAGATATCATCAAAGAGGCAGGAGGCCTGCACCGCTTCAACAGTTGGGATAGGCCCATACTGACGGACAGCGGAGGCTTCCAAGTTTTTTCACTCACGCACAGACGTAAAATGAGTGAAGAAGGGGTCGTATTCCGGTCACACATAGATGGTTCAAAGCATCTTTTCTCTCCGGAAAGAGTGATGGATATAGAGAGAGCCATAGGTGCTGATATCATGATGGCTTTTGATGAGTGTACGCCCGGGGATGCAGACTATAGATATGCAAAAGAGTCACTGGCTCTGACGGAACGTTGGTTGGATCGTTGTTTCAAAAGATTCAACGAAACGGAACCTCTCTACGGATATCGACAATCACTGTTTCCCATAGTGCAGGGATGTGTCTACCCTGACCTGAGGAGACAAGCTGCAAAGAAAGTTGCAGAATATGGAGCTGACGGGAATGCCATCGGAGGACTTTCGGTAGGAGAACCCACCGAAGCAATGTACGATATGATCGAGGTCGTCAATGAAGTCCTTCCGAAAGACAAACCCAGATATCTCATGGGAGTCGGGACTCCTGCAAATATATTGGAAGGTATCGAGAGAGGTGTCGACATGTTTGATTGTATCATGCCTACTCGCAATGGACGTAATGGGCAACTGTTTACTTGGCAGGGCACGATGAATATGCGTAATGCCAAGTGGGCGAATGATCACTCTCCGCTCGATCCTCAAGGGACCTCTTTTGTGGATCACACCTACAGCAAAGCTTATGTAAGGCACCTCATGGTATCACAAGAGATATTGGCACTACAAATAGCATCTATACACAACCTTGCATTTTACTTGGATCTTGTGCGGACAGCACGAAAGCATATTATACAAGGAGATTTTTCTCAATGGAAAGCGTCTGTTTTACCGGCACTCTCCCAACGTCTTTGATTTGAAGAGATGAACAAAAAGCTAACTAAACTATACGACCGCATCGGGCTGCTCAGGATCGACAGGTACATCATCAGCAGATTCTTAGGGACATTCATGTTTATCCTTATGTTGATCATGGCTATTATCGTGGTCATCGACGTACAGGAAAACCTCTCGGATTTGCTTAAGCCTGAGGTATCAATGTATGAGATTATATTCAACTACTACTTGGCCCTGGTTCCATACTTCGCCAACTTGTTAGCTCCCCTGTTCATCTTTATCACGGTCATTTTCTTTACATCAAAATTGGCTGCGCGCTCCGAGATCATAGCCATACTTGCATCAGGGATGAGCTTCACTCGTTTTTTGCGTCCGTACATGATATCTGCCGCTATATTGAGCCTTGTGTCTTTTGCGTTCAGTAGTGGAGTCTTGCCCAAACTCAACAAAACCCGCATAGCGTTCCAGTATAAGTACATCAAAGACAAAAAAGTGGTAGTGGACGACAACCTCCAACTTGAGGTAGCGCCAAATGTCTTTGCCTTCTTCGGATCTTTTGACTCGAGAGACAACGAAGGGCGCAACTTCTCCATGGAAAAATACGAGGGCAAGAGCCTTGTCTCGCGATTGACAGCAGAGAGGATTATCTACAACGGGGGTGACAACTGGACAATAAAGGACTATAGAATACGTAACTTCGAAGGTCTGTATGAGCATACAGAGGCCGGAGAAGAGCTTGACACCGTCATGGTGCTCAGGCCTGCAGACCTCCTTATCTCTGAAGGGGATAGCGAACTCCTTACGACCTATCAACTACATAAGTACATCGAAAGTCAGAAGAGAAGAGGACTTGGAAACATCAAAAACTTTCAGGTAGAGTACCATAGGCGGTTTGCCTCTATGCTTGCGGCATTTATCCTTACCTTGATTGGAGTCTCACTTTCGGCTCGTAAGGTCAAGGGGGGGCTCGGCTTCAATATTGCACTTGGCCTTGCCCTTGCATTCTCCTATATACTTCTCTTTACAGTCTCAAGTACTTACGCTATCAGTGGAGAGATGTCCCCTTTTGTGGCAACTTGGTTACCCAACATACTTTATGTCCCGATAGCCTTATTCTTCTATTACAGAGCAAGAAAATAAACAAACCTCCTATATCTGTCCCCCATGCCATCGCTGTATGCCGACGTACTCTTACCTCTATCGCTGCGAAAGTGCCGATATACGTACATCGTACCAAAGGGGATGGAACAACAGGAGTTGCTCTATCGTTTGGTGAGTGTCAGCTATGGCCCCGGGAAAGTATACTCCGGACTTATAGTTGATTTATCATCGACCCTCCCCGACCCTTCGATAAAGTATAAACCGATACTCAATCTACATCCCTACCCTTCTCTACCACCAAGCACTTGGCAATTGCTCTCTTGGATGGCAGAGTATTATATGTGTAGTGAAGGAGAGGTCTTCAAAGCTATGATCCCCGCAGCTTATCGTCCTGATGGGGAGACACATTATACAGTCAACACAGAGGGAAAAGAGGGAAACCGACTATCAGAGGCTCTGAAAAGTCTACCCAAGGTATTCACTCTGAAACAGTTCAAAAGGAATTTTCCGGAAGTTTCTTTCAAGGACTTATCAAAACTCTTGCAGCGTGGAGACATCATAGTCAGTGAGACCCAAGAACTTTCCTCTATGCCGAAAGTGATAAAAGGCTGGTGCGTATCTACGTCACTGCTATCAGATGTCGATCGACTGGAGGAGATCCGGAAAGCCCTCGGGCGAAGTCCGAAAGGTCTGAGAGTTTTGGAACAGATCGTTGAAAATCATAAGACAAAAGGGGACTCAGACTTGAGTCATAGAGATAGTATACCGATGTCTCTCAATGCGCTGTCAGAGAAATATATGGTCGGTATAGGAGTCATCAACAAACTCAGAGGCCATGGAGTATTTGAAGAAAAAGAAATGCTCCTTCAGTCCTCCATCTTTTCTCCAATAGGCATCTCTTCAGATGTGGTAGATGAGCTGTCAGACTGTCTTAAAGATTGCTTCAAGGATCAGAAAATAGTACTGGCACACCTACCGGGGTCATCGATCCATGAGCGTATCCCCTATGCCTTTATCTCAGATATACTCAAAAGTGGTGGACAAGTATTGCTTCTCCTACCAACTCAAGATGTTTTGCAACAACTTACGCCCGGCCTCGAAGCCAATTTTTCCAAAGATGCTCTTTTTCAATTTCATTCCGATATACCTGTCCGTGATCGCAACAACACATGGTATCAGACTCTGAATGGAAAATCGGGTTTGTATGTTGGGTTGCGTAAAGCTGCGCTACTGCCGTTTTCGAAGCTTCGATCTGTAGTTGTGGTAGACGAAGAGCACACGGGTTACAAACAGTTTGAACCGGCACCGAGATTTAATGCTCTCAATGTAGCCCTTGTACTTGCCCGGTTGACTCAATCGACTGTCGTAATGACAACTGCAACCCCCTCTGTGGACAGACAGATATTTGCTAAAGAAGGAAGATATGCTTATGTAAGCGTACCTATGGTAAAAAAGGGGATTGACTGTGAGATTGTATCACTAAAGGAGTCCTTTGAAAAAAACAAGGTGAGAGGAAGGCTTCTCTCATTCGAACTAATGGATGCGATCCGAGAGACCCTCCATAGAGGAGAGCAAAGCCTGCTCTTGCTACACCGCAAAGGGTATGCTCGCTCCGTCATATGCGAAGAGTGCAATATCCCCATCAAATGTCAAAAATGTAAAGTCCCATATAGATACTTTGAGCATAGCAAAAGTATCGTATGCCCATTCTGCGGGCATCATGAACCCGTGCCACAAACCTGTCCGGAGTGTGGTCACGAATCATTGACGTTTGAAGGTACCGGGGTCGAACGCCTTGCCACAGAGGTAGCGCACATCTATCCGGAAGCACAGATAGCGACCATAACCGACAAGCTCAGCGATGTTTCCCAAAACCTTGGGGCAGACATCATCCTTTCTTCTGACAATGAAGTTCCCCGTGCGCTCCTCGATAGAGTTTCTCTTATTGCCATAGTTCAGTTTGACTTGCTTGCTATGATGCATGACTTTCGTGCCAATGAGAGAGCCTACAGGCTTCTTTGTCAGTTTGAGAACGAAAGCCCTCATCTCAAGAAGATTGTCATCCAGTACTTGATCGACAACCAAAATGCACTGCTTGCTTTCAGAGATAAAAACTACATGCAACTCTTCGAGCACGAACTACAAGAGCGATTTACCGTCCATTATCCTCCTTTCTCACGCATGATCGATATCTATGTCGAGTCGTCAGACAAGAAAGCAGCCCAAGATGTTTCGACAAACATAGTCTCACACTGTCGTAAATATGAAGATCTTTCAGTCTTTGGTCCTGCTCCTCGTCCGAACCGGAAACAGTGGGTAGAAGCAGGATACAAAGTCTCGATCATGATCCCCCTTACCTCAGATTTAGGACAGATACGACAACAGCTTTACGAAGCTACCGATAGTGCTCTGGAGAAGGCAAATAACAGAAACACCAGGATCTACTTTGATGTAGATCCAATCTACTAAAAACATCAAAACATATAAATTCAATGCACAAGTACAGAATACTATTCGTATGTCTTGGCAACATCTGTCGCTCACCAATGGCCGAAGCTGTTGCAAACAAGATAATCAATACAAAGGGACTCACCCATATATCGGTGGACTCCGCTGGTATTATGGGGTATCATGAGGGCGAAAAGGCAGATCCTCGCATGCGCAAACACGGAGGAGAGAGGGGATACGAAGTGACCTCCATCTCTCGCCCGGTCACTTATGAAGATTTTGATGACTTTGATCTCCTCGTTGGTATGGATGACAGCAATGTAAAAGCCCTATATGACAAGGCTCCCACTGTCGAAGCCTCTCGAAAAATTGTGCGCATGGCAGACTATCTCACCTCACATCCGGATTATGACCACATCCCCGATCCATACTATGGAGGTGCAAAAGGATTTGATTTGGTAGTCGACCTATTGGAAGATGGAGTGGATCATCTCCTCAAGCAAGTATCTGAAAGACGGTGAACGACAAGAAAAAGTAATGGCTATAAATGAAAAAGTCCAGCCCAATCCTTAGAGATTTAGAGCCGGACATTTGTCTTCTATCGTACATTCCTCAATATCAAGGGATCAAAAAAGTTGCCTATCTTGACGAATCAAGATAGGCAACTTATGTCATCGAAGTAGGCATATCAATTGAGAACCTTCTACAACGTCTGAAAGAAAGGATTCTCCAGAAATGCTACGACTCCTTAAAAAGAAATCTGAAAGCCTCATCAACCCGAGACACCGGAACGATACGGATCCCGGCTCCTGAGAAGTCCATTCCCTTGGTATTATCTTTTGGGACAATGATAGTTGAGAATCCTATCTTCTTCGCCTCAGAGATCCGTTGTTCTATCCGAGAAACTGCTCTCACTTCTCCACTGAGACCGACCTCTCCGGTTACACATATATGCCTCTTTATCGGCAAATCAAGGTTGGAGGAAAGTACTGAAGCAAGTATCGCAAGGTCCAATGCAGGATCCGATATGCGTAACCCTCCTGCAATGTTGAGAAAAACGTCCTTTTGAATGAGCTTAAACCCGGCTCTTTTTTCAAGTACGGCAAGGAGCATATTCATGCGTCGGATATCTGCTCCCGTGGCTGATCGCTGAGGTGTCCCATAAATAGCGGAGCTGACAAGGGCCTGTACCTCTATCAGCAAGGGGCGGACTCCCTCTATCGTCGCAGCAATACAAACACCACTGAGGCTATCATCACCACCTGTCAACAGCAACTCAGAAGGGTTGGTCACTTCCCTCAGTCCCTCGCTACGCATCTCATATATACCTATCTCAGAAGTATTCCCAAATCTATTTTTAAGACTCCTGAGGATACGATACTGATGATTTTGATCGCCTTCGAAACGAAGCACGGTATCGACCAAGTGCTCCATCACCTTGGGGCCTGCAAGATTTCCATCCTTTGTGATATGTCCGATAATAAGGATCGGGATATTGTACTCCTTGGCAAAGTTAAGGAGAGCAGATGTACACTCCCTCACTTGGGTAAGACTGCCTGCCGAAGACTCTGCCGAAGCCGTCTGCATGGTCTGTATGGAGTCTATCACAAGTAGATCCGGACGTTCATTGATAGCTGTTTGGATAATAAGGTCAAGATCAGTCTCGCTGAAAAGTTTGCAATTAGCACATTCCCCGGTGTCGACGAGCCTATCCGCACGGAGCCTGATCTGCCCCGGACTCTCCTCTCCGGAAATATAGAGGGTGTCGAGCCCACGGTGCCGTACAACTGACTGCAAGACAAGTGTACTCTTACCGATACCAGGTTCACCGCCTATGAGGACAAGTGAGCCTTTGACAAGTCCTCCACCAAGGACGCGATTAAACTCACCGTCAAGCATGTCTATACGTGGAGCCTCCTCACCCGAAACCTGATTGAGAGGTATCGGAGTCCTTTCGGTCAGGTTTTGGCTGATCATAGTACGGGCATTGCCGATCTCCGGACGTACGGTATACTCCTTGAGAGTATTCCATGATCCACAAGACGGACATTTGCCCACCCACTTGGGGAAATCATCGCCGCATGAAGAGCAGAGGTAGACTGTCTTACTGTCTTTTTTAGCCATCTTGATCAGATTAATACTCCCTGCGCAATGGTAATGTAGTGCATCTTAGCAAACCGCCGAGCTTGGAAACTTCCCTATAAGCGACCTCTACAGTTTCTATACCATGCGCATTGAGCCACGCTTTGAGGCGAGTAAATGTGCTATCGATGACGACTTTCGTAGGTGAAATGCTAAACACGTTGGGATTCATCTGAAACATCTCCTCGCGAGTGATAATGAATGTATTCTCGACACCAAAGAGTTCAACCAAATACTCCCAATCTTCTCTGTGACGGAAACCTCCAGGGAAGAGAACACACTTATCTCCACCTATGGGCTGGAAACAGCAGTCAAGGTGCAAGACTCCGGTATATGGATCGGTATCATGCTTGACAAGCTCCAATGGTATAATTTCCTTGTGAGGAAAAAGGTCTTTGAGGAACCCGATAGCGTACTTATTTGTCCTCGCCATCTTGTAGTCAGAATAGTTTGGAGACAGATAAGTGCCTAGAAAGATCTTATCAAAGTACAAAATAACATCACCTCCCTCAATATGGACATGTGAGGGTGGAATGACAATCTTGGCAGGATCAATCTTAGCGAAGATTGAGTCATATGCCTTGAGTTCGGCCGCACGATCCTCTATAATATTGGCACGTACAATCTTATCCTCAATGACAAATGCAACATCCCTCGCAAATATCTGGTTGCAGTCGTGTATGCTTTCAGGACGCAAAACCTCTATACCTTGAGCTGTCAAAGCCTCTGCCAAGCCTTTAACCTCTCTCTCTATCGCCTCATCAGTGGGATAGACACCTCTAATGATAGAATTATATGACTTTGCATCATAAGCTTCATTGAGGGTAGGTTTGCGACCGGGTTCGGTACCCAACCCCACAACCACAGTTTTGAGCGTTCCACACTCATCATTTACATTCAGATGTATCATAAGTATTTGACTTTTTGATTAGATATCAATGTATTATTTCTTTTGGAGCACAAAGTCTATGTACTGCTTCGTATTCTCCTCAAGACGCTCCTCTAAATTAGGACTACCGGCACCATAAAAAGCAAAAACACCACCCGCTTTGGCACGTATAAACCCGGCAGTACCAATGATGAATGACATGTACTTCTCAAGTGATATATTGCCCGGAATGCTTTCGTCAAAACAAAAATCAGGAGCTCCACAGGAGACTGCAACTTCTAAGAGTTTGCCCTCCATGTGTGTACCACCCTCACCGTAACACCAACCCTCTGCCCATACTGTATCCATCCACACTTTCATGATTCCTGGAACCATGTACCAATACAGAGGGAACTGCAAGATGATACGATCAAACTTTTGGAGTAATGCTTGCTCGGACAAGAGATCAAAACTCCCATCAATTTTCACCACATCTGTAAGGACGTGAACATGTAAGTCCTCACTTTGGAGAGATTTTAGAGCTTCGGTCCATCTACGATTGATACATGACCCTGAAAGGTTTGGATGTCCTACAACGACTAATGTTTTCATATTTTTATTATATGTGATGCTGAATATAGTTGATTGTACTTATAAAATGTCGCTCGTAAAGAGCCTGACACAAAAGTACAAGATTTTAGCGAGAGGGAGAAACATTGGAATCAATATGGGTATGAGCATCATTCGCTTCCACCGGGAATAATGTACCTGAGACATAGGAGAGATTATTACTCAGGACAAAATGATCTATTCCCGATCTTCACACATATCATGAATTAAACACGACAATCGGGCCTCGAAATGCAACAGATAAAATGAACCAAGAGAGGCTGTTCTGTGTTTATCAAACTGAAAATACAAAAGAGATATTTATGGAATCTTTGCCATTCATAGAATGGTGCCTTGAGCACCTCAACTACTTCACGATTACACTTCTAATGATTGTGGAGAGTTCCTTCATACCTTTTCCATCGGAAGTGGTTATCCCACCGGCAGCATACATAGCTGCGACATCAGGAGATCTCAATGTCTATCTTGTGGTATTATTTGGGACTCTCGGAGCTGTCATCGGAGCTCTAATCAACTATGGATTGGCAATGTATCTGGGAAGACCCATCATTTACAGATTTGCCAATAGTCGCCTTGGAGCAATCTGTCTGATAGATGCAGCTAAGGTAGAAAAGGCAGAGAAGTTTTTTGATCGAAACGGGTCCATTTCGACATTCGTGGGGCGACTGATCCCAGGGATCCGACAACTAATATCCATACCTGCCGGCTTGGCGCGTATGTCATTGGGCAGGTTTATTCTCTTCACAGCTATTGGAGGCGGGATTTGGAATGCAGTCCTTGCCGGGCTTGGCTACTATGCTGCATCTGTCGTACCTCGTGATCAACTCATGGACTATATCACACGACATAGTCGCGAGGTAAGCTATGTCATTATCGGAATTGTAGTCATAGTTATTGGAATCCTGATTTACAAGGCCACCAAAAAGCCGAAGAGCAATAACATAATTATCAAATAACTCATTTATAAACATAAATACATACTACTATAACTATGGGAAAAATGATTGTCCACTATTGGAGTGATATCATGTGTCCTTTTTGCTACCTTGGAGAACAAGTACTCGCAAGAGCCTTGGATAGATTTGAACACAAGGATCAAGTCCATGTAAGATGGAAAAGTAGTATCCTACATCCGGAAATGGAAATAGGAAAAAGCGTGCCGTTTGTGGATCAAATGCATGAATATCGGGATGGTGGAGAAAAGCTGAACAAAAAAATTGCCAAACTCAAAGAAATGGCAGAAAAAGAGGGCTTAGAGTATGGACTTGAAAAGGCAAAAATTATCAACTCCACCCACGTCGCTCGAGTAATGAAGTTGGCAACTGACAAGTTCTTAACCCTCGAAGTTGCAAAAGCCTTCGGCAAAGGATACTTTAGTGATGGAGTAGACTTCTCAGATGAAAAAGAGATCAAGAGAGTAGCAGTAGAGGCAGGATTGGATGGAGAGGATGTAGATAGAGTCTTATCATCAAACGAATATATGTCTGAAATCATAGGAGACCAAGCAGCAGCATCTCAGACTTGTCCAAGATTTATTCCGACCGTATACTTCAATCATGGATTCATGATGGATGGACTTCTTGATGAAGATAAAATTGTCGAAACACTTCAAATTGCATACAAACAATGGAAGGCCTTCACTCACCAAGTCATGACGATGGATCATGAGTCCATGGGGCCTGACGAATGTGCGGCAATCTGTGATATGCCCGCTCCATATTAACTCTAAACAACGTTATTACGTCATTATATTATTGCTGTCCGCTAAACTTTAGAAGAGGGCAAAATAGGGCTTTCAATCCTAGTAAATAGGTTGTATTCCGTCTGATTTTGTTTCAGTACCCCCCCACCTTTATACAGCACTGTTTTTTTCGGACAGCCGACCTTGAGGAAGGATGAAAACCGTATAATCGTACACATTCCCTTCTCCAGTCTACTATTCAAAAACCTCTGGCGCAAACACAGGGCTGTATAACGTCCTTTTCACGCAGATTTTAGCGGGCAGCTGATGATTTTTACTGAATGACAGGTGTTTAGGAATTTATTTTAGAGGAAGAGAGCTTACATCCGAATATTACCTGAGCTTGAATGAGGCTACGAGTGAATGCAAAAGTTTTATCGGACAGCAATGTCATTATATAATCCCCGAAAGCGTCAGGTTACGCCTTCGGGGATATTTTGTTGATCCGCTTTCTACCCGCAAAGACAATACACAGCCACACCTCACTCATCCATTGAAGTCGAATAGCATCTCTGCCCCCTTCCCCCAAAAAGAGTAATAAGCATCAGTAATAGAATTAAGCTACACAAAAAGCGTAGAAAAAGAATAGGAATCGAAGGGAGATAGGAGAGATAGAAGCGAAAGTCGCAAGACTGAAAAAGCTGACAGAGAAAGAAAAAAAGAAAGAGAACTCCAAAAAGCTGCCCGGGAAAGAGAGATACAAAAGACTAAGAGAACAAGGCGAGTAAACCAAATGTGGGTAAATCAAGGAGACATGAACCAATACAGACACAGAAAGGCACATACAGAAAAGCATACAAAAAAGAGAGTC
>NZ_JAUMXC010000033.1 GCF_030529325.1 Porphyromonas sp. | reverse complement strand
ACGAAAATAAATGGGGCTGCGCCAAAAATGAATTTTGACACAGCCCCCTCCTTTTATGGTTTATACGTCGTAGATGATTTTAAGAGAGTAGGAGATACATATGGTTACAGATGGGGGATGTAGACTCATCGAAATCGATATGTCTAACTTGATGGATCAACGTGCCTACCTTGAATGATCAAGTTAGACATCTGTTTTGTCCTGAAGCCGGAGGGTGTTTTACCTGATCAAGATATATGGTAAAATGGGATAGTCAAAGTTGACAATATATAAGAAATGCTTGACATTATTACATCCATTGTTGATATTAGAGTGGGTTAGAATCACTATATTTGTGAGTTATTAGGCAGCCTTTGGGCTAAAAGATGAAACTATAAACAATATAAAACACATATATGGCAATGGAGAATAACGTTGTAGATGTCCGTTCGCTTACGGAACTTATTGAGCGTGAAAGCCGATTTTTGGATCTCTTGGATACAGGGATGAACTCTGTTATAGTTGGGCAGAAGCATCTTCGTGAGAGCCTGCTCATCGGATTATTGGCAGATGGACATATTCTTCTCGAAGGTGTGCCGGGACTGGCAAAGACATTAGCGATCAAGACACTTGCTTCTCTTATGGATGCTGAGTTCAGTCGTATTCAGTTCACGCCGGATCTTTTGCCTGCGGACGTGATAGGTACACAGATATACAGCCAAAAGAATGAATCTTTCAGTGTCAAACAAGGACCCATATTTGCCAATCTTGTTCTTGCCGATGAGATAAATCGTGCACCTGCCAAGGTTCAGAGTGCTTTGCTCGAAGCCATGCAAGAAAAGCAGGTAACCATCGGGGAAGAAACATTCAAATTGCCGGACCCATTCCTTGTCATGGCCACACAGAACCCTATAGATCAGGAGGGTACATACACTTTGCCTGAGGCTCAGACTGACCGTTTCATGTTGAAGGTAAATGTCGGTTACCCCACAAAAGAAGAAGAGCGCAGGATTATTCAAGACCAGATAAAGGAGTCCAAAGTCAATATCCGTCCGGTTGTAAGTATCGAAAATATCAAGCATGCTCGTAGCATCGTGCATCAGGTGTATATTGATGAGAAGATCCATAAGTACATTGTGGACATAGTTTTTGCAACCAGATTCCCTGCTGAAAGTGGGTTGCCCAATCTTACGAATATGATTAGTTACGGGGCATCTCCTCGTGCTTCTATCAATCTTGCATTGGCTGCAAGGACTCACGCGTTTATCAAGCGTAGGGGGTTTGTCATTCCTGAGGATGTGAGGGCCGTATGTCATGATGTGCTTCGTCATCGTATCGGGTTGTCTTACGAGGCTGAAGCCAATAGTCTGGTTCCCGAGGAAGTGATCAACGAGATTTTGGACAAGGTCGATGTCCCTTGATTTTTTGATTAGAACTATCCTTGATAACATTGATTTGAAGAGATGATAACGGATACTAAGGAACTCCTCCAAAAGATTCGGCGGATAGAGATAAAGACAAAGAACCTGTCTCGAAATATATTTGCCGGAGAGTACCGTTCCGCTTTCAAGGGGCGGGGGATGGCTTTCAGTGAGGTGCGTGAGTATCGTCATGGGGACGATGTTCACGATATCGATTGGAATGTCACGGCTCGTTATGCCAAACCCTATATCAAGGTCTTTGAGGAGGAGCGTGAGCTTACAGTTTTACTCCTTGTGGATGTCTCTTCCAGCGGTCATTTTGGAACACATGAACGCACCAAAAGACAGTTGATAGCTGAGATCGCAGGGACTTTGGCCTTTTCATGTATTACGAATAATGATAAGGTCGGCGTGCTCTTTTTCTCTGATAGGATCGAAAAGTTTATTCCTCCTGCCAAGGGACGCAGGCATGTGTTGCATATCCTCAGGGAAATCCTTCAGATGAGTCCCGTCGGGCATGGTACCGATATTTCAAAAGCTCTCATCTATGCCAATAATATGCAGAAGAAGCATTGTAGCATGTTTGTCCTCTCGGACTTTATTAATCAAATGGACTATGCCTCTACGATCAGTGTAGTAGCTAAAAAGCATGATATCATGGCAGTCCAGGTGTATGATCCGCATGAGTCCAATTTGCCTGATGTCGGCTTGTTGAGTATACGTGATGCTGAGACACAGGAAGTGATGCTGATAGATAGTTCGTCCAAGAGAACCTTATCTGCTTATCGCAAATATTGGGATCAGATATGTGAATATATGCAGACTACATTCTCGAAATACGATGTCAGTTTTGTATCAACTGCAACGAATGTAGACTATGTACCTAACCTTATTCGTTTGTTCTCGAATCGTAAGCGATAAGGAAACATAATATTGAATATCGGTATGAAAATAAAGATATGGGCTCTGTTGGTGGCTTCACTTATCTGCTTTGGGTCAGCTCTATCTCAAGAGGTCAGGGTATTACCTTCTTTAGAGAGAAATGAGATGCGCATCGGTGAGCAGGTCAATATGAAGGTGCGTATCGTGCATGATAAGTCTGTGCCTGTCCGCCTCATACTGCCTGTGGATACTTTGGTGAGTGGTGTGGAAATCCTCGGATATGCGCATACGGACTCTTTGGATCACAATGATAGGATCAGGGAGTCTATATACAACGTTGTGATAACATCTTTTGATTCGGCGATGTATGTTCTGAGAAACATACAAGCTCTTGTCGGAGACAGCCTTTATTCCGCTAATGAGGCTCCTAAACTTTTGGTCAATACTGTTCCCGTGGATGTCTCTAATCCGGAACAGTTTAACGATATCAAGCGCGCATGGAGGACTCCATTTGTGTGGAGGGATTATATTCTGCCTGTTGGGCTCTTTTTGCTGTCGATCATTCTCTTTTTGGCAGGTTACAGGATCTGGAAATATCTGACCCGTCCGAAAGTCAGGGAATCGGAACTGATAACCGAACCGGAAAAAGAACCGTATGAGGAGGCTATCGATGCCCTTGAAAATCTCAAAAACAAAGGCCTTTGGGAAAAGAATCTGACAAAGGAGTATTATACTGAGTTATCTGATATCTTGCGTCGGTATATATATAGAGTGTGGGGGATCGCAACATTCGACCGTACTACGACCGAAATATTAGAAACATTCAAGATCGCTGTCGATAAAGGACACTCGTATGTTGATCTCAAGAAGGTCCTGTCAACTGCGGATCTTGTCAAATTTGCCAAGTATATTCCGGTCGCTCAGGATAATATAGGAGTTTTTAATACAACTGAGGCTTTTGTGAATAGGCATAAACCATTGCAGGAGCCCTCTGTCGATGCTGTAACCCCTGAAAACAACTAAAGCCTCTATCTATGATTTTTGCATACCCTCTATTCTTCTTATTATTGCTGGTAATTCCTTTATTACTGGCACTATATTTGTATAGAAGAAAAGCCCCCGCAACATTCACCTTGTCTACAATAAAGGCATTTGAAGTCGCTCCTAAAGGCATTAGGACACGTCTGTTTTGGATACCTATTGCACTACTGTTCTTGAGCATTTTCTTTATTATCATAGCGTTGGCAAGGCCTCAACGTACCCATTCCAAAAGCAGCTCGACAACTGAAGGTATCAATATCGTAATGGCGATGGATATCTCCACGAGTATGTTGGCTGAGGACCTAAAACCCAATAGACTGGAAGCGGCTAAAGATGTTGCTGCACAGTTTATAGCATCACGTCCCAATGATAATATTGGTCTTGTGGTCTTTGCAGGGGAAAGTTTTACACAATGTCCGATGACTACGGATCAAGCGACATTGCTGAATCTCCTTCAGGGCATAGAGACTGGGATTATCAATGATGGGACGGCAATAGGTAATGGCATTGCAACAGCTGTCAGTAGATTGAAGGATATCAAAGGTAAATCAAAGGTCGTGATCTTGTTGACTGATGGTTCTAATAACTCGGGCGAGATAGCTCCGATTACGGCATCTGAAATAGCTCAGGCATTGGGCGTTCGGATTTATACTATTGGTGTCGGTACACAAGGCACTGCGCCTTATCCGATCCAGACCCCCTTTGGTATACAATATCAGGATGTCCAAGTTGATATAGATGAGCATACTCTTCAGACAATTGCAAATACTTCTGGTGGAGAGTATTTCAGGGCGACTGATAATAGCACTCTCAAGAGCATCTATGACGAGATAGATAAGATGGAAAAAGTAAAGATCAAAGTTGACACTTACACCCAAAAAGAAGAACTTTTCCTACCATTTCTTTTTGCAGGACTTATATCTTTGGTTTTGGCTTTCTTGTTGCGTACTACTCTGTTAAGGACACTCCCATAGTTTTGTAGCATGATACGTTTTTTATACCCATATATACTCTTTTTCCTCATTCCGATAGCTCTGCTGGGGCTATTTTCCTTCTTTCGTATCCTACGTCTCAGGAGAACGATAAAACGATTTGGAGATTCTAATTTGGTGAAGGAACTCATGCCTGACTTATCCTTTAGACGCAAGGTAACAAAGGATATTATTATAATCTCTGCTCTGACTTTATTAACTTTCGCTATGGCTCGACCTCAGATGGGGAGCCGCACCGAAAAGGTAAAGAAAGAAGGTATAGAAGTAATCATATGTATGGATATATCCAATTCGATGCTTTCGGATGACGTCAAACCATCAAGACTTGACAGGGCTAAAAGTATAATATCCAAGTTGGTAGATAATATGACAGATGACAAAGTCGGACTCATCTTATTTGCCGGAGATGCTTTTGTCCAGCTTCCAATAACATCCGATTTTGTATCAGCCAAGATGTTTTTGTCTACAGCAACACCGGACCTTATAGCATCGCAAGGTACTGCGATAGGAAAGGCGATAAATCTTGCTTCTCGAAGTTTCACGACCAATGAGTCCGTAAAAAAGTCAATCGTCCTTATTACTGACGGTGAGAACCATGAAGGGGATGCTCTGAAGGCTGTAAAAGATGCTAAGGACAAAGGAATCATCATCAATGTTATTGGCATAGGTACTGCACAGGGTGGCCCTATCCCTATGCTGGATGGAGAGCAGCAGAGATATTTGCTTGATGAAAGTGGGCAGATGGTCATTACAAAGGTAAACGAAGCGATGGGGCAGGAGATAGCACAGGAAAGCGGAGGTATTTATGTCCTTGCAAAGGATGTGTCTACCACTACCCGTGTCATACGTAATGAAATGGACAAGATTGAGAAGAGCGAATTAGAGACCACTATGTATAGTGCATATGATGAGAAGTACCATTACTTCTTGATCCCGGCACTGTTTTTGCTCATCTTTGATGTGATCTTCTTGGATCGCAAAAACAGGTATTTCCGGAAGGTGAGATTATTTGGTGAATAAGATGAAAAAGAACATAATGAAAGGATTAGCTAAAGTTGCTTTAGCCTTTTTGGTAGCATTGCTTCCCAGTCAGCTATCTTCAGCTCAAAAAAGAGTCAGAGAGTTGTCACGAGGGGGAACAAAGTTTTATGAGAAAAAAGACTTCTCCAAGGCAGAGATAGAATATCGTAAGGCCTTAGAGATAAATCCTAATGATAAAGTTTCCTCTTACAATTTGGCCAATACTCTTTATCGAACCAAAAGAGGAGAAGAGGCGTCTAAGCTTTATCAAACACTGCTTGAGGCTCCCAGGTTGACGGAAACAGAGAAGGCGGATGCGACGCATAATCTCGGTAATGTCTTTATGGGCGAGAAGAAATATGCCGAGGCAATAAAGGTATATAAAATCTCTCTTAGAGTTCGTCCGGATGACGAAGAAACTCGTTACAATCTTGCACTTGCCCAAAAGTTGATGGAACAGCAAAATCAGCAACAAAATCAACAGCAGGACAAAAACAAAGAGAAGGAAGACAAGCAGGATGAGTCGAAAGATCAAGATCAGAAGAAGCAAGAGAATCCTGAGGATCAAAGCAATAAGGAAGATAAGACTCAACAGCAGGAGAGTAAAGCGGAGGAAAAAATGTCTAAAGATAACGCCAATAAGATACTTGACGCTTTCTTGAAGGACGAAAAAGATACTCAAAAGAAAGTTGATAAGGCCAAACAGTTGAGAGGACCTTCCAATAAAAATCAGAAGCAGTGGTAATCTCTGAATATTATCGTTTTTAAGTGATGAAAAGCAATATAAACAATACGTCTTTCAAGACATTCGTATTGATCCTATTGATGTTTTTAGGTTCAGCCCCCATGTCATATGCTCAGAATAAAATAGATTTCTCTGTGTCTGTGCAAGATGAGATTTACGAAGGCGAGCAATTCAAAGTATCTTTTACCATAAATGCAAGCGCAACGAAGTTTAAGATGGATGATCCCAAGGACCTCAGCATACTGTATGGTCCTAGTCAATCATCTAGTCGACGCACATCAAGCATCAATGGCAATCGTACCACAGAGTCTCATACTACTTATACCTATGTCTTTTTAGCTGATAAAGCGGGGGAGTATGAGATCCCTTCGGCAAGTGTGGTTGTAGGATCTGCTACATATACGACAAAGAGTAAGAAAATTAAAGTTTATCCTGCCTCCAGTCGTCAAGATAGTAGCCCTTCAAAAGCTACAAATCAAGGATCTGCCGGTGTTTCGGATAAGGATATATTTGTAGTTGCAACGGCGACCAAGACCAATGTGTACGAGCAAGAGGGGATACTGGTTACATTCAAAATATACTCACTTCTTGATTTCAGATTTGAAGATGTGAAGTTTCCCGACTTTGACGGTTTCATTTCACAAGATGTGCCGACACCTTCTGTCTTACAGCTTAAAGCAGAGCAATATAAAGGGAAAGTTTATCGTAGTGTTGAGATCAAGCAGGTGTATCTCTTTCCTCAGAGATCAGGGCGTTTGCTCATTCCTGCCGGGAGTTTTCGCGTTGTGATTTCAGTTCCTGTTCAAGGGCAATCAGACAGTGCAGACAGCTTTTTTGATAGTTTCTTCTCAACCATTCAAGAGGTCAGAAAGACTATCAAATCCAATTCAATAAATATTGAAGTAAAGGATCTCCCAATGCCCAAACCTGAAGGATTTGATGGTGCTGTAGGTCAGTTCTCATTGTCTGCAGAAGTTCCGGAAACTGTTGTTAAAGCCAATGAAAGCCTAAAGTATAAGCTGACTCTGAAAGGTTCCGGAAATATCAAATTAGCTTCTGTTCCGACCCCTTCTTATCCTGAAGGTTTTGAGACTTATGATCCTAAAGAAGAGGATGATATCAATGTGACGCCTGATGGTGTCTCCGGAATCAAGAGCAAAGAGTTTTATGCTGTTCCACGATTTGCCGGAGACTTTGTTGTTCCTAAAGTCGACTTTGTGTACTTTGATACAGCTTCACGCTCCTACAAGACCATTACGCTTGGAGAAGTCAAGATACATGTCGATAAAGGGAATGCAGATAGTCAAACTACCGTTGCCAATTATACGGAGAAGCAGGAGATAAAGTATATAGGGAAAGACATACGTTATATCAAAAAATCCACCTCAAAGACGAGGGCTAATACTCCCGGTTTGATGCTGTATGCACTGGGATATCTTCTCATCGTAATCTTTTCTCTTGTGTGCTTGGTGATCATCAGATCTAAGCGCCGAGATATGGATGATCTTTCGATATATAAGAGTAAGAGGGCAGGGAAGCACGCTCGTCGCTGGTTGAAGTTAGCGAGTACTAAGAGAGATTCAGGAGAACACTCTGCATACTTTGAGGCTCTTCTCAAAGGGCTTTCAGATTATTTGAGCAGTAAGCTGCAACTTCCACTGTCAACCCTCTCTAAAGAAACCATTGCTGACTCGATGCACGAGAGAGGTTTTGGCGAAGATTTGATCTCGAGGACGCTGTCTACTCTTTCCACATTGGAGATGGCAAGATATACACCTACGGGAGATATGAGTGAAAAGAGTCATTTATACAATGAGTGTGCAGCTGTCATAGAAACAATAGAGTCCCAAAAGCTAAGATGATTATGAATAAATATACATTGAGATTTGCACTATTCTTATTGTTTTCGTTGCAAAGTATTTTTGCCTTTGCGGACAATGTCCCGGCAGATAATGCTTACGCAAGTGCCGACTATCAAAGTGCGGTGACCCTTTATCAAGATGCTATTGATACAAGTCCGGAGCCGATCTCTGAATTGTATTACAACCTCGGTTGTGCATTCTTTAAGAACGATCAGATTGCGGAAGCTCTTCTCGCTTTTGAACGGGCATATCTTATTGATCCCTCCGATTCTGATACCAAGTACAATATCGAGCTTGCTAATACTCGTACTTTGGATAAGATCACAGTTGCGCCAACTTTCTTTTTGGGGCGTTGGATGGATGCTATTTCGCACTGGTTCATGTTAAATACATGGTTGGCTCTTGGGATTATATTCTTTGGCCTTGCTGCAGTATGCTTTTTACTTTTTCTCTGGGCTACTTCACGAGGTATGAAGATGATAGGGTTTTATCTTAGCGTATTTTTGTTCTTCCTGAGCATTATTTCCAACACGATGGCATATAAGTCTTATCGTTTCTCACATGATACGACAAAAGCGATAGTTATGGCCGAAGTGGTCACTGTGAAAAGTTCGCCGGATATGTCCTCCGAAGATCTTTTTATCATCCATGCGGGATTGAAGGTTGAGATACTGCAAACCCTAAACAATTTTGCTGAGATCTTATTGCCTGATAAGACTGTAGGTTGGGTTGCAAAGAATGATATTGAGGTGATCAATAAATTTGTGCAGAAGTGATCGATTAAGTCAATCCCTTTTAACATGATCGAAAATTTAGTCTTGATAGAAAAGGAGATTTTTCTCCTGTTGAACAGTCCTCACACGTATTATCTGGACTCTGTGATGTATCTGATTTCGGATAAACTTCCTTGGATACCCTACGGTGTGCTCTTTTTTGTGATGTTGTTTTACAGGCAGAAACCAAAAGAGATACTGTGGGTTCTTTTTGCTATTGCCTTACTTATTTTCTTGGGTGATCAGTTGTCTTCGCACATATTTAAACCATTTTTTCAGCGATATAGACCTACCCATCATCCTGAGACCATGGAGATTGTCAAGACAGTGCTTGATTACAGAGGGGGGAGTTATGGATTTATATCCGGTCATTCGACCAACTTCTTTTCCGTTGCCACATTCACTGTTTTACTCTTTCGCAACAGACTGTATACAATCACCGCGTATATTGTAGTTACCACAGTTGCTTATTCACGGATATATCTCGGTGTTCATTTTATCACTGATGTGATCCCGGGTATCTGTGTCGGTATCCTTTTGGGGTGGTTGATATATCAACTGTATATCTATGGTCGTCAATCCCTCCTCAAGATAAGCCCGTCTCAGGTAAAGAACCCATTTGTCCAGCCAAAGCAACGGATCGACAAAATTGCCATTTCTTTGGGCTGTTTCTACATTCTCCTTTGGATTCTTTCTCCATTGGTGTTCAAGTGGAGTTTCCTTTAAAGGCATTGACGGATCTTGCTCAGCTTCTCTTATTTCTTTTTCAAGGTATCAATTGAATTTATTATTGATCCTTCGAAAGACTGAAATAACTGTCTAACCTGATACATCAAGATAGGCACATTGATTTATCAAGTTAGACAACTTAATTCATCAAGGTAGGCACATTGATTTGGAGAGTTGTATACCCGTCTTTTCTCAGGATGATTGTTGATTCCTGCAGTGTGTTATATCCGGACTTCAGATTAAGTGGTAAAAATATTATGCGGAGTAGAGATAATACCTGATTTTCGTTCTATATGTGTGAAAAATTATTACTTTTGTACGTAGTGGAGGCTATTTAGGAGCCTTTTGATACTGCGGTAGTAGCTCAGTTGGTAGAGCGTCGGCTTCCCAAGCCGAAGGTCACGGGTTCGAACCCCGCCTACCGCTCTTTTTATTTTCAGGATAAGGCGGTAAGACTTGACACTTTCTTGTGGAAGGTGTTGAGTTTTGGTTTGTGCTATGTTATCCCCATATCGATTCCATAAACAATGACATATCCCCCAGATCAAGATCTAGACAGGGCTGAAGATGAAGTTGATGTCTTTGACGAACTGTCACAACGAGAAGTTAAGGAGACCAAGCATAACTACATCCTTACAGGGATGTACAAGTCATGGTTTCTCTCATATGCTTCGTATGTAATCCTTGAGCGTGCCGTCCCTCATATAACAGACGGCCTGAAGCCTGTACAGCGCCGTATATTGTATACCATGTCTCGTATGGATGACCGCCTTATCAAGGTGGCAAATATCGTCGGATATACCATGCAATTACACCCACACGGAGATGCCAGTATCGGAGATGCTTTGGTGCAGATCGGCCAAAAGGATTTGCTTATTGACTGCCAAGGGAACTGGGGGAATATCTTGACGGGAGATGGTGCTGCCGCAGCAAGATATATAGAGGCAAGACTATTGCCATTTGCTAAGAAGGTCCTATTTAGCCATAAGATTACGGAGTATAAGCCATCATATGATGGCGCGAATATGGAGCCTGTGCATCTGCCGGTCAAGTTTCCTCTTTTGTTGGCTCAGGGTGCGGAGGGTATTGCTGTAGGTCTTTCGTCAAAGATCCTTCCTCACAATGTAAAAGAGCTTTTGCAGGCGGCAGTCTCTTATCTTAACGGGGAGGAGTTCACTCTTTATCCGGACTTCTCTACCGGAGGGTTGATTGATATATCTCGGTATAATGATGGTGAGAGGGGTGGAGCCCTCAAGGTAAGAGCAAGCATTATCAAGAAGGATAATCGTACTCTTGTCATAGATGAAATCCCATTTTCTCGTACAACATCCTCACTCATAGAGTCTATCCTCAAAGCAAATGAGAAGGGGAAGATAAAAATCAGAAAGATAGATGACAAGACCGCCGAAAGGGCAAATATTGAAATACAATTGGCTTCCGGCTCTTCGCCTGACAAGACTATAGATGCCCTATATGCTTTCACCGATTGTGAGATCAGCATTTCTCCTAACTGCTGTGTCATACGTGATGATAAACCGGATTTTTTGTCTGTAAGCGAGGTCTTGAAAGATAACTGTGAGCGCACGATGGTATATCTGCGCAGGGAGTTGGAGATCCAGCTGAAAGAGGTGCAGGAACGACACCTTGCAGTCTCGCTCGAGCAGTTATTTATCAAAATGAGGATATATAAGGATCCTGAGTTTGAGCAGGCAAAGGATTTAGGAGAAGCGTTATTTCACATACGCATTCGGCTGAAGGAAGTCTTAGATACTCTAATACGTGAGGTGACGGATGAAGACTTGAAGCTCTTGCTTGAGATACGCATGGCTCGTATTCTCAGATTCAACGAGGAGAAAAGCAAGCAATTGATCAAGTCGCTGGAGGCAGAGATAAAAAAGATCAATAGCCATCTGAAGAATATACGTAAGTATACCATTAATTGGTATCAGGACTTGCTCGATGAGTATGGAGACCTTTATCCCCGTCGCTCCAAGATTCAAAGTTTCGACTCCATTGAGGCTGTCAAGGTTGTGGAAATGAATGAAAAGCTCTATGTCAACAAACAGGAAGGATTTATCGGTACTGCCCTTAAGAAAGATGAGTTTGTTTGCAATGTGTCTTCGATAGACGATGTCATAGTCTTTTTGCGTGATGGGTCATATACTATAGTCAAGGTCGCAGAGAAGTCTTTCGTTGGGAAAGATATAATCCATGTGGCAAGGTTTGTCCGCAATGATAGCCGTACTATATACAATGTCATATACAAAGATGGCAAGAGTGGTATCAACTACATCAAGAGGTTCAATGTCACAAGTGTCAATAGGGAGAAAGTCTACGATCTCACAATGGGGACTACAGGCTCTCGTATCCTGTACTTCTCTGCCAATCCGAATGGGGAGGCTGAGACGGTAAAGGTAGTTCTCAAACCCAAGGCAAAACAGAAGCAATTGGTGTTTGAGAAGGACTTCTCTCAGATACTGATCAAGGGTAGGGGTTCCAAGGGAAATATCCTTACCAAAGGAGAGATATACAAGGTGTCTTTGAAGCAGAAGGGAAGTTCTACTCTGGGTGGTCGCATGATATGGTTTGACTCTGTCATCAATAGGGTCAATTATGATGAGAGAGGTGAGTTTCTCGGAGAGTTTTTGGGTGAAGATCGCATCTTGGTCATCTTACAAAATGGCGAGTGCTATACGACTTCGTTCGCTGAGACTAATCATTATGAGAGAGATATACTGATCATCGAGAAGTATGATCCCGAAAAGGTATGGACACTCATTTACCTTGACAAGGAGTCTAAAGAGTCATATATCAAGCGCTTTGTCATAGAAGAAAACAGACGTGAGAATATGCTCATGAACCCAAACAATGAGTTACTTGTTTTTTCTGATGAGATACTTCCACGGTTTGAGGTCGCTTTGAGATCGGAGAAAGGTAATGACTCCACAATGATCTTGGATGCTGATGAGTTTGTCGGGATACGTAGTATAAGAGTGAGAGGAAAGAGGGTCAGTTCCCATAACGTCATAGAAGTTAAGGAAATAGATCCCAAGCCTGTTCCCATCCTAAGTAACGAAGACGAGGAAAATCTCAACGAGGCTATGGAGGTAGAGGCGACTTCATCTATGGACGAGGACATAGAGGAAACTTTTAAGTTGATTGAGGAAGTTACCGGACAACAGAGGTTGAACTTTAACCCGCAAGGTTCCGACACAGATATGTAAATTAATTGTACTGAGGATGATTCATACGCTTAAAACACTAAAATGGAGAGTATTGCTCTCGTTGGGATTGTCATTGCTTGCTGTCACGGTCGTTGTGGGGCAAGAGCCAGCGACGAGTAAGAAATGGCATCACAAGATCAAGGATTACATCTATGGTGATCCATGGAAGTATGACTCTGTGTTGTACACTACTCATACAAAGGTAATGTTGGGGGTGGGGCGAGCCAGGATAGCCGATTCGTATCTGAGCCCCCTTACTCATGCCGGTGCGGATTTTAGGCTGAAAGTCTTTATTGATGCTCCGGAAAGGACTAAAATATGGCATTGGTATCAAGATATAGAAGTTAATTTCTCTCCACTTGACAATCCCGCCAATGGTTCTGTCTTATACCATTTGGGTGGCGAGTATTCCGTAGGTCCTCTTTTCAAAGTTTATGATAAGTTTGGGTTTAGAGTCAATGCCGGAGGATTATTCAACCTGAATGCAAGGACGAACTTGAAGCTCTCCAACACCAATAATGTGGCTAATGTCAAGGCTTCGACAGGTTTGGACTTGATGGGGAGAGCTGTCTACAGAGCAGAGTTTGGAAGCTATCCCATAATGATAGGTTATTCAACTCAGTTGTCTCTCTTTCACCTTACATTTAGCCCAGAGTATGGTCAGTCATACTATGACTATATCTCTAATCAGAACAGAGAGTCAATCAAACTGTACCCTGTGTTCCCCAACTCACGTTTCAATTTCAGGCAAAGGGCTGTTGTAGATATTCCTATACATAATACCACTGTTTCCTTAGGAGTCGAGCATCTCTATCATAGTGCGTTGGTCAATAAGATCAAATATGAGCAGAGTCATGTTCTTTTCTTGATCGGATGCTCTTTTGATATGGTGCGCATGGCTGGAGGAAAGAGCTTTAGATCAAAATATATATTGAACTCATATCATCAATAACAGAGTCACAGAATGAAGAAGCAGATTGTTTACATTATAGCACTCGTATGTGCGTTTTTTTTCCTTGGTAGCTGTGTTAAGGAGACGCCTGTAAATACAAATCATAAGGCCAATTTTGATGCTCTATGGAAAATTATTGATGAACGTTATTGCTATTTGGAGGAGAAGAAGGTTGATTGGGATACTATATATACTCATTATGCCAAGTATTTAGAAGTCGTCAAGGGAGATGATTTTCGGTTTTTCAACATGCTTAGTACGATGCTGAGGGAGCTGAAGGATGGGCATGTGAATCTTATCTCTACTTTTAATGTTGGAAGATACGATACATGGCAGGGTGATCCGACGGAAGGATATAACTACTATATACGGAAAAAGATATTGGGGAAAAATTATCTTTCTTCCGGAGGAATGAAGTATGTCAAGGGAGTTGCCGACTCCAACAAAGACGTAAAGATCGGATATATACTTTATGAAAGTTTCGCTTCATCATTGGGAGATCTGAGATTTATCTTCAATTTTATGGATGATTGCCAAGGATTGATAATTGATATCCGAGGTAACGGTGGAGGTCTTGTTAATAATGCAAATACATTGGTTTCCTGCTTCATTGATGAAACACATCTTGTTGGTTATTACTCGTATAAGACAGGGCCGGGGAGAGGATCATATTCCCCATTGAAACCTGAGTATATAGCACCACGTAAGGGAGATAGATGGACAGATAAGCCTGTCGTAATTTTGCAAGATCGTGGCTGTTATAGTGCTGCAAATGATTTTCTCTCTAAGGTCAGGGTTGCTAAAAATGTTGTTCGTATAGGACTCCCTTCCGGTGGAGGTGGAGGGCTCCCGGCTGTGTCAGAGTTGCCTAATGGATGGAGAGTGCGTTATTCCGCTGTGAGAGGCTATGATAGAGATACGGTGAGTCTTGAAGGGGGAGTCGATCCGGATATTTATGTTGCCAATGAGATTTTTGACGTTGATCCGGATGCCCCAGATCGTATTATGGGTAAGGCTATTGAATATATCGTTGATAAGTATAAAAAAGGTAAGAAATAAGATATGACTACATTAGATACAAATACATTTTTACAAACAGAAGAAGAGATCGTAAAGATGCTCAAAACTGTTTATGATCCTGAGATACCGGTAAATATATACGACTTAGGGTTGATTTATGATGTTGATGTACAAGAAGAAGGTAAAGTGGTAATCACTATGACTCTTACAGCTCCGAATTGTCCGGCTGCTGACTTCATTTTTGAAGATGTCAAGATGAGAGTCGAAGCTGTCAAAGCTGTCAAGGAGTGTGAGATTAAACTCACATTTGAGCCGGAGTGGCACAGGGACATGATGAGTGAAGAGGCGAAGTTGGAGTTAGGATTCTTGTAATTGTAAATGAGCTATCCACTCTGCTTTGCATAATGAAGAAGACTTATTTCATATCAGACATTCATCTCGGATCCCCGATACATGAAGATCCCAAGGGGCTTGAGAAGCGCCTTGTTTCTTGGCTGGAAATGTGTAGAACGGATGCCAAAGCTATCTATTTGGTTGGGGATATATTTGACTACTGGTTTGAGTATAAATATGTTGTGCCAAAGGGGTTTGTGAGGCTTCTAGGGACATTGGCTTCTTTGTCTGACGAGGGGGTGGAAATACATATCTTCACCGGCAACCATGATGTGTGGATGTTTGATTATCTCGAAAGCGAAGTCGGTGCAACGATCCACAGAACTCCCACGCTTACCAATATAGATGGCGTAAATTTTTATATTGCTCATGGTGATGAATTTGACTACACAAAGAAGGGATTTAGGATTGTTCGTAAGATATTTCATTCAAGGATCTGTCAACGTCTATATGCGATGATCCATCCTAGGTGGAGTGTAGGTTTAGCTCATGCTCTTTCACTGAAAAGTCGTAAAAGAGGATTGAAACTGCAGGGGCATAAGCTGTACAATGAATATCAAGGAGAAAAGAATGAGTACTTGGTACATTATGCTCAAAAGTATTTGAAGGAAAATCAACAGGACAATATAAACTTCTTTATTTTCGGACATCGACACATCATGCTTGATCTTATGATGTCACGGGATGCAAGGATTGTTGTATTAGGAGATTGGCTGACATTTTTTAGCTATGGAGTTTGGGACGGAGAGCATTTCTATTTGGATCAATATTCGGTGGAAAATACCTAATATTAGTTATTTCACATGAATTGCTGAAAGGCCCTTTTCTCGTACATTTGTAATAAACTGACATAAAAGAAACTAATTTGATAATATGCAGAAGATAAAAACATATACCCCCAGCACAAAGATGTGTGATCTCATAAGCGAGAATTACAACATGCTGCTGTTAATTTTTAGGTTTGAGATCCCGTTGGGGGTCGGAGAGAAAACGATAAGAGAGATATGTGAGGAGAACGACGTCGATGAGAAAACATTTCTTTTCATTGTAAATTTCTTGTTGTATCGAGAGGGAAAGTCTGCTTCCAACCTTCATAGATCTTTGTCGATGCCTCTTATCATAAGGTATCTGCAGAACTCACATAACTATTTCTTGGATTATCGATTACCTACCATAAGGCTTAATCTGTTTTCCGCAATTGAAGGTTGTCCTCCTGATGTTACGTATGCTATTCGTCGATTTTATGATGAATATGTCGAGGAGGTAAATAAGCACATGCAATACGAAAACAAGTATGTTTTCCCTTATGTCGAAAAGTTACTTGAGGGAGAGAAAGATTCCAAGTACTCTATCGAGATCTTCCGTCGCAGGCATGATCAGGTAGAGCTAAAGATGATGGAGCTCAAGAATATATTAATCAAATACTATCCAGCACAAAGTGGTTATAAACTCAACACTGTCTTACATGACATCTTCTCGTGTGAAGAAGAACTTAAAGATCACAATGATGTCGAGGACTTTATCTTCACCCCTGCCATAATAGAGTTGGAGAAGGAGTTTATGTAAAATAACTACTCAAACAGAAGGCTTATGACCCCACGTACATATAAAGTCGTTGTCGCAATACCTTCGACATTGATTCAAAATTTTGTTGAGGCGCAGATCCGAAAGACGGTTGCTTTTAAAAGCAAGTTAATACTTTGCAGTGATGTCTATACGCTTCCGGATGTCCTTAAATCAGAGGCTCCGGACATAGTGATCACCTCTCCCAACGTTATAGGAGATGTGGCTTTGCCTCTCCTCAAGGAGCGCTTGGGGCTGCTCGAGTGTCGTTTCATCGTTGTCTGTGCCGGAGTCTTTGATGAACACCTGGTGCGGAACTATGATGGGAAATTTATGCTCACTGATAAGGAAAATGACTTTATCGAAGGCATTGAAAAACTGTTGTATGAAGAGCAAGAAGAGCAGGAAGATCTCAAAGAGAATGCTCTTACTCCGAGAGAAAAGGATATTGTCGTATGTGTTGTTAAGGGTATGACCAACAAAGAGATAGCCGCAGAACTATATCTTTCTACCCACACCGTCATAACTCATAGACGAAATATCGCAAAGAAGCTACAGATACATAGTCCGGCAGGTCTTACCATTTATGCCATCGTCAACAATCTTGTAGAGCTTTCGGACATCAAGGATATTTAGTCTTTTATTGATACTGAAAAGTACTTAGATGGCAGGTATTTACGTACATGTCCCATTCTGTGTGTCAAAATGCAGTTACTGTGACTTTTATTCCGTTGCAAACCTGAAGAAGCAGCAGGATTATGTAGCAGCTTTGAAGAAAGAGATTGAGGTGCGCCGATATGAACTTGAAGGACAGAGTGTAGATACCATCTATTGGGGAGGAGGTACTCCCTCTCTGCTCTCTGATCGGCAGGTAGTCGATGTAATGACACTGCTCAGAGGTACCTATAATATTTCCAAAGGGGCAGAGATCACCATTGAGTGTAACCCCGGTGACTATAATGCGACAAAAGTCGCAAATCTGATTCGATCGGGAGGATTCAATCGCTTCAGTATAGGTGCCCAATCGTTTTCAGATAAGATACTCGCATTTCTCGGTAGACGTCACTCTGTCAGAGAAACAATAGAGATGTACAAGAGTGTGAGAGACTTGGGTGTAAGTAACGTCTCATTGGATCTCATCTACGGCATCCCTGATACAACCCTTTCCGATCTCAA
The DNA here is from genome assembly GCF_030529325.1 of Porphyromonas sp. Lineage (GTDB taxonomy): Bacteria > Bacteroidota > Bacteroidia > Bacteroidales > Porphyromonadaceae > Porphyromonas_A. Next base: position 6,019 of record NZ_JAUMXC010000033.1, on the reverse strand, counting down.
TCGAGACCTTGATACGCTCATATCACTTTATCCTACACATATTTCGGCATATCACCTGATTTTTGAAGAAGGGACTCCGATGACTTATGCTCTTGAGCAAGGACGTTTTGATCAGCTTCCTGAAGACAAGAGTTTGGAAATGTCTCATCTTGTCAGCAAAAGGCTTGAGCAGACCGGATATGAACATTATGAGGTGTCCAACTATTCCCTGCCCGGGATGCGATCTCGCCACAATTCTTCCTACTGGGCCGACATCACTTACATTGGATTTGGTCCTTCTGCGCACAGTTATACCGATCCATGGAGGTCATCTAATCCGGCAGATTTGGATTACTATACCGAGAGTTTTCTGCGTCATGGATTTCTTTTGAGAAATTTTGAGTATATCACAGATGATATTCGATTTGAGGAATACCTGATGACCCGTCTCCGGACCTCTGATGGCATCTCTTTGGACACTGTCCGAGTCCGATTTGGAGAAGCTAAGACTGATACATTGGCTCAGAGGCTTAGCCCGTTTATTTCTAATGGATTGATCTGTGTAAAGAGCGATGGTCATTTGGCTTTAACTCAAGCCGGTATAGACATTTCAGATACCATCATTTCCTCATTGTTTTGAGCTATACCTAACCTGTTGATGGTTATTCTTTTACCCCTCTTCCCTATACATCTATAAAAAGACTGTGAAGAACTGTCGAAATAAGGTTCACTACCTTGTGATTGGAAGTTGCCTACCTTGATCAATCAGGTTAGACAACTTTTTTCAACTTACCATAATTCCGTTCTTTTCCCTTCTCCCCCAGGGCAACCGCATCAAAATGTAAGTGTCTGATTATCAATCATAGTTTTGAGTGTATTCTTTATCTTTGAATATAATCCTCAAAATGCAATCATTTGAAAATTAGCAACTTGTATTTTATCGAGATTTTTGATGTGGTTGCCCTGTTCTCCCACGGATAGGTCTGAGATAGTTGCATGATTTTTACTAAATTTGCAAGGCTTGTATTGTACTCAGTACAAGTGTTGAATATGGTAATCATTCGATCGGTGATCGGCAATAAAATAAGTAGATATACGATGTTACAGAAGAAGTACAAAAGTTTGGAGCGCATACTGAGTTATGTTGTGTTTCTCCTCTCTACGGTAGTCTATCTCATCACAATGGAGAAGTCTGCGAGCTCTTGGGATTGCCCAGAGTTCATCATTACGTTTCACAAGCTGGAGGCAGGACATCCCCCGGGTGCACCGTTCTACATGCTTGTCTACAATTTCTTTTCTCACTTTTTCCCAGGTGATGCACCGACTATCTCTTTGGCTGCCAATGCCCTAAGTGGGATCATAAGTGGTCTCACTATCTTTCTGTTGTTTAGAACTATAAGTCATCTGATCCGTAGATCTATCTTGGTCGGAGAGTGGGATACCCCTACAGCCGAATTGCCCCACAGCAAAGTCATCCTAGCACTTGGTGGAGCATTCACCGGCTCTTTGCTTTATGCATTTACTGACACTTTTTGGTATAGTGCAGTCGAGGCAGAGGTTTATTCATTTTCTTCATTTTTTACAGCTCTTGTATTTTATCTGATGCTCAGATGGGAAGATGTTGCTGATGATGAAGGTTCTGATCGTTGGCTTATTGCGATTGCCTATTTGATGGGGTTGAGTATTGGAGTCCATTTGTTGAACCTCCTTGCTCTTCCTGCGATGGCACTCTTGTACTATTTCAAGAGATATGATCATCCTACATTCAAGGGCGGTGTCATCGCTATGATGGTTTCGTTTGCTCTCATTGCCATTGTTATGTTTGGTATTGTACAAGGAGTACCTGAAGTGGCCGGTTGGTTTGATCTGTTCGCAGTAAATACCCTTGGTTTGCCATTCAATAGTGGCCTTGTATTGCATATCATTCTGTTGCTTGTCGCTATCATTGGTACATATATCGCGACATTGCGAAGGCCTGCTAATCTTATGCTCATACGCATCGGATTTTTTATGTCCGTAGTGTTGATGGGTATTCCTTTTATGGGTTCAGGTTGGGTTGTGCCTACTGTCATACTTTTAGCTCTTGCTGTGTACCTATTCAAGGCTTCAAAATTACACTTGAGGACTATTAATGTCTTGGCAGCTTCAATGCTTGTGTTTTTCCTTGGAGTTTCTACATATGGTGTTATCCTTATTCGTGCCAATTCTGATATCCCTATGAATCAGAATACTCCTTCCAACGTTTTTTCTCTCAGATACTATCTTTCCAGAGATCAGTACGGTAAGCAACCACTGTTGTATGGTCCATCGTTTGCTTCCCTTCCTGAGTATGACAACAATGGGAGGATGAAGTTCAAGGAGTCCACTGTCTGGAAACCTGCAGAAAAAGCCTCTCCGGATGAAAAAGACAGATATGTGCCTTCTACTTCTCGTGAGGTTATTTATCGTGATGATATGGATATGCTTTTCCCTCGAGTATACAATAGTACGCTCCCACATTATCCCGATGGTTACCGTATATGGTCCAATATGACTGGTAGGACGATGAATATCAATGAGGGAGGCAAGGTCAAGAGTGTGGAGGTACCTACTTTTGCAGATAACCTAAGGTACTTTTTTGCTTATCAGGTCAATTACATGTATTGGCGTTACTTCTTGTGGAACTTCAGTGGTCGACAAAATGATATACAGGGTCAGGGGGAAGTCACCAAGGGTAATTGGATAACAGGGATACCATTTATAGATTCACTCTTCCTTGGCCCTCAAGATGAGCTACCGGATTTTATCAAGAACAATAAGGCTTACAACAGATACTATATGCTCCCCCTTATACTCGGGTTGTTGGGCTTGTTCTATCAGTTGAATGGTAGGCGTCGAAATAAGGAGGCATTTTGGATTACGATGACATTGTTCTTTATGACAGGTCTCGCGATAGTTATTTATATCAATCAGCCACCTTATCAGGTGAGAGAAAGAGACTACTCTTATGCCGGATCATTTTATGCCTTCGCTATATGGATCGGTTTTGCTGTTCCCGCTATCTATAGTATTATAGAGCGATATCTCAAGAAGCGTTCTGCGGGAGTAGCTGCTTTGTCGACAGTTTTGGCTTTGGGAGTCACAGGACTTGTTTTTGCGGAGAATTATGATGATCATAATCGTCATGGAAGAAGATTGGCGGCTGACTTTGGACGAAATTATCTTGAGTCTTGTGATCCGAATGGTATAATTTTTTGTAATGGCGACAATGATACTTTCCCACTTTGGTATGCTCAAGAAGTCGAAGGCGTGAGGACAGACCTACGTGTGTGTAACACTTCTTACTTGCAGGCGGATTGGTATATCGAACAGATGAAAAAGGATGCATATGACTCCAAAGCTTTACCAATCTCTTGGGGAATGAAAGAGTATGGCGGTGAACGTAGGTCTTTAGTATATATCTTGCCTATGCTCAAAGATACAGTTGAACTTACAAACGCTCTCGACTATGCATCATCGGATGACCCAAGACTCAAACGAATTCCTGATATCGCTCAGGAAATTGATCATATTCCGGCTACTCAACTCTCCATATCATACAGTCCCACGGATCTTGTGAGAGAGAAGATCATATATCCTTCCGATTCTGTATTGTTAGGAGATAATAAGATGTATTTCGACTTTTCTCACAAGAAGTATTTGGGCAAGCATGAGTTGATCATTTTGAATATGCTTGATCAATCTAAGTTGACACGCCCGTTCTATTACTGTATCACTGTAGGAGATTCAGAGCGAATAGGTATGACTCCAAATTTCCGTCAGACCGGTATGGCTTATCAAGTGATGCCATTCCGTACTAAGGGAACGGGTACAGAGATAGATGTTGAGCGCATGTATGACAATGTCATGAATAAGTTCCGTTGGGGTGGGGCAGACTCTCCAAGCGTGTATATGGACGAAAATTCTCGTCGTACTTGCGAAACTTATAGAAGTATGATCTTTGCTCCTTTAGCCGACGCTTTGATGATGAGAGGAGACACTGTGAGGGCTAAAGAAGTATTGGCTTTGTCTCTCAAAGCCATAAACCCTGATGCTGTTCCTCATAGCTTGTCTTCTATCCCTCTCATAGCTTCACTGTATAAGGCGGGAGAAATCACTAAGGCAGAAGAAATATCATCTGCAATCATTGAGAGTAGCTTAAGATCTCTCAAGTGGTATTACAGTCTGAATACAACGACATTCTTGTCTGTTCTTCGTGAAGCTGAAGAGCACCTGATGATTGTCAATGAACTTCTGAGACTCAATGGCGAAAACGGAGCTTTGGATCAGAAGTACAGAGCAGAATTTGGTATTTACGAGAAGGAGTATCTTCAACTCCGCTCTCTTATGGGGGATCATTAAGAGGTTTTTGTAATGTTTATAGAAAGACCTCCGTTCTTTTATAGGATGTGGTTTCCCGGGGCCCTTTGGCGGATCCGACAAAAAGGGAAAAAAGTTGTTTATCTGACATTTGATGATGGACCTATTCCGGAGGTGACACCTTGGGTTCTTAGTGTCCTCGAGGAGAGAGGTATCAAGGCAACATTCTTTTGTGTTGGGGATAACGTCCGAAAATATCCGGAAGTATTTCAGCAACTGCTTGATGCAGGACATGCTGTAGGCAATCATACCTTCAACCACATTCAAGGGATCAAGTGCAGGACCAAAACTTATGTGGATAACACAGAAAAGGCTGATAACCTGATCCATTCTTCATACTTCAGACCACCGCATGGACACTTACGCATAAGGCAACTCTTGAAACTTCGTAAGAAATACAAGGTAATCATGTGGGATCTCGTTACTCGTGACTATAGTAAGAGAATATCGCCGGAGCAGACATTGAAAAATGTCAAACAATATGTAAGAGATGGGTCTATCATAGTCTTTCATGACTCTATCAAGGCAGAGAAAAATCTCAGGTATGCTTTACCTAAGGCATTGGATTATCTGATTCGGGAAGGGTATACTTTTTCGCTCTTGCCATAATTGTTGATAATGAATGATGTTACCCTGACACTTCAAAAGATAGCTGAAGAACTCAACATTGATCGCATAGGGATAGCTTCTCTTGATGAGCCTGTCGATGCTCGCTGTATGGAGCATTATGATGAGTGGATTTCATCAGGACTCCATGCCGATATGGCATATCTTGCGGATCATCGTACTCTCCGTAATGATCCCCGTACGCTGTTGCCGGAGGCAAATAGCATGATTGTTTGTGCAGTTAGTTATTATCCTGCTACTTTACAGTCCGAGACAGCACCTCAGGTTTCCAAGTATGCTTATGGACGTGACTATCATAAGGTCTTGAAAAAGGTGCTTACAGCTTTTGCTGAACGTATAATATCCGAAGTAGGAGAACACACCTATCGTGTCTGTATAGACACTGCACCCATTTCTGAGCGCTATTGGGCCCAGCGTACGGGTATAGGGCATATCGGGAAAAATAAAAATATCATCATCCCAAAGGTTGGTAGTTATGTCTTTTTAGGAGAGATCCTCACAAGCCATGTCTTTTCTCGCTCAGAACCGATAAATAAGTCTTGTGGTTCCTGCACAAGATGTGTAGATGCCTGCCCTACAGGTGCTCTCAGTCTCACTGAACTAGATGCTCGGAGATGTCTCTCTTATCTGACGATAGAGCATAGGGGGGATATACCGGAGGATATGCACAAGGCTCTTGGAACGCGTATTTATGGTTGTGATACTTGCCAAGATGTCTGCCCATACAACCATAATCCCGCGAAGACAAGGCTGTTCCCTTCATCTCAGAAGATCCTTACTTTATCTGATTCAGATCTATATCCATTCACTGAAGAGCGATATGCAGAACTATTTTTTGGATCTGCCATAACCCGCGCCAAATACCAAGGTATGAAGAGGAATATTGATATTTATTTTGACAATAAACGTTTTAGATCAATAGTGTCCTAAATGTTTGTTTTTGGGGTGTAGGAGCTGGTAGTACGTGAGCGGAATAACTCCAATACTATCAAATTTGGGGTTGTTTGGGATCCCC
>NZ_JAUMXC010000032.1 GCF_030529325.1 Porphyromonas sp. | reverse complement strand
TGCCCCAGGGGAAAAAGGGAGAACTAACCTTACACACTTTTTCGGACACTACCGTCAAACGTCATTAAATAGTAGTTCGATTCTGGATGTCTTATAGAGAGAGTCTTTTCGATAGACTACATGTCATGAAGAATTATGGCAAAATTACTCGTTGATCTCAGACTCGTGATGAGACTCGGGAAAAGGGTGCCTGACTTGATGATAAAGCTTGTCTAAGGTTAGGTCCCAAGTTGGACAACTTAGCTTCGAGACTTGGATACTCTTTATTTCGAGTCGAAAAAAACTTTAGGTTGAACGGCCCTACTAATGATCTTTTGTGAGCAGCCCCTGATTGAAGACATAGAGAAAAAGGACGATGGGGACAATTTCATGAGTTGGCCTCAACCCGAGTCTTGATCTTGATGTAGTAGATGAGTCTCTATGTAAAGTACACATTCTCACTGTCTGTTCTTGATCATACATATTTTATATATTATTATATGTACATAAGGGATATTTGAGTGATGAGCCCACGATCCCGTTTCGCTTTTTGCTTTATTAGGCTGATAATTAAAGCTTGGAAGACCTTTTTTTTCTTCAAAACGAGTAGTGGATTTGTTTGTTAGTATAAGATTTATTTATACCTTTGTCATGAAACATAGCCACTTGAAGTGCTGTATTTCAGAGGAATGTCACTGATTTTATGCTTGGAGTCGTGAGTAACTCTTTGTAGATTAGGATGTTCTGGAGTTTTATGAGTGCTCTTCGTTGGTGCGGTTTTGGTGGTTTTTATGGGTGCTGAGAGTGAGACGGTGACGACTGTCTTGCCCTCTTAAATCGGTAAATTTCACATTGGGAGAAGAAATTTAGTTTACAACATTGAAAATAAATACTATTACTCACAATTAAATTTTTGTCACATGAAAAAGAATTTTTCTTTAAAGTTCATGGCTATGGCAATGGCAGCTGCTCTTGTGGCAGCTCCCGGCTGTAAGGACTATGACGATGACATCAACAACTTGAGAGAGCAGACTGCCGGTATCAAGAAGGATCTTGATAAGGCTAAGGGTGACCTTACTGCTGCTATCAAGGATGTTGAGGCTAAGGCTGCTGCTGCGCAAAAGGCTGCAGACGAGGCTAAAGAAGCAGCTAAGAAGGCATTGCAAGATGCTCTTGCTGCGGACGCTAAGTTGAAGGCAGAGCTTGAAGCTCTTGCTGATAAGGCACAAAAGGCTGCAGAGGCTGCTCAAAAGACTGCAGATGATGCTCACAAGAAAGCAGATCAACTTAGAAAGGATCTTGAAGCTCTTGTTAAGAGAGTAGAAGCTCTTGAAAGAAATAGCGCAACTAAGGAAGAGTTGGCTAAGGCTAAAGAAGAGCTCCTTAAGGAAATTGAGAAGGTGATGAAGAGAGTAGAGGAATTCGTGGGTAACCGTGTTACTTCTATCGCTCTTGTTCCTACATATCACATAAACGGTATCGCTGCTGCTGAACTTCTTGGGGTTGCGTATAAGGCACAGGCTCACGTTGATCACTTGCCATTCGGCTTTGCAACTAAAGATAAAGGTAATGGTGATAAGGTGTTCATGCCAAGCCAAGGTGAGTTCATCTTCAAGCTCAGCCCAAGTCGTGTTTCTGAGGCTTCTTTCACTCAACCTTCATTCGAAACTTGGGTGTCAAAGAACAGACTCAGGGTAGAAGCTGGTGAGACAGGTGTTGATAAGCCATTCAAGCCTATGGGTTACACACTTGAGGGTAACAAACTTACAGTGACTGTTGTTAAGACTGTAAATAGCTCTCTTAATCAGTCAGAGCATTGGTTCAATGAGTTTACCTCTGATCCATGGTGTGAAACCGGAACAGATCAAAATGAAGTTGAGAAGTTCTACATGGGCGCATTGACTCTTCCTATCGCCGAGAAATATTGGACTTCAGAGGAAGCGGCGGCTACAGAAAAGCCTGCTGTTGTTTCTGAAGGATTCAGAGTTGATGAGGTTTATGTTGCTCCTGTTATCAAGAGCAGAATCGCTAAGGGACAGGAAGTCGGCTACATCACAATGAATGGTGCGGCTCCTTCTGCAGTCACTGCTACACATCACAATAAGTGTGCGAGTGAGTATAAGCCTTACGCTTATGACAATACTCCTTCGGATAGACACTATTGGGATGCTGATAAAAACGGAAAGAAAGATGCTGGCGAGTTAGCATGGGGTCTTCCTACACACTTCTCTGACTCTACTCTTCTTTACAACTCAAAGGAAAACCAACTTATCGACCTTGATCTTGAATGGGATCAAACGTATGACTTGATGGATTATGTGGCTGTTGCAACAAAGGCGAGCCATGACGACTTCGACTATAAGAAGCACGGTCTTGGTTTCCACTTTGCGGTGGCTAAGGGTAAGTACCTCCAAGGTACAAACCAAACTGATCAACAAGAGTTCGCTAAGCTCGAAGGTTCTGTTTTGACAAACAAGGTTTACTCTATTGGTGGCGCTTCTGAAACAGCTATCGGTCGTGAACCTATCATACGTGTCACTCTTTATGATCTTGAATCAAAGGCTGTTGTAGATCAACGCTACATGAAGGTTAAGTGGATCAAGACTGCTAAGATTAAACACATCGGTACTTCTACATTCGAAGACTTCTATGTGAACTGTAAGGGTGACTTCTTGCGTCTTAACACGCAGAAGATGAACGAAGACATCTACAGACAAGCTGAAGAAAAGCACGGTATCGCTAAAACTACTTTCACTGATCGCTATACTCGTCTTGAAATCATTAGCTTGACTAAGAACGGTGAATACATCGTTCAGGATGGTAAGTTCACTGCAGATTATGCTGGTGCAACAATGTCTACTCGCGAAGAAACAGGTAAGCCTCATCCTTGGAAGAATCTTCAGTTGTACTATGTCCCTGAGGGTGCTGAAAGCACTGCGACAGATGTCCTTCCTCCAGAGCAAAATGCTGGTAATACTTCATTCAACATCGTTTGGACACTTCAACCAGAAATCATCCGTAGCATCGTTGAAACAGGCAAGGCTGAATTCATCCTTAAGTTTAAGTTCTACGACCGTCTAAAGGAACTTCACTTGACACATGACTTCAAGGTTGTTGTTAAGCTTCCAGAACAAAACTTCAACTACGAAGAAACTTACTGGTCTGACGGTAAGATGGGTCAGGAATTCAAGGTTAATCCTCTTGTCTATACACCGGTTTCTGCAACAGGTGATAAGACACGTGTGTCTGATCAGACTCACTACGATAATGTAGATTACAACGATGGTTATTTTGTTCATGGACATACTCCTTACGATATTGTTGGTGATAGCCACATCCAAACTGACCTTGTAAACGGATTTATCTACAAGGGTAAGAAGGTCGCTAACGTCAACCAGCTCATCCAATACATCCGTGAATGTGCAAAGGTTCGCTTCGCATTCGATGAAAGCAGATTCGGTGAGTTCAAACACCTCAAGGGTTATGTAGTATCTGATAAGGCTACAAGACTTTGGAAGGATGCTGCTCCTGCAACAGATCCAGCAAATAAGGACTTTATCCAAACTGACGAAAACTACGCTGCATCTATCTTGAACTTCTTGTCTGTTAAGGCTGATACAAATGAGGATAAGAACCTTTCTCTTCCATACAGCTATCCAGAAAACATTGTGAACGATAACGTTCATGGTGCAGTAGATGAAGCTCGCGCTCTTATCCGTCTCCATGAGACTAACACTGAAGCTACTGATGGTGCATCAGATCTCGGTACACCTGCTGCTATCAATCTTGTAGGTAAGGTTGTTCCTGTGATGATTGTTGCAGAGTATAACCAATGGAACCAAGTTCCTGTTAAGAGATATGATGTTAAGTTCATCGAACCTCTAAAGGTTAAGGGTCAAAGTCTCGGTTATTTGGTAGACGCTCAGATCGGAGGTTCGTTCACAGGTAAGCTTTCTGACAAGTACACATTCACAGACTGGAATAAGCAACCTGTTGCTGATAACAGTAAGTCTTACGACAAGGAATTGTGGAAGTACTACGCTGTCAAGACGTTGGTGTTCAATGTTAAGGAAGCTAAGACTAACATTAAGAATATCGATGGTAACAACATTGTCACTGATGAAGATTACAGAGACGGTAACCTCCCATCAGGCCGTATCCTACAACAGGTTAAGGTAACTAATACTGCTTCTAAGCCTTATGAGTTTACTGAAGTTCAAGAAAATCCTACTCACCTCCGCTACCACAACAACTCCGGTACACCTGTGAATAAGGAATACAAGATCTTCTTGGATGTAACTGCAAGATATAAGTGGGGTGTTATCAAGTCTCCACAAGAGATCCTTGTTAAGGTTGCTCCTGGTACTCCGGACGACAACTAATTCAGACAACTAAAGACATCCGTCGGTATGTCAAATACATAAGACGAATGATCTGACTCCATAGCAAAGGTGTCCACTTGGGCACCTTTGCTTTTATAAAGTGATTACTAATTGAATTATTACTTGTATATTTACAAGCGATAATTGATGAATGGTAACTTAAAAACTTATTGATTATGAAAAGAACAATTTTTGCATTAGCTGCAACTCTTGCTTTTTCTTCTGTCGCTTTTGCTCAGACTTCTGATGAAATCAAGAGAGAGGCTGATAAGATCCGTCAAGAGATCAAAAAGGACTACTCTAACTGGACTATCGGTGTCTATGGTGGTCTTCCTTTCTTCCAAGGTGCTGACATGGCTACTTTGGGTCACGACAAGACTCGCTTCGGTTATATGGCAGGTCTGCAACTTGGCTACCAATTCAACCCATTCTTCGGTATCAGCCTGACCGGACAATACGGTAAGGGTGATGCAGGCTACAAGAAAGGTGAGGATGTGTTCCGTGTGAAGCCTAATGGTATGGTTACTCTTGACCCTGCGGGTTCTATGCAGTTCTCTGAATTGTATGCTTCTATACCTCACATGAGTGCAGGTCTACACTTTGACTTCAATATCGCACCTCTATTCAGCAGCTCTGCTAATCGCAAGTTTGCTGTGGTACTCAGCCCTGCTGCTTACCTACAAAAGTTCATGCCTGAACTAAAGAAGATCTCTGATGATAAGGTGTACAGCGATCCAAAGATCGGTCAAGACCTTACTCTCGGTCTTGGTGGTGACCTTGACATCCGTTTCCGTGCATCTAAGCACCTTGACCTCTTGCTTAAGGGTGGTGCTGCTTGGATCGCAAATAACGCAAGTCACGATGGTATCAACCACGAAGAGTACACCAAGCTCAGACACGCTGTAGTAGGTCAGATCGGTCTCGGTCTTATCTACAAGATCGGTAACAGCGACAAGGTGGACAACATCATCTACGCTCCTACTTGTCGTACAATCAACAAGATGGCTGCTGAACGCGTAGCTGCTCGCCTTGAAGCTGAACGCATCGCTAAGGAAAAGGCAGAAGCTGAAAGACTTGCTCGTGAAAAGGCAGAAGCTGAGCGTATCGCTCGCGAAAAGGCAGAAGCTGAAAGACGTCGTCTCGAAGAGGAAGCTGCTCGCAAGGCTGCTGAAAAGGTAGAAGTAAACCTTCCAAGCATCCACTTCGTACGTGGTAGCGCTGTTGTAAACAAGAAGAAGTATGCTAAGGAACTTGCTGAAATGGTAACGTTCTTGAACGCTAACCCAACGCTTTCTGTTGATGTTATCGGTTTCTGTGACCATACAGGTACTGAAGCCCTCAACGATAAGCTTTCTATCAAGCGTGCTGAAAATGTGAAGAAGTATCTTGTAAGCAAGGGTATCGATGCTGCTCGCCTTTCTGTGAAGGGTATGGGTAAGGACGATGGTCTTTCCGGCAAGGCTGCTCTTTCTGTAAAGGCTCGCCGTGTAGAAGTGAAGTAATAGTATCTCTCATATATACGAGAACCTGATATGACCGCAGGGCGAATATTTCGCTCTGCGGTCTTTTTTTCTGTCTGTCGTCCCTCTCTCCGTCTCTCCGTCTTTCTGTTTTGCCGCCTATTTGCTTTGGGAGTTTGCAATAGGGCTTCGTCTCTGTGGATTCTTGTGAACTCTTTTGATGTGAACTCCTTATCTCTCCTAACCGACACTAATCGACCGCCGTGATGAGGGATGTCATTATCTTTGTGTTCCGGATGTCTTAGGATAGCCATAACCTGCGGGTCGGAACAGTCGGCTGATAAAGTGAGGTCCGGGTACCTCTCGGCCCAATATCAATTGTGTCAAAAATGTGTCAAATCATTTCTTTTTTGTACATTTGAGGTTAGCCTGTGGGGATTCTCGCAGTAAGAAAGAAGAAACAATCTATCAATGAGCCACGAGTGGGACATACTGACATTGACTCCGGAGGAGAAAGAGCTTGCGAACGAACTGAGAAGTCGCAGTAAGCTCCTGCCTGTCGTGGCGGATATATTGGTGCAGAGAGGCCTCCATGAGCCTGAAAAACTAAAGCACTTCCTTGAGCCCAAACTGAGCGACCTGCATGACCCTTTCCTCATGAATGACATGCACAAGGCGGTCAAGCGCATCAACAAGGCAATAGGTAACAAGGAAAAGATCCTCATCTATGGAGACTATGATGTGGACGGAACAACGGCTGTGACGCTGGTGTATAAGTTCCTCCGCAAGGTGACTACCAACATCGACTATTATATCCCTGACCGTTATGCCGAGGGCAGTGGTGTGTCTACTCAAGGGGTGGACTATGCGCACCGCAATGGCTTTTCGCTCATCATAGCCCTTGACTGTGGTATCAAAGCGGTCAGCAAGGTGGAGTACGCGGCTTCGTTGGGTATAGACTTCATCATCTGTGACCATCATGTCCCCGATGATGTGTTGCCGCCGGCGGTGGCACTCCTTAATGCCAAGTTGCCTGACTCTACTTATCCTTTTGATGAGCTTTCGGGTTGTGGTGTGGGATTCAAACTGATGCAGGCATTCGCGATCAGCAATGGCTCGGATATGCGTGCCCTCTATGACCTCCTCGACCTTGTGGCGGTGAGTATAGCTGCGGACATTGTGCCTCTTGTGGGTGAAAATCGCATCTTGGCTTATCATGGTCTGCGTAATCTGAATCAGAATCCGGCCATCGGTCTCAAGGGAATCATCGAAGTAAGTGGTCTGAAGACAAAGGAACTCGATATCTCGGACATTACTTTCAAGATAGGCCCTCGTATCAATGCTTCGGGACGTATGCAGAGCGGAAGGGAGTCTGTGGACTTGCTATTGGCTCGTACGCCCAAGGAGGCAAAGGCTATGAGCCATCATATAGACGAGTACAACAACAAGCGTCGTGAGCTGGATAGAGAGATCACTCACGAGGCAAAAAATATCGTCGAGAGCTTCACGGACATAGAGGACCGTAAGGTCATTATCGTCTATGATCCGGCTTGGTTCAAGGGGGTGATAGGTATAGTGGCTTCGAGACTTTCGGAGAAATACAATCGCCCGACGATCGTCCTTACCGATGCAACGGAGGGATTGGTCTGTGGATCGGCGCGTTCGTCCGAAGGCTTTGACATATACAACTGCATAGAGAGCTGTAAGGATATACTCGAAAACTTCGGAGGACACCCTTATGCTGCCGGCATGACGATAAAGAAGTCCAACCTCCATAAGTTCATCAAAATGATGAATGAAAAGGCGGAGCAGTCGTTCTCTACGGAGTCTTTCATCCCTCGTCATCGTGTGCATGCGGAGATCCCTCTCAAGGAGATAACACCCATGCTGCGCCGACAGATCAAGAAGCTCGCACCATTCGGTCCGGGCAACGAGAAGCCTGTCTTTTGTACTCGTGGTGTTGTCTGTGTGACGCCTCCGCGTGTCATGGGTAGAAAAAAGAACCACCTGAAGATGGTGGTAAGTATGCCGGGAGAGATGCCTTTCTTTCAGGCTTTTGCATACAACCAATCGGATGCTCTCACGGCTTTGTCCAAGGGTCAGGAGTTTGATATCCTTTATAATATAGAAGAGCACAGCAGCATGGGAAAGAAGATGGTTCAGCTGATCATCATAGATATCCATGTCCCCGAAATGGGGTGATACCGTTTCTTTCCTCTCTCGACAACCGGTAATTTCTTTTGCGCCGTGGGTCTCAGATACGATCAGACACAGTCTCCTGTAGATATCCTCCGTACTTATTGGGGATATGATGAGTTTCGCCCTATGCAGGCGGAGGTCATATCGTCTATACTGGAGGGGCATGATACGCTGGCTCTGATGCCGACAGGGGGTGGGAAGTCTATAACTTTTCAGGTACCTGCTCTTTTGTGCGAGGGACTATGTATCGTGATCACTCCCCTCATCGCGCTGATGAAGGATCAGGTGGATACGCTGAAGTCTCTGAGCCTGAAAGCTGCGTATCTCCACAGCGGGCTCTCTCGCAGACAGTCCTTGACAGTGCTTGACAACTGTACTTATGGGGATTATAAGTTTTTGTATGTATCGCCGGAGCGTTTGGGTAACGAGACCTTTCTCAAACGTCTCTCGATGCTCGATATATCTTTTGTCGTTGTGGACGAAAGCCATTGCGTGAGTCAGTGGGGCTATGATTTTCGCCCTTCCTACCTCGCTATATCCGATTTTCGTAAACTCGTTCCCGATGTGCCTGTCCTTGCCCTAACGGCTACGGCTCCCCCGATAGTTGTGGAGGACATCATGGTGCGTTTGGGATTCAGAGAGGGGCATCGGCTGTTCAAACGCAGTTTTTACCGTAAGGTTCTCTCTTATGTCGTACGTAAGACTGCCGATAAGCCGCGCGAACTCCTCCATATCCTCAATAATGTTGCCGGTAGTGCGCTTGTGTACACTCGAAGCCGTAAGAGGACTGCAGAGTATGCCGCCCTCCTGACGGATGCGGGGATTTCGGCAGACTATTATCATGCCGGTCTTAGTCCCGATGTCAAAGCTCGTAAGCAAAATGAGTGGCAGCAGGGCTCTACCCGCGTCATGGTGTGTACCAATGCTTTTGGGATGGGGATCGACAAGAATGATGTGCGTCTGGTAATCCATCCGGATATCCCTACTTCTCCTGAAAACTACTATCAGGAAGCCGGGCGTGCGGGTAGAGACAATAATCCTTCGTTTGCTGTCTTGCTTTACGACCCTAATAATGATGAGCGCAATATGTACAAGCGTCTGGAAAACAGCTATCCCTCTAAGGATACCGTAAGGCGGATATACGAAGCCTTGGGTAATTTCTTTGAGATAGCCGAGGGTTCAGGGCAAGGGCAGTTGTATGAGTTTAACCTCTTTAAGTTTTGTCATGTCTTTAAGTTCCAAGCGATGCAGGTGCTTTCGGCGCTTTCCCTTTTGACGATAGGAGGTTTTATCGAGTATATGGAAGATAAGGAGTTTTCGTCACGCCTCATTTTCCTTGTTTCGCGCAACAGTCTAT
This sequence comes from Porphyromonas sp., assembly GCF_030529325.1. Lineage (GTDB taxonomy): Bacteria > Bacteroidota > Bacteroidia > Bacteroidales > Porphyromonadaceae > Porphyromonas_A. The sequence goes on along the minus strand of NZ_JAUMXC010000032.1, from coordinate 14,883 downwards.
ACAACCTTTTTGAGACAGACCAGCCTGTGTATGAGGGTATCATAGAAGCCATACTGAGAAGTTATACAGGTGTCTTTACCGACTATGCCTTTATAGATGAGGAACTCATCTGCCAGCGTATGGGATTGAGTGCAGAGGTTGTCTACAAGTCGCTTATAGATCTGGATCGATGGCATGTTGTTGACTATGTGCCCGGTAAACGCTCCACTTACATACGCTATACCGTCGAGCGTTTACCCAAAGAGCGTGTGTACTTGACAGAGGAAGTCTTTGAGCGCCGATATAACAGCGAGAAAAAACGACTTGAGTGTATGCTCGACTACATCAAAGCTGATGATGAGTGTCGGGTCTTGACGCTGATGAAATACTTCGGAGAGGATTCTCCCAAACCTTGTGGCCTCTGTGATTATTGCCGCCAACATCCCCCCAAGGTGCTTTCTTATCGAAGTGTCGATGTTGTGGAAGCGTTATTGACAGAGTTGCGTAGACAAGGCTCCACCTCAGTCTCTGTCCATGAGCTTGCGACAAAGCTCGGCCTCCCCGACGAGCATATCAGAGAGGCCGTGAACTTCTTCATTTCCGAATATATTTCAATTTCTTGGGGAGGGAAGGATGAGATACTCCTCCACTGATACCTGACTTCCCAAGCCCCCTTTTTAAGCTGTTCTTTAACTTTACTCAAGTGCGGTGTGGAGATTGACTCTCGCCCCTTGGGACGTGCCCGGGATTTGGACGTTGCTTATCCTCACTCAGGTGCGGTGTGAAAATTCCATTGAGTGTCCGCCATCTTCATCTTATCTCCGAATGCTGTCAATATATACAGCGTCACTTCCTCAGCTCCGTAATCGGCACTCATGAGAGACAATCTTCCGGCCTTGTCCCTCAGGCCAAAAAGGGCAGAACTCCCATGATATTCGCCCTCATCATCCACTCTCCATACAGAGTTCTCTTCGCCTTCGACCCTTTCAGCATAATCTTCGTATACTGATAGTTTCCCCTCATCAGACAACACGATGAGTCCGAGAGCTGTCGCTCCCGTCATATTTACAGATACGACATACGTTGTCAGTTTGCTGTCCGCTGATATCGAGCGCACATGACACTTGCCTACGGTACTTTGATAAGATTCCTTGACAAGTTCTGTTATTTTATTGATGTCGGTACGTTGAGCCTCTGTCAGCTCGCTGTCCGTCTTTTCCTCCGGATAGTCCCGAACTTCCTCCATCGGTACGAACGAATACTCCGTCAAAAAGTCCTCATTGCAAAACAGTACATAGTGCTCTCTGTCGGACTTCTCGGTCGTTTCGCCTTTTTCTTTTCTCTTCCTATGATAGAATACACATCTCCCGGTATCAGGTCGAAGTATCTCGCTATGATCCTGCTATTGTGCCTGTTTTCGTACTCTTCCTGCCTTCCCGGATATTTGACGGTATAGACTTTCCCGTCAGATATGCAGTGGGTATATTTGGGGAGTTCTATGTTATCGAGATTGTGGATGATGGCCTTGGTGCCATCGGTACTCATGAGACCTGCCATGATGTCGAATGGGATATCATATTCACTCATTTCTCCCGTCAAGTGCGCACCATCCTTATTCCTTTCTCCGGTGTTTTTCCTACCTCTACTGCAAGCCACGAAGGCAAGCAGTATGGCAAATATTGCTGCCAGTTTGATGAAGTCTTTTTTCATGTCACTAAGATTTTAGTTTAATCACAAATTCAAATCCGAGACAAGAAAAGAATTCAGAAATATTCCGATCACTTTTCTCATCAAAAATCCATACAAGAGCGCCTGACCAACAAACTCTCTTGCCAAGTGAAAAAGATATAAGGAAAAACAATGAGTCCTTGAGACTAAACTCTCCTCCCCTCTTTGTATATCTGTGGTGTTTCAAAGACGCTCGACGACCGTTGTCGAGTGCCTGCGGTCACAGATATTCTTCTATCCAAGTCTTAAAGGCGGCATCCTCCACAGGCGCTTCTTTGACAAAGCTTGGATCCATGTGTGTGAGAAAATGCCAGTCTTCCTCCCCCCTTTTTCTAAATATCACGGCCTCGCCATCCTCCGAACCCCGGAAACTGCGATCCGTCTCATACCCCTTGCCCTCCAACAAGGCTTTTACTCTCTCATAGTTTCGCTCCCTTTGAGCTATATATGCCTCGAGTCCCTCATTACCGATGATATAAGCATCCACGAGGGTCTGACTGTCTACGAGTCCCTGTCCGGGCTTTGCCATATCGGGGAGCTCCTGCCAGATGATCTCGACATCGTCCTCATCTCTGAACATAAACCGACTCATCGGCACCCTGTTACCGTTCTGCTCTATCTCCATGTACTCGGGTAGGGCACTGGGGCTGAACGTCTCATACGTGAAACTATAATCCTCTCCCACCTCTTCGGAGATCTTGTAGCCCGGGATCCGGCGGACAAACTCCTGCCCGGCTTCCATGCTGTCAAACAGTGCCAAACGTGTCTCATGCCCATTCTGGACAAATGTCAGCAGATACATCATACTCTCTTTTGCCCTCTATTCATGGGGCATCTTTTTTCGGGAAAAATACGGAGATCCATCCTTATGTAGAGGTCCTTTTGCTAAAGGTAGTAAAAAAAATCCGGCTATGCCGTGAATTTTAACAACAATGGAGGCAACCCAAATCACCAAGATTTAAGTTGCCTCCCCCTAACCTTATTCTTTCCTAATATCCAGACCTGAAAGTTGACCGGGTTGTAACGGTCACGAAAAAAATGAAAAAGAGAAAATTGCTTAATTACAATCACTTGGGCACAAGGCCCCAAAACCAATTATTGATGTATCAGTTTAAGGCTTGTGAAGAAGTTACCATCCTGCAGATAGACGGTGTATTCGCGCCTTTCGTTTGACTCTTTCGAGTTGATTTCGATGTGCAGGAGGTTACCTTTTTTTATGACTTTGCCGAACTCCCCCTCATATCCGATAGGGCGTCTCTGTTTATCTTTTATCTCTTTCAGCTCTTTTCCCACGTACAGGTAGCGATCTCCTATCTTGAGTTGTTGGTTGACCCACCATCCATCCGACGCCGTAGGGATATCCATGGAGCCACCCTTTTTAGTGAAAGTGACTTCGGTCAGACCCGGTTTGATGGTATCTTTGCCCAATCCTATGAGTTCATTGGGCTCTTTTTTGCCACAAGATACCATCATAAGACCCAACATCATGGCAAAGAGGAGTGAGATAAGTTTGTTCATGATCTGTATTTTTTTGTTGATACACCCCTAAAATCCTCCTCTCCCCCAAACCTTGCACGCTTATCCGAAAAAATGTGTGTGGATCGAAAAAATGTCTCGATGAAGGTAAAAAAACAAGGTAAGTTTTATCCGCGAGGCATGCCAAAAGACAGAAATTGAGAGACTGATATCCCTGCATCTGATAGTGGAACAGGTACTTTCGCTTTACACAAAGGAGAGGAGCAATGGGGATTACAAGATATTCCTCGATACGATGGGCAAAGGCAAACTACTTACTTTCCTCAAAGTCTTGGGCTTGGCGTATAGTATTTGTACTCCACCGGGCTACCACGTTGGGAGACACAGCTTCGGAACACCAACTTTGGAGGTAGGCATGCCGATAGAGAGTATCGCCAAGATGATGGGGCATTCGTCCTTTGCCGGCAGGCAAATCTACGCCCAAATCTCCGACCAAAGGATTGTAAGGGATATGGAGAGGTTGATGTAGTGAGGATGGATATAAATTAGGTCAGAATAAAAAGAGCTTACTCCGGATTGTAGAGTAAGCACCTTTCTTATTCATTGAATATTTATTCATATTTTATCTGCTGTAATGACTCTATATGTAAAAGAATTGATGGTAATGCGAAAGCCTTCTGCATTGTTGGTGATATAATAATTCTTTCCTTTCTGAAGAAAATGAGTTTCGTCTGTACGATTGATAATACACGCTATAAAGTCTTCGATCTCTTGGGGGGAGAGATGAAGGTTAAGTTTACGGTTGATTCTACCATACACTAATTTCGTGTAACAAAGCCTTTGCAAAATAACTTCTTTCAGAGAATTGCCAATAGTTTTCTGAGCTTGATTTCCTCTTTTTAGAGAAAGACTGTCGGTTATCTTTGTTTTTAGTTCAGTTTTGCATTGTTCGATAGTTTTGCCTGCTGTGTCTATAACAATCCTGTCTTTTTCCCATTTGTGATATTCTCGGGTTTTGATATCGTCCCATGTCGGAATCTTCATATTTGCGATTTCTGAAACCCTCTGCATTGCTCGTTGCTTGTGTTCCGACTTATCTGAGCAGATTATTTCAACATTCAAGAAACGACAATCACTCTTGGCGGCAACTTCTTCCCATTCATTTCTTGTCAATTCAATAGGATTACAACTATCAGTCACGACATTATTCCCCAATTGTAAATTGTCGCTTGCTATACGATAAGCCAGGCGGTAACCTTCCCCCTCGATACTGATACGACATAGGTCTCTCAATCCTTGTTCAATGGTATCAATACGCAAGTAAAACGCTCTGAATTCCTTTGCTACAAACTTCGAAAGTGTGGATTTGCCCACTGCTGGTAGTCCTGAGAAAATAAAAAGAATGGCTTTATTCACTGTAATTGTTATTTCAGTAATTTCGCTGCAAGTTTATAAGTGAACAGAACTCGAGGATTGGATAGATCCCATCACCGTACAATGCTGCTGTAAATTCATTTATCATTGTCCTTTTGTTCTTTGCTAGCGTCTGCACAACTTGTCTTACCCTCTTTTCCCCGCATCTCTTTTTGCTTACTATAATAAGATTCTCGCAATTTTTTCTTCCGTTTTTTACTTAAGACACCATGTTTGCTCTCCGCTGTCATTCCCTCCCATTCAAGAGCAAACCAAAGTTGCATTGATATTAAAAATTCGTCAATTTTCGTCTTCTTGTCTTCTGACTGGAGAATCTCATCAATCAATTCGATAGTCTCTTTATCCCATTTCTCACTTGGATTCATAAGTGTTTTTAGCTGATACGACAAGGATCTCAGTTTTATTTTATCTTGATCCTTATTTTCGCTATCTGCTATTGCACAAAACTCAGCAACTTGTTTCCGAAGTTTTACTAAATATTCTTTTCGGGCATTTGTTATCGTGCGAATAAAAGCATTTTTATTTGACCGTCTTAAAGTCACCCAGACATTAACACAACCAACAATAAACGCAAGCATTGCACTTATTAGGGTTATTGTACTTTCATTCATTTTTATCATTTTCGCATGTCCTCTTTTGTCTCTCCTTGCAAAAACGGAGGATTTTGCTCTCGGAAGATGTTACTTGTCTCGACGGTACAAATATATCTGATTTATTATGAAATGGGCAGTACAGACCTCAAAAAAGTGACGTAAGATTTTGAAAACTCACGTAGAAATTTTCTCAGAATCTGTCCGTGGAGTGTTGGACTTCCAAGTACATGGAGGGAATTATGTCGAGGTGGCTTTCCGATGGAGATTTAGCCACGAAGCCAACAAGAAAAAGAAACGGGGATGAAGGATGTAGAAACAAATACCTCTTTCCAAAAAAGAAAATGATGATAGAACGCCCCCTTTTTCCACTCAAAAGAGTGCTCCTGTGGAAGATCAAGTGAGTATTCTTTATTGATGCGAATGCGAGCAATAAAAAGTCCTCAGCTCATTTACTTTGTCCTTCAATAAAATGGTTCGAGCTTGAAAATTCCATAAGAAGGTAAAAAAACAAGGTAAAGAACTTGCGATCGCAAGTTCTTTACCTTGTTTCTTCAAGTTGTCTAACCTTTTTCGGAAGGTTCTACTTCAGTTTTTTGAACTTGTATGTCGGTGGCATCTCAAGCATGGGAAACTTGACATCGGGGCCGGCAAAGAAAGCGTATGTCTTGCTGAAGTAGTGGGTCGGCTCGAGGTCATACACTGCCATATACAGGTATTCTTCGCCGGTTTTCTCATCTTTGACGGTTGAGAACCCTATTTCGGCTGTACGTACCTTCTCGGACAACGGAGATATATTGACATTGATGTTGTCTACTTTGAGTCCAAGATAGAGGGTATTACCGGAAATGAAGAGTTCGCGTTCAAGCCTCGTTGTGTTTTCTCCTGCAAAGAGGTGGCGGAGAGTCCCCTTGAACGAAGGCTTGATGACATGACTGCCCGGAGTACCGGTGATCACGAGTCTGTCGCCCTCCTCTCCGGTGATCTTTTTGATCTCTTCGGTCTCCACTTCTCCCGCGGTGTCTACAAAGTCGGACTCATTGACAAATTTGTCAAACATCCAAGTCCCTGACAGATCCGTTGGCTCGGTGATTTTGATGACTATCGAGCCCTGCGCACCTCCCGCAACTCCTGCTGTGTGGGGGATCTTGATCTTGATGGTATTGGCATTGGGATCGTGTTTGAGTGCTCGCACGTGGAGGTGTCCGATACCTCTCGGTCCACCGGGCTTGAACACCATGTGCTTCCCTTGAGGGAATGTGAAGTGTACCCCTTCGACCGCCGTACTACCTTCCGTATCTATCTCTATGGGATAAGTTTCCGGAGATCTGAATCTCTTGTTGCGACCGTTTTCGTCTTTCCAAGTGACCGGGTAAGGGCGTTCTTTGAAGAGGATATCTTCTGCCTTGGCAAAGGATATGGTCTGAGGTCTCTTGCCTTGCAGCTCCACGCGTATGAAGTCCACTATCCCCTTGCGGTAGCCTTTGGGGACATCCCCGAGATAGATGTGCAGGACAGAGGGGTCTTGTCGCTCGGACTTATTGGTGAGAACGAGGGTGTCTGTCAGCTTGTTCGGGGCGAAGGTGATGACTTCTGGTGTGATCTCGAAGTCTGCTTCGATGCCCTCGTCTCCCTTTGTCACGTATTGCAGCCTGATCTCCTGAGAGGGAGCTGTCTGTATCTTGACGGGTATCTTGACGCTTTTCTTTTGTTCGATGCTCAAGTTCAGAGCTTCGAAGCTGACTTGAGGACGCATATCCCCTCCGTGACGATCTATCTTGTCGCAGGAAAGGAGGGTCAGAAAAGCAATGATCGATATGAGTAAATGTCTGATATTCATGGATCAAGGGTTGTTATTCTTTTTAGTACTTGCTTCGTGCTCCGCCTTGATTTCATCGATGAGCTTTTGCTCGGCTTCGGTGATCTTTGGCGTGTCGGGGAGCTTGATACGGATATCGTTGATGGACTTCTTTTGAGGTGGTACCTCTTCGATCTTTTCACAAGCAGTGAAGCCTATGATGACAACGAGGGCTGCGAGGCCTGTCCGCCCGAGAAGGTTTCTGTATTTTTTCATATGCTGTGTCATATTGTCTTTGTATGAAGTTTTGCTGTCGTCAGCGCCCGAGAGTAAAGTTTTCGTACTCCGGATTTTGCTCAAGGCTTTCCTGCAAAGCTATGTCTCTGAGAGGGATCGGGAGGGTGTACATGAACTTCAGCATGTCGTAACGCTCTCCGTTGTATGCTTTCCAAAATTCGGGTGATCCGTTGCGCTTGAGTTCAAAAAATCTGTCTCCCTCGAGTAGAAACTCCTTGCGTCGCTCCGAGAGGATAAGTGAGAGTAGGGGAGTGACATCCCTGCCCATGGCGTCCTTTTTGATGTACTCCAAGGGTGATGCCTCGGGCAGTGTAGCCGATGTGTAGGGCGTGTGTCCCTCTATGCGGTGGGCTCTGAAGTCGTTGATGACCTCGAGGGCTTGGGCTTCCTGCCCCATGTGATAGAGAGCTTCTGCCAAGATGAGAGCGAGTTCGGCCGATCGTAAGCCTGCAGAGACCGAACGTTTCACTATACGTCGGGTGTCGAAGTAGATCTTGGCACGTATGTCCTTTTCCGTTTCGCCTGAGTATAGAGCGGTGTAGCGACGTGAGAGCGGACGTGTTGAGAGGAGTTCGATGCGGTTGTCATCGTTGAGGTCGTAGATCAGCCTTGGATTGCGGATGAGGTAATTACCCTTGTGGGATGTTTCCTTGATCATCTCCGCAAATGCCGAAGCGTGTAGGAGGGGATGTGCGGCAAGGAGTTCTTTCGAGAGCTCGTGAGCCTTTTCCCACTGCTGTGTCCAGTGGTAGAGGCGGGCTTTGTAACCCTTGATGACTTCTGCCGTAAAGTAGTACGAAGCATCTGTGACATTGTAGCTCAGTGCCTTGTCAAAGTCGCTTTCGATGAAGTTGATGAGGCTTTGCAGGTCGCTTCGGGGGATCTGTGCTTCGATGTCATAGACCTGCACGATGGGGAGACCTTTTTGCGAAGAGAAACGTCCGGCTTCGGGAGCTTCGCAGTAGAGGCGCATGAGCTGATAGTATGCCACACTGCGCATGCCGTAAGCCGTGCCGTAGATCGTACGTGCAAGGTCGGAACCATCGTTGCCAAGTTCTGAAATGACGATGTTGCAGTCTCTGATGATCTGATACAGAGTCTGGTAGGGTGTCGTCCTGCTGTAGTTGATCTCAAGCTCTCCTTTGATGCTGATCGGCAAGAGATTGGTGCTTGTCGTGTATAGTGCAGACTCGAAGTCATCGGCATACATATCCATAAACAAGGAGTTGGATGTATTGCCCACGAGGTACATGTCTCTCCCTTCGTCGATGAAGTTGAGGTGGTACTGAAGGAGTGCTGAAAACTCTTCGGGTGTCTTGGGGACGGTGACTCCGTACGGCTTGATGTCGAGGTAGCGACTGCAACCGGAGAGGCTCACGAAAAGAAGGAGGGTATATATTACTTTTTTCATATCTGTGATCTGTGTTTCGTCGTGTTGCGATGGTTAGAACCCTACGCTGAGTCCGAACGTATAGGTGCGAGGAATCGGATATACCGCTCCCGGAGTCTCAGGATCTATACCGCTGTAATTGGTCAGGATAAAGAGGTTGCTTGCAGAGAGGGAAGCATTCAGACTGCTGATGCCGAAGTGTTTGAGCCAACTGCCCTCAAAGCTGTACCCCACATAAAGTGATGAGAGTTTGAAGTACGAGAGACTCTCGAGGCGGGAAGACTTGGTGATGCTGCTCGCCGTAACCATATACTGATCGAGGTAAAGACGGTCACCATAGCGGTCGATGATACGTGGTCTGCCATCTGTGATGGGATTGGTCGGAGTCCAACGACGGATGGCATCTTTGGTAGTATTGACATGATAGCCATAGAGGTCGTTGACGTGATCGGGAACCATCTCTCTGTCTCCCGGTAGACCGATGAAGTCTCTGTAACTCACGGGAGGAGTGACTTCGTTGAATACATATCCGCCGGTGGAAAATGTTCCGCTCAGCCCCATGGACAGTTGTTTGTAAGTCAGGTTGACAGAGTAACCACCATTGACAGGGGCATTTTCTGTACCTATGTAGAAGAGATAGTTCTGAGGGTTTTGTCTATCCTCCGGAGTCTCCATCTTGGCATCGGGACGACGCTCATAGGTGTACACGCCGAGGACAGGATCTATGCCTTCGACTTTCCCTGTGAAGAGAGAACCTATGGGATAGCCCTCGATGTTTTTGTTGAGATAAGAAGGCCGCTCTTCCACATACTTGATGAGTTTGTTGCGGTTCATGCCTATGTTGGCAGAGGCCTTGAGCATCCAGTCTTTGCTCTTGAGGAGCGTTGCACCCAAGGTGAACTCAATCCCTTGATTGCGAAGCTCGGAAGTATTGTAGTTTTGATCCAAGAAGCCATTGGATGTGACGACAGGTACACTCGTTACGGCATCCGTGGTATACCGGTCGTAGATCTCTGTCGAAACCTTGATCCTATCGTCCAAGAAGCCTACTTCAAGGGCTGCATTGATGTCCCTCGTTTTCTCCCATCTCAACCTCGGATTGGGAGGTGTCTTGATCTGCCCGATACGGAGGTTGTCGTCCTCTGTCTTGCGAAAGCGTGGGAGATACCTCATGACAAAGTAAGGGTAAGCGGACTTGTTGACATTCCCTGTATAGCCCCCAGATATACGCATCGACAAGGTGCTGAGGTAGGGTTTGAGGGACTGCATGAAGTCCTCTTGATCGGCGTTCCATGCGAGACCGACAGATCCCGTAGGGTTAAATTGGTTTGCCGTGCCAAAACTGTTGGAACCATCGGTACGAGCCGTCAGACTGAATACATAACGGTTGCGGTAGTTGTAGTCTGCGGAAAAGTAAAACGATGCAAATGCCGACTCGAAGATCGATTGACCTGCAAGCCCATCAATGATGTTTGCATATCTCTTGAGGTCGCTTTCCGAGTATTTTTCCTGAGGGGGAAGTGTCGGAGTCGAAGAGTTGCCGGATACGGGATCGTAGCCGTAGCGTTTTTCGTAGATGCTCTTGGCATATTGAGAGCGTATCTCCGACCCGATAAGGGCACTTACATTATGGTTGTTGGCAAAGGTGTTGAAGTAGTTGAGCTGACCTCTAAGGATGTAGCTTGTATTGGTCGCGGAGGTCTGAGTTATCGAGCCGTAGCGACGTGTGGATGACGAAGAGAAGATATCGAACGGCCTGTCCAACCATGCGGTGTAAGTATCTTTGCCATTGACATTTTCAGAAGTGTTGTTGGTAAAGCCTACCGATGCCAGACCGTCAAAGCTCAAGTGATCGGAGAAGCGATAAGACACGCTTGCTTTGATGTTCCCGGTGTAGTTTTTTGTGGTGCTGTGGGTGTTCTCCATCTCTCTGAAGATATTGAAGCCGTTGGGAGGCAATTGGAACGGAGGCTTGATCCCTGAGTTTTGAAGGAGCGAGAAGTAAGTATTGTCAGCGAGATAATTACCATTGCTGTCGTAAGGTTTCTCATAGGGATTGGCGAAGTACGCATAACTAAATGGATCTACCGAAAGCGACGAGCCATCGGAGTTAAGGTAACTGAGATCTGCAGAAAGGTCGGCTTTCAGTCTGTCGATGGGCTTGAGGTTAAGCTTCAAGTTAAATGTCGAACGCTCTGCATTGGTGCGCTTGACGAGCCCCTCCTCACGCGAATATCCCGCCGAAGTGTAGTAGGTTATCTTCTTTTCCCCTCCGCTCAGAGTCAGGTGATGGCTGTGAGACAGCGCATTTCGGAATATCTCTCCAAACCAGTCTGTCGTATGCTCCCCAAGTGCTTTGATCTCCTCATCTTGTCGAGCCTTGTCCCATCCTTTGTATATCCCCGCGCCCGAACGTATGGCACCGACGATGCCTATCACCGGATAGCGTTCACCTTTTTCCTTACGTTTGGCAGAAAACTCGTCCCAAAGCTCTTGTTCGAAAGCCAATTTTTCCCTCGAATTCATCAGACGCGCATCCCTCGGAGGCGCCGATACCAATGTCCAATTGGTCGAGTAGCTGACACTCATCTTGCCCTCTTTGCCTCTTTTTGTTGTCACTATGATGACCCCGCCGGCCGCCTGAGAACCGTATATCGCTGCTGCCGAAGCGTCTTTGAGGACGGTGACGGACTCTATGTCATTGGGCGGAATGGTTCCTATCCCGTTCATAAAGATGTTGTTGAAGTCCCCGTTCTTTATTTCCGTGGTCGATATCTGAGGTATGTCTCTCTGCATGGGGACACCGTCCACTACCCAAAGAGGATCGGCACTGCCAGTGATGGTATTGATCCCACGTATCCGGATCTTGGCAGCCTCTCCCGGGCGTCCCGATACCGCTTTGACATCAAGTCCCGCGACAACACCCTGCAACAAGTGGTCGGCGCTTGCCATCGGCTTGCGATTGAGCTCTTTGGAGTCTATCACCGCGACAGACCCTGTCGTACGCTTTTTCGTCGTTGTCGAATACCCCGTCACGATGACCTGATCGAGGACTGCGGACTTGTAGTTCAGCGTGACGGTGATGTCTGTCTTGTCCCCTATGGTCAGGGTCTGAGTCTCCATGCCTGTGTAGGATACTGTGATGACTGCGCCTTTGCTCAGATCGAGGACAGCTACACCATTGATATCGGTAGGGCGCACGGGTTTGCCCCCTTTCGCTTTGATCAAGGCTCCCGGGAGGAGCTGCCCGTCGCTATCCTTGACGGTGACTCTCACTTTCTTGGTTTCAGGCTTGATCACCCGGGTAGTTTCCCGGGCAAAGAGCAGGGTCGGGATAGCCCCAAAGGTGAGCAGACACAGCAGGCAGATTGATAGTTTACTTTTCGTTATCATACTGTGTAGAATATATACTGTTGTTATTGTGTTTTTTTGAATTTGTTTTGAGAAGGTGTTTGACAAAGTAGCGCCTTATCTTATCAAAGTAATAAGGACTCTCGAGCTGATGATCTTTGCCCGGAAAGACAAACATATCGAAGTGCTTGTCTGCTCTGATCAAGGCATCGGCCAGTCGGTAAGTCGATGATGGAGGGACATTTTTGTCCTCATCCCCCGTCATCAGGAGGAGTTGCCCCTTGAGGTTGTGCACGAGTTCAAGAGGCGTCGGCACTTTGCACACGAACTTTATCTTGCCCGTCTCTGGGTCTTTTTCTTCCGTCACTCCGTGAAAACTCTCTCCCCACCAGCGTATGTAGATATTATTGTCATAGTTGCCACTCGCTGCGACAGCCACTTTGTAGAAGTCGGGATAAGTCAGCAGTGATGTGACTGCATGAAACGCACCGCCAGAATGCCCATAGATACCGACCCTGTCAAGGTCGATGAAGGGATAGACTTTTGCCAGCTGCTCTATCGCCGACTTATTGTCTGCCAACGGATAATCCCTGAGATTTCCGTAGCCGTAGTTGTAAAACTCGTGCCCTCTCAGAGGTGATGAACCTCTCGATGGCACTTGTACGACGACAAAGCCCGTCTCGGCAAGGGACTGATTGGCGTTTTCATCCACCTCAAATCCCAAAGGCATCATATCTGTCTGCGGCCCGGGATAGACATAGGTGATGATCGGGTACGACTTGCTCTTGTCGAGCGTCGAGGGGAGATACATAAGCCCTTGGAGATCGGTCTTGCCGTCATCGGCTTTCACTGTGATGAGGGTCGGAGATATCCAGCCTGCGGACTTGGCCTCTGTCGCGGGTATCTCATGTATCTTGGCCGGAGATTTGGGATGGTGCAGGTCGATGATGGAATAGACCGGAGGCATATCCATACGTGAACACTTGTCAAGGGCATATCTCTTGTCCGGAGACACCTCTACCTCATGATGTCCGTCTTGGGGATTGACACAACGCTGTCTGCATCCGTCAAGCGAAGCCAGATAATGATGAGCGTATTGCGGGTGTTGCCCTTTTTCGCCTCCATACCCTACAAACATGATTTCCTTCCTCTTTTCGTCTATCCACAATAGTCTCCCACAGACCAGTCCGTCTCCTTGCGTGACTCTTCGGATAAGATTCCCTTTGTCGTCATAGAGATAGTACTGCCCATATCCGGTGCGCTCCGACCACCATAGGATCTGTTTGCCTTGGTCAAAGACCCGATAGTCAAATAGCGTCTGGTTGTAGTGTGGGGCACACTCTTCGCTGAGCAACTCGTGTACCTCGCCGGTACCGAGATCTATCCGGCATAGGTCGATGCGGTCTCCTTTACGATTGACGCGGGTGAAGTAGAGGGACTTTTGGCATCTGAATGGCGCCAGCACTACCTCTTGATCCTGATACTTGTCGATATCGAGCATCGCTCCTCTTTTCTTCTGAGCGTCAAAGTAGTAGATCGCATACTGGGGGACTGCCGCATCGCCGGGGATGGACATGTTGAATGTGATCACCTTGGGTCTCGATTTTGTGAGCGAACGTATCAGCCCCATCTTGTGTATCTTTCCTTCTTCTTTGAGTAGGGCGATGTATTTGTCGCCCACCCAAAAGCCTTTGGGTTTCACCTTCCCATCGGACGAAGAGGTGTAACTGAAATAGGAGTCTCCATCAAAGGTGATGCGCTCGACTTTTCCCGAATGGTTGTCCTTCAGAGCCAGGTCTGCCCCCTCGGCAACCATCGTGTAGCGAGAGTCGGTGCTCGTCAGCTTGCCTCGTGCTTTTTTCTGTGAGAGCAATTTGGTCCGGGACGGATCGACCAAAGACATCTTGCCGTTCCTCCTGTCGTAGCGGATGCTTTTGCCTTTGAATGTGGCCACAAAGATATCCGGTGAGCCGGAGGGGAAGTCAAGGCGGTACAGCCTTACCCTCGCTCTTGGGAGTTTTTCGCCTGTGAGATTCTCAAAGTCGGAGACAAAGGTATCGTAGTCTCGTATCAGCTCGGAGACTTTGCCGGACTTGAGGTCTACGACATAATTGACCGGACCTGAGGGCGTGTCCAAGTGATAGTACATATACGGTAGATCCTCTGCCCAGCGAGGATGGATGTATATATTTTTCAGCTTTGCTTTGACTGCATCTGCCGATACTTTGCGAACTCTCTGATCGACACTCTCCTGAGCTGTTGCCGAGAGGGTAAGGAGCAAATACAGTGAGATAATAATTGATCGCATTAACAATCTTTCTGTATTGATGTTTTTTAAACTGATTTGAGGGGCTGCAAAGTTAATAAAAATCATAATTGTAATCAATATGTTAATCGAAGCAGGTTTTTGATATTCTTGACGTTATCCATGTAGGAGAGCTGTGCATTGCGTCGTTTATGTTGTCTTTTGGATATGATTTATTGTTCGGATTTTATGGATTTTACTCGCAATTATCCCTCCAAAAAGGGTGATCTGAGACCGAAATCGTATGCCGATTGTTTTGTATTGATGCCATCGGATAGGTACGGTTTTAGGGTTTGATACTGTCCTAAAAAAGTGTGTAAGCCCCATTAGTCCTTAACTTTGAGATAAGAAAAAATAAAACCAAGAACAATGGAACTTACAACATCAAAAAAGTCGGCATTTATTTCTGAAATGCTATCATCAGAGACAGGTATTAACGAGCTTATCCGTGTATTATCGGACACTTTTTCGAAGCAAGAACGTGCTCTCTCTGTCGAAGAGCATGAGGGAGAACAATGCAATGGCTTCCGTCCTC
>NZ_JAUMXC010000088.1 GCF_030529325.1 Porphyromonas sp. | reverse complement strand
TACAACTTCGGGCAGGTATCTCGATTCCCCTTTCGGCACATGTCGGAAGGCATAGAGAATTTTATAAACATCAAATAATCAACAGATTAAATTGATTGTCAAGGGAGATAGGTAACGATAAGGAAACCAGTGAGTTTCTATACTCCACCTTATTTTGCCTCATATTAAAAGAACGCCTTTTTACAGTGCAAAGATAGTGATTAGAATTGGATTATAATAGATTTCAGTCTTCAAAAAGAGAAATCCATACATTTTTCATTGCTCAATTGCTAATAAATTCACTGAAATTGAGTAACTCTGTAGATTAAAAAGTATGAGCGTTGCTATGGTTGTAAAAACAATAAAATTGACATCGTTATTTGTCAATACTGAAAATTACAGATTTGAGCCTCTAACTTCGCAAAAGGAAGCTATAGATAAGATGGTAGAGGATCAAGGAGACAAACTATATTCTCTTGTAGATGATATTGTAATCAACGGTCTTAGTCCCGTTGATTTAATCATTGTAACGCCTAACGAAGATAACAACAAATATATAGTACTCGAAGGTAATAGGCGAATAACGTCATTAAAACTATTAAATAATCCAACACTAGTTGATGACAAGTATATTTCTTTAAGGAAGAAATTTCAGAAATTGCAAAAAGAAAATCCTAATGCTATTTCTGAATTGAAGAATATTACTTGCGCTGTTTTTGAAAACCCAACTGAAGCTGATATTTGGATAAAACGTAAACACTCGGGAGAGTTAAATGGCATCGGTACTGTTACTTGGAATGCTCAACAAAAGCAAAGATTCGAGGAGAAGACAGAAGGGAAATCATCGATTCCATTGCAAATTATTACTTTGTTGAAATCGCAAGAAAATGTTTCTGATGCGATTAAGGATTCGTTATCTAAACTAAATATCACCAACTTGCAACGTTTGATGTCAGACCCATATGTTAGAGAACATCTTGGTTTGGGAATTAACAATGGAACTTTAGTTTCAAAGGTTGAAGTGTCAGAAGTCGTCAAAGGACTTGTAAAAGTTGTTACGGATATTCTTAATCCAGAATTCAAAGTTTCAGAAATCTATAATAGAGAAAAAAGGAAGCAGTATATTGACAATTTTGATACGAGTCAAAAGCCAGACCTGTCTAATGAAGCGTTAGAACTATGGAGCGTTCAAGATATTGTAAACAATAAAGAGCAGGTATTAGTAAATAGTGAGCATAGAGAAATAAAAAAGACTAATAACAAGAAAATAGGAAACAGAGTTGGCTTAGTTCCTAAGACTTTGACTTTGCATATCAACAACCCCAAAATCAATAAAATCTTTGAGGAGTTAAAACAAGTCCAAGTCAAAACATGCCCTAATGCATCTTCTGTACTGCTGAGAGTGTTTTTAGAATTGTCAGTTGATGCTTATTTGGAAAGATATGATTTGGTAAAAAACAATGCTATAACTGCGTGTTCTTCCAACGAGAACTTGAATGGGAAAGTTTGTAAAGTACTGAATCATATGAACCAGTTAGGAACAATGAGTAATGATTTATCTAAAGGTATAAGGGCTGAAATAAATGATAAAAATTCAGTCCTATCCATTGAATCATTGAATGCATATGTTCATAATGAGTTTTTCTATCCTAAAGCAGACAATTTGATTACAGGATGGGATAACATAGAAAAGTTTTTATCCAATTGTGGAATTCTATAGACAAAGAGTAACATTGTGGATTTTTTATCACCCCTAAGGTATCCCGGCGGAAAGGCAAAAGTTGCTGATTTCGTACAATGTTTAATCAAAGAAAATGCATTGCTCGATGGCACTTGTGTTGAGCCATATGTAGGAGGTGGTTCTGTTGCTTTATCTTTGCTTTTTAATGAATATGTTAGTGATGTATATATAAACGATAAAGACATATCTATTTACGCCTTTTGGCATAGTGTTCTTAATAATACGGATGCTCTTTGTCAATTAATTAAGGATACTCCCATAAATGTCGAAACATGGTTCAAGCAAAAGGAGTTTCAGCATAATAAAGAGAACGAGGATGTTGATTTGTTAAATTTAGGATTCTCCACGTTCTTCCTAAATAGAACAAATCGTTCTGGAATCTTAAAGGCCGGAATCATAGGTGGATACGATCAAACAGAGAATTACAAGATTGATGCAAGGTTTAACAAGGAAGATTTGATAAAAAGGATTCAGCGTATAGCAGACTATGCGGAGAGAATTCATCTAACAAATGACGATGCTGTTGCTTTAGTCCAACGATTAAAAAACGAATTACCTCACAACACTCTATTGTATTTAGATCCACCTTACTATATAAAAGGGAAAGGGCTTTATCTGAACTACTATAATGACACAGATCATCAAAATATTGCAAATGCGATAAGTGAGATAGTAAATTGTAAGTGGATTGTCTCTTATGATAACGTGTCATTCATAACCCATCTATATTCAAAATATAGACAACAATGTTTTGAGTTGAATTATAGTGTGAGCAACTCCGGGAAAGGTGAAGAAATAATGATTTTTTGTGATGATATAGTCATTCCCAAACACAAATTATTTAATCATTCAATAAAGTAAAAATAACTCATATTCATATCAAAAAGTTTCGAGACTTCCAGAATGAAGACTTTGAAGTAGGCTCTCAATTAGCTGCAATTGCAGGACAAAACGGGACTTAAAAGTCAACATTACTTGGTATTGTAACACAATCTTCACGCTCAAGGCAGAGGCTTCAATGAGAACAGAAAAGCCCTTGTGTGGAGGTAGTTATATTTCTGTATTCAAAGATAAGTTTGAATTACACCCTCTTTTAATAACGCCAGTTCGATTTAAGCGCAAGTAGGAAGTTTAGGATTTCTGACGATTTCAATATTCAGCTCAGGCTTTTTAGGGAGGAAGTTGTAAGCAATCAGCC
>NZ_JAUMXC010000031.1:12920-24446 GCF_030529325.1 Porphyromonas sp. | reverse complement strand
AGTTGTCTCGCAGGGATTCGAACCCCGAATTAAAGAGCCAGAATCTTTCGTGTTACCGTTACACCACGAGACAATTCCATCCGCGGGAGATAAACTCCCATTGGGTCAGCCTCTGCAAAGGTAACAACTTTCCTTGAAACACAACACTCGAAGTGCTGCTTTTTTAAGACAACTGTCTATATGTTAGTCATCAATACCCAAAAATGCATAAGTCCTTGCGTCGTACTTGAGTTCAAGACCGTTAGAAAGGTCTACCTCATAGTGCTTTCTGTTGCGAGAAATCTTAACGACAAAGGTATTGGGGAATGTCGCTGCAATGTGTTGACGGATCTTTGCAGGGATGATCGCGCTTGGCACTGCGAAAGTACGTGTTTCGACTTCTTTCCATTGGCCACTGCTGTTGAAGTCGATATCAGCACCATTAGCCAACCTCACTTCGTAGCTCATAGCCCCATCATCATAATCCACTTCCACAGAAACAATCTTCACACCTGCAAAGTGAGTCTTGAGGAAATCCTTAGCCGCATTAGGTAGGACACCTTCGCCAGGAGCAGGGGGAGCAGGAGGATTGTTGTCTCTATCATTGTCGATCTCTATGATCTCCAATGTATTGATATCAAACTTCAACTCCACACCGTTGTTGAGGTCTACTTCATAGTCTCTACGATCGCGAGAGATCTTCATGATGATAGTACCAGGGTAGTTTCTCTGTACGAAAGAGTGAATCTTGGATGGAACGATAGCTCTTGGCACAGCGAAAGTATAAGTCTTCACTTCTTTCCATGCACCTCTGCTGTCAAAATCAAGTTCAGCACCGTTAGCCAAGATGACATCGTAAGATAGAGTATTGTCATCTCTGTCTACAATGACAGAGATAATACTCACGCCCGGGAAATGAGTACTGATGAATTCCTTGGCAGCATTAGGCAAACGGTCATCATCGGTAACAGGAGGAGTAACGTCACCATTACGGTCATTGTCAACATCAATCAGATCCAATGTATTGATATCAAACTTCAACTCCACACCGTTGTTGAGGTCTACTTCATAGTCTCTACGATCGCGAGAGATCTTCATGATGATAGTACCAGGGTAGTTTCTCTGTACGAAAGAGTGAATCTTGGATGGAACGATAGCTCTTGGCACAGCGAAAGTATAAGTCTTCACTTCTTTCCATGCACCTCTGCTGTCAAAATCAAGTTCAGCACCGTTAGCCAAGATGACATCGTAAGATAGAGTATTGTCATCTCTGTCTACAATGACAGAGATAATACTCACGCCCGGGAAATGAGTACTGATGAATTCCTTGGCAGCATTAGGCAAACGGTCATCATCGGTAACAGGAGGAGTAACGTCACCATTACGGTCATTGTCAACATCAATCAGATCCAATGTATTGATATCAAACTTCAACTCCACACCGTTGTTAAGGTCCACTTCATAGTCTAGCCTGTCGCGAGAAATCTTGACAATGAAGTTTTCGGGATATACACTCGCCACATAAGACACAATCTTAGCCGGAACGATACCCTGAGGCATAGCAAATGTGTAAGTATTCACCTCTTCCCACTCTCCTCTGCTGTCAAAGTCAAGTTTGGCACCATTAGACAAAACCACATCGTACGACACAGTACGGTCATCGTTATCTACTTCGATAGAGAGGATGCTTGCCTGTGGGAAATACGTACGGATGAATGCGTGTGCCGCCTCAGGAAGTTGAGAAGGTTCGACAACTCGATCCTTGACAATAATTGTCGCCCTGTCCATATCAATCTCGATAAGTTTGAAGGTCTTGGCATCAAACTTCAACTCCTTACCATTGGATAGATCAACCTCATAATCCCTTCTGTCTCGAGAGATCTTGAGGATCTTAGCATCAGGATATGTAGTATTGACGTAAGTCAAGATAGGCTGTGGGACGATCCCATCAGGTACCTGAGTCGTACGAGACTCCACATCTTCCCAATTACCATTGCGATCAAAATCAATCTTGGATCCATCAGAAAGTACGACATCATAACCGCTGTCATCGGTCTTGACCAAGACAACATCCTTGCCAGGGAAATGAGTACTGATAAAAGTCTGAGCAGCATTCGGGAGATCCGTCGGAGCGATTATCTTGTCATCCTTGTCGCAACCAACGAGGGTCACGAGCAAAAGTAACGCTGATGTCAGCATCATTTTCATTTTTCTCATAATCAATTCTTTTTTTAGTTTTCAAGAGTTTTAATTGTCATATCTTTTAAATTCCATTGTCTTTCTGTCGAAGACAATCTCAAGATCGTTATTTAGTTCGACCTCATAGAAACGTCTGTTACGAGAGATCTTAACGATTTTGGTACGAGCGTGATTAGCATTGACAAATGATGCTATCTTGGCCGGAATTATAGCTGAGGGGACTTCTACAAACCCTCCATCCACATCTTTCCACTCACCTTTCGCATCAAAGTCAATCGACATGCCGTCCACAAGTTTTACTTCGTACGAAGTAGACAAGACTTCCTTGTCAAGCAATACGAGCGTCACATCCGACTCATTGAAATGAGTACGGACAAAAGCCTTTGCAGCCTCAGGTAGTTGTTCAAATCGGATAGGTCGGTCTTCTGCCTTTCCTACAAAAAGCATAGATGCTGTGAGCATCAATGCGAATAAAATCTTTCTAACCATAATCTTAATATTCAATATCTTTGTTCATTATATGCATTGCAAAGATGCTGCTTAATTATGACCTACACAAACGAGGGGATTCGTTTTTGTACATTATTATGAGAAACACTATGCCTTTTTCTCTTTTTTTCAAAACAGACCATGAATCTTTACATATTTATGCATAATCAAGGACGTCTCATCCCCCTATCTCACTCAAAACCTCCACCCGACAAACATTATATATAATAGAGCGAGCCTTCCACACGAAAGCCCCAAATTCAGGATCACACTCACCCCACCCCCGACATATCGTCTAAGGCTCAAAAAAGGTTAGACAACCTTCGATCGCAAGTTAGACAACCTTTGATCACAAGTTAGACACATCGATTTCGGAAGTTGTACATCGGTATTTCTTGGGGAGGATCAGCCCCCTTTTGGAATTGAGAAAAATCATTACCTTTAGGGCTCTAAAAAGACAATAACCCATATTTTTTGAATAAAGAAATGAGAAGAGGAAAGAAAATCATCTGCTTGGACTGTGGCTACGAGTGGTACATCCCCTACGATGCGGAAAACAACTGGGAAAGCAATGTCATGCTCATGGATGATGACGATGATGAGCACGCAGGTGGCGAAAATCCATACGTGTGTATGTACTGCGGATCGACCAATGTAGAGATCATCGAAGATGTCATCATCCCTGATGATTACAACGGCTGAACTCACTCTGAAAAGTCCTCAAAAAGAAAAGTGAAGACGTGGGGCATATCCCTTCCGGAGCGCCTCTACATATATAATAAAGAATAAAAAGGAGAGAGTGTGGTGCAAAATTCGTATCTTTGCACGGTAAAAGCGCTTTTTTATGAAACATTATCTATATAGTGGCGTATCGCTCCTACTCTTGCTCTTCATAGGATCCGGATGTTCGGAATTTGTGAGGATACAGAAAAGTACCGATATCATGGAGAAATACTCCTACGCCAAAAAGTACTACAACACCAAAAAGTATCAAAACGCTGCAACACTCCTCGAGGAAGTGGTCCCATACCTCAATGGGACGAGCGAAGCAGAGACATCTCTGTATCTTTTGGGACAGTCATATTATGCTTCAAAACAGTATTATGAGGCACATGATAAGTTCGTACAGTACTATACGAGATATCCGAGTGGGGAGTTTTCGGAGCTCGCAAGATTTTACTCCGGCTACGGACTTGCTCAGGACATCCCCGATGCAAGACTCGACCAAGGCCCCACATATGCAGCGATAAAGGAGCTGCAAGGCTTCCTCGACAATCATCCGCAAAGCGAAAAAGCGGAAGAAGCAAGGGAGGAGATATTGAGACTGCAAGAGCACCTGGCATACAAGACCCTGCTCTCCGTAAGACTCTACTACAATCTGGGCAACTACATCTTTAACAACTACGAGTCCTGCATCATCACGGCTCGCAATGGGATGAAAGATTTCCCATTTTCCAAGCACAAAGAGGAGATGCACTACCTGGTAGTGGCATCACTGTACGAAATGGCATACAACAGTGTCATCGAGAAGCAACAGGCACGTCTGAGAGACTTGAGAGACGAGTACTACAACTATCTCAATGACTACCCCGAAGGCAAGTATGCCAAGAAGTTGGAAAAGTACTTCCTCTACGCAGACAAAAACATAAAGGACGAATAAAAAGAAAATCAACACAAAATACTGAGACAACAGAAACATGGACTACAGAAAAATCAACGCTCCGCTATCTACTGTCACTCGTGATGTCAATGAGCTAAGCAAGGAGACGGGCAATGTCTACGAATCAGTGATGATCATGGCTCGCCGTGCGAATCAGATCTCTCAAGAGATGAAGAAGGAGTTGGAGCTGAAACTTCAGGAGTTCTCCACCTACACAGACAACATGGAGGAGGTGTCGGAAAACAGAGAACAGATAGAGATATCCAAGTTCTACGAAAAACTCCCAAAGCCTACACTCATCGCAGCAAAGGAGTTTACAGACGGTGAAGTCTACCACCGCAACCCTGCAAAGCAGATGCGCGAGATGGAAGACGAAGCAGAAGCCTAAGAGATACAATCCGCACCGCTCATGATACAACGCAAACAGACACTGTACCTCCTACTCTCTGCCACACTGATGACGCTGGTGGTATTCCTGACCTCGGCAAAAGTGTTTACAGAGACCCACGGGACGTACACGTTTACTTCGCTCGGACTGTCTGATATCGCTGGCGAACTGACACACCCGATGTGGTTGCTTGCGACCCTCAACATCCTACTCGTGCTATTTTCATTCCTCACGATATTTTTGTTCAAAAATCGTGTGCTGCAGATGAGATTCACGATGTTCGGACTACTCCTCAAGATAGGATTTATCACACTTGCTTACTTTTTATTGACACAGTTCAGACCTGAGGACTACACAGGGATGTCGTACACTCCATGGGCAGCCCTTCCGTTCCTTGCGATCATACTTGACTATCTCGCCCACAGAGGCATTGCCATAGATGAGCGCAAAGTGAGGTTTATGGATCGCCTACGTTGATAGACAGAGCACTGTCGCACGAAAAAAAACAGGGCACAGTAAAAAAGTAAGGCATTAAAATTTTGGAGGAATAAAAATATTCACTACCTTTGCAGAGCAAAAGAGGAGATCACTGACTCTGAACTGTATGACTCCGTAGCTCAGCTGGTAGAGCAAATGACTCTTAATCATTGGGTCGAGAGTTCGAATCTCTCCGGGGTCACCACTAAAAAAGAGCTGATGTATAAGCATAAGACTTAAACATCGGCTCTTTTTGGTTTTTACAGATTGATAACATAGAGAAACACAAAAGACTCAGGGATAAGGCGGAAAATATGTATATTTGGGGGATATTGGGCGCTCCACAGCAGCCCTGAAGTGTTTGTAAGACAAAACGAAACTTCTATGAAGAAAATACTCCTCATCCTTCCGCTCTTCGGAGGCACATCCGTAGCTCACGGACAGATCATCGACAGGACGGCAGATGCTCTGATGAAGGCCGGCGAACTCACAGCAGTACGAAGCCATATAGGTGTGACATCGACACTATCCAACAGACATATAGACAAATGGACTTGCCCCTACTTTGACGAGGAGGCAACGTACCTCAATGCCATAGCTCTCGGAGCATTGGGCTCGCCTGAAGGTGAGACCCGACTGCTCGACTTCATCGAGACTCACCCCCACTCTCCCTACCGTCCATACGCACAGATGAGACTCGGGGAGTGGTACTTTGTGCAAGGCAACTTCCGCAGTGCGGCGTACTGGTTCAAGCAATATGATCCGTTCGTCCTGCCTGATGAGATGGCAGAGGCATCGGACTATTATTTGGCATTTTCGCTGATGAGAGATGGGAGAGAGGATCAGGCTCTGAGCAGGTTCAGACCCCTACTCCAGACTTCCACATTCGGGCGTGATGCGTCTTTCTACAGCGGTTATATCCTCAGCAAAATGGGAAAAGTAGAAGAGGCGGTGTCCACTTTGCAAAGAGTAAGCACGGATAGAGAGTATGGTGCATATGCTTGTGCATACATGGCTGATGGGCTGTTGTCACAAGGCAGATACTCGGAAGCCTTGGAGATCGTCCGAAAAGGAGAAAGACAAAAATCGGATGACAGCGAAGTAAGACTATCACTACTCCGTAGCGGTGGGCTTGCAGCGTCAGCTCTCGCACAGAGCGATGTGGCGATAACTTACCTGCAAGACTATGTACGACTTGCTCCCGAAGCAGGACGTCTCGAACTGATCACTTTGGGAAAGAGTCTCTACGAGGCAGGGCGTCATGAAGAATCAACAGAGTACTTGAGCAAGGTCGCTCTCGGAGGTGAGAGGGATTTCATCGGACAGTTGGCGCTATATTACGAGGGACTTGGACACCTTGCGTTGAATCGTACGGAAAGAGCGTTCGCCGCATTTGACAAAGCGGTGTCAATCGATATCTATCCGAGACTGACAGAGTCTTCGGCATTCAACGCCGCCTTGGCACTATACAGCCAAACCCCAGGCAAGATAAGCGAGGGGACTGAAAGATTAGCAAGTTATCTGGTCAAATACTCCGGGGGAGAGTACAGCAAGCAGGCAGTAGATCACCTCAGGGATGCATACCTCAATGATCCGGATGTGGACAAGGCTCTGCAAGCCATCGAAGGCATTCGTCCGTTGCCGATGGCTCTTCGCAAGACACTCGAACAAGTAAGGTTGCGTAGTGCCAATACCCAACTGCACAAGGGTAATACCGGCTCGGCAAGTCGTCAATATGACAATATCATACGTAGCAATTCGGATCCTGCGAGTGTGGCCGAAGCTCACTTGTGGAAAGGAGAGTTGGCACACAGAGAGGGAAGATATGAAGAGGCCATAACTTCGACCCTTAAATACATAGAGGGTCTTCCGAAAGATATGCCTCTCAATCCGAATGCCTACTACAATCTCGGGTATGCTTACTATAACCTCTCTCGTTGGGGTGAGGCAGCTAAGAGTTTTCGCGAGTACCTACGCCTGAATACGGGTGCAACAGCGGACGAACAGACCGTCATATACAACAGACTGGGAGATATCGATGTGCTCCAAAGAAATTATGGAGGAGCCATCAAGTTGTACGAAACAGCGATAGAAAAGGGAGGAAATGAGGCCGACTATGCACACTTCAAAAAGGGTATGGTCTATGGCTATATGAAGGAATACAAATCAAAGGCTGACTATCTTGCACTTTTGAGTGGAAGATACCCTTCGTCAAAGTATGTTCCCGAAGCCCTTTACGAGCAAGGGCGAGCACTGTCTCTACTCAACGATGAGAGATCGGCCCAAGTGGTGTTCCAAAGAGTGTTTGAGAACTATCCGAACACCGATATTGCTCCAAAAGCGGGAGTGCAGTTGGCTTTATCGTACTTCAATATGCATAAGTTGAACGAAGCTGCTCGTACCTATGAGATGGTGGCACGCAAGTATCCGAATACGGATGAGGCTAAGGCAGCCATGGAAGACCTCAAGGGGATAAGCATCGAGCTCAACAGAGTAGATGAGTATGCAGCCTTGGCAAAAGAAGTGGGTCACGGTCCTACGGTATCGGCATCTGAAATGGACTCTCTGGCTTACCTTGCCGCAGAAAAGATCGTGGGTGAAGGGACTGCCAAACAAGCAACCGAAGCTTTGGATAAGTACATCAAGACTTATCCTCAAGGTGTTTTTGTGAAGAAAACACAGTACAGCAAAGCATTGGTAAGCTACCAAAAGAAAGCATACAAAGACGCGACCCAAACTCTCGAACAACTCATACCGACCATAGCAGGCGACCCTACACTCCAAAAGGATGCGTACAATCTGCTTGCCACTGCGTATGCAGACTGGGGACGTCCTGACAAAGCTGCGGAAGCGTATCTTGCTCATGCCTTCAGCACAAAAGACATCACAGACAGAAGCAACTACATCAACAAATCTTTGGATAATGCCTTGGTTTCTCAGTCGCATGAGTTCGTACTCGCATTGGCAGAGGATGTAGCGAACGGAAAGATGGCGGTAAATGAGGAAACAAAAGCAAGAGTCTACGGGGAAGCATTGCAGATATCGGCACGAAGCAACAACAAAGCCAACGCTCTTGCATACGCCGATCGTATACTTTCTCTCAAAGACTTCGGACAACACGCAAGAGCTCAGGTCATAAAAGCCCTTGATCTCTACGACAAGGGACAAAATGCCGAAGCCCGCAAAGCTGCCCAAAAGGTCATCGACATGGGCACAGCGGATACTTACTGGCTTGCGAGAGCGTTTATCCTCCTTGCGGATACTTATACCAAAGAGGGAGATAAAGCCACTGCAAAAACTTATCTCGAAGGTGTCAAGAGCAACTACAAAGAGAAGCAGGACGGCATCCTGAAATTGATCAACGACAGACTGAGTAAGCTCTAAAACTTAAATGTGTAAGACTGCATAAACATGAAGAAAATCCTATACATATCTGCAGCTCTCATCGTCTCTGCGATGACCTATGACAACGTTGCAGCACAGGTAGCAAAGAAAGATTCCCTCAACAGAGAGCTCACCCTTGAGCGAGACTTTGTTCCGACTCAAAATCAAATCCAAAAATCTTTTTTCAGCCCCCTATCCGGACAGAAAAAGTCTGCCCTCACCCCACTCAAGTTTGTCAACGACTCATACGCACTGAGCACCAAGATCGAAACAAGATCCTTTGATCCGATCTTCAATGACAGAGCTCCCGAGTCGGAGCCGCAGAAAGGGTTCATACGCTTGTTCGGAGGATGGCAGGGCTATGGCGGGCTCAATGCCGGCGCCTCATTTGTCAATGAGCAAAAAAGCCAAACAGACATGTCCATCAACCACTTCACACGCTACATCCTCGGGCGCAATACTCTTCCGGCACCGATCAAAAGAGCTCGCACCCACGACACCGATGCGACACTCTCCTACGCCAAGAAGTTGAGTTTGGGGACACTTAGACTCAGAGGGCACGCATTCTACGATGTCGAAGGGATCTATGGTTCGGACAATCGTTTGGAGTCACCCCTCAACCTTGCCGAACAAGATTTCAAGCCGACATACCCCACTTTGAGCAATTATGGAGCGGTACTCTCAGGAGAGAGGACATACGCGCCACTATCCGCGGGATCGCAATGGTTTGGTTCGACCCAAGGCAGCATCTCTTTTACGAGCAAAAACGATTTTGTCCTTGCAAGCAAAATACCCGAAGAAACTTATTCAGGCACGGATCTGATGACAACGAGAGAGCTCAGGATCGCCAACCAAAGTTCTGTTTCCTACGAGTTTTCCGACCTCATCAAAGCAGGAGCAGATGCGGAGATTGATCTGCGTCAATATCCTACACTTGTCGGAGAATACCCTGTCGGCAATATGACTCTCCTTGGCGTGAGACCGGTCGTCTCTTTCAAAGGCAACACATTTGACATTCATATCGGAGGTAAGGTACAGTATGTCAATACAGCCTCAAAGAGCCTGCTCCTATCTTCGGACATCGCCCTACGATTCCACCCTGTCGATGCCTTTTCGATGTTTGCCAAGTTGGACGGCGGAGCAAGCCTTCCAACACTCAGAGACACTTACCTGATCAACAAATACTTCATAGCACCCTCGATCATCAATGCCACCGAAGCTGTCAGATATAGGGCAATCTTGGGTGTCGAGATGGGACCTTTTTCAGGCTTGTCGCTCACGCTCCGAGGAGGCTATGCCGACTATCAGGACTTTGCAGACTGGCAACAAAAGATACTCAAAGTGGATATGGTCAAAGATACGACCTTACCCATATCGATGTATGCTCTCCGCCAACGAAACGATGTCAAGAAGACTTATGGGGAGATCATGGCCAAGTACATCTCACACACGGGTCTGAAATTGTCGGCGGCGTTCCGGTACAACCACTATGTCACTTCAGACTTGAAAGACAAAGAGGGTGTAGACATCTCCGTACAAGGTCTGCCTAAGTACGAACTCAACGCATCTGCCACCTATGACATCTCTCGTCGTCTCAGCGTACAAGCCACTTTCACAGGCTTGGGAGGCATACAGACCGAAGACCGGAGGAGCGAAGGCAAGGTCGAACGCACCATGTTCAACGAGCTCAATGCGGGTATATCTTATCGGGCATCAAAGCGCGTAGGGCTATCCCTCACCGGTATCAACCTCCTCAACGGTAAGAACGAACGCTGGAGACACTACGAACACAGAGGGCTCGGCATCATGGGAGCTGCCACATTCACATTCTGATGCAAAGGTAATGCACTCCATCCCCTGCTGATCGGCTTCGGTTTGATCCGGTCAGAAAGGAGCATCCCCGACATAAAATAATCTCGCAAACATATATAACATGAGACTCATCAAGACCATTATCTTCACATTGAGCATTGCTGCTCTTGCGTCATGCTCACCATCAAGACGCCTATCTTCTTCAGAGAAAGAGCTGTCCAATATGCCTTTTGCCAAGCTCTACACAGCCGTATGGATGCAGAGAGCAGCGGAGTACAAGGCCCTCTGTTACCAAGCCTTCAACGTCGCAGAGACTCACCTCATGGCCGAAGTAGCCAAAAAGGAGAACAAGACACGCCGTCTGGCTATCATCACAGATATCGATGAGACATTCTTGGACAACTCGCCCAACTCTGTGTTCCAAGCTCGTAAAAACGAACTCTATGAACCGGAAGAGTGGCATCGCTGGTGCGCGATGGCCAATGCCGACACAATCCCCGGAGGACTCGACTTTTTCAAGAAAGCTGCAGCTCAAGGCGTAGAGATATTCTACATCTCCAACCGTAGCGAAAAGGATCGCAAGGGAACACTCAAAAACCTCCAGAAGTTCGGCTTTCCCAATGCCGATGATGCCCACCTGCTACTCCGCACGACAACATCCAACAAGGATGAGAGACGTGCAAAAGTCCTCGATCGCCACCACGTCATCATGTACCTTGGAGACAACCTCGGAGACTTCTCTTCGGCCTTTGATAAAGCGGACGAAGCAGGACGCAACTCAGCCCTCCAAAACATACGCGACAACATAGGCACGAAGTTCATCGTCCTCCCCAACCCCAACTACGGCACATGGGAAAATGCATTGATGGATCACGAACGCCTCTCTCCTGACAAACAGGTCAAGAAGTACAGACAAAAAGCGAAAGCTTACTAAATATTGTCACGACAGAAACGGTAAATGTCAGAGTGCGACAGACTTATTGTCGCACTCTGACATTTCTTTTATATTCGGTTTGAATATTGTTGATAGATTAGTAACTTGAGTTCGATGTAAGCTCCATCAGGTTGAAACATCTATCCCGATATCCCTCAACCGGATAAACGGTCGGATAAATAAGGTATAGAACCTTCGAAATTC
>NZ_JAUMXC010000031.1:0-12910 GCF_030529325.1 Porphyromonas sp. | reverse complement strand
TTGATGAATTAAGTTGTCTACCTTGATGGATTAAGTTAGACAACCTTTTTCACCCCCTTTGAGAGGATCGACAACAGAGAAGCCTGAAAGGAACCTTCTCCAAGGGCAAAAAGAAAAAACAGAAACCGGATAAAAACATACCATTCCTTAGATCGAACTCACATCAGCAGAAGACAAACCAATGAAAGAAAGATGATTATGAATGTGAACAATTTTACCATCAAAACTCAAGAGGTCTTGCAGGGCGCAGTAGACAAAGCCCGTCGCCTCTCACAGCAGGCGATAGACCCCGCTCACATCCTCTCGGCCCTCATCGAGAAGGGTGCCAACGTAGTAAACTTTGTCTTCCCCAAGATCGGTGTGGATGTCTCCACACTGAGTCGCAGGGTCGAAGATCGTATAGCAAGCCTCCCCAAAGTATCAGGCGGAGAGCCTTACCTCACCAACGATGCCAACAAGCTGATCCAACAAGCCGAAGACATCGCTGCGTCGATGCAGGACAAGTATGTATCCATCGAGCATCTACTCCTCTCCCTCCTCAAAGTGGATAGTGAGACATCTCACATCCTCAAAGATTTGGGAGCGACATATGACACCCTCATGAGTGCCATACGGGAATTGCGCAAGGGTAGCAAAGTAGACAGCCCGTCTGCCGAAGACACTTATGATGCTCTCGGCAAGTATGCCATCAATCTCTGCGAGCGTGCCCGTAGCGGCAAGCTCGATCCTGTCATCGGACGTGATGATGAGATCCGTCGGGTATTGCAGATACTTTCTCGCCGCACCAAAAACAACCCTATCCTCATAGGCGAACCGGGGGTAGGTAAGACAGCCATTGCCGAAGGCCTTGCCCGTCGTATCGTGAGAGGTGATGTGCCGGAAAATCTGAAATCCAAACAGATATTCTCTCTCGACATGGGAGCACTCATCGCGGGTGCGAAGTACAAAGGTGAGTTTGAGGAACGCCTCAAGTCTGTGGTGAATGAGGTAACCAAGTCGGAGGGTGAGGTCATCCTCTTCATCGACGAGATACACACCCTCGTGGGAGCAGGAAAGAGCGAAGGGGCCATGGATGCTGCCAATATCCTCAAGCCTGCCCTTGCTCGTGGCGAACTCCGTGCCATCGGAGCAACGACCCTTGACGAGTATCAGAAGTACTTCGAGAAGGACAAGGCTCTCGAGCGCCGCTTCCAGATCGTCATGGTAGATGAGCCGGACGAGATGAGCAGTATATCCATCCTCCGAGGTATCAAGGAGCGTTATGAGACTCACCACAAGGTGCGCATACTCGACGATGCCATCATCGCTGCGGTAAAGCTCTCGAGCCGTTATATCACCGATCGTTTCTTGCCTGACAAGGCCATCGACCTCATGGACGAGGCTGCGGCACGTCTCCGCATGCAGGTGGATTCCCTTCCGGAAGAGCTTGATGAGATATCTCGCAAGATGAAACAGCTCGAAATAGAGCGTGAGGCTATCAAGCGCGAAAATAACATGGAGAAGGTCACCCTCATCGATGCAGACATTGCCGAACTTCGCGAACAGCAGTCTGACCTCATGAGCAAGTGGCAAAACGAAAAGGATCAGATCAACAGCATACAGGCTGACAAAGCCGAGATCGAACACCTCAAGTATGAGGCCGAACTTGCCGAGCGAGCAGGAGACTATGGTAAGGTAGCCGAGATACGCTACGGGCGTATGGAAGAGCTTCGCAAGTCTATCGAAGAGGCTCAGAAACGTCTACACGAAATACAGGGTGACGATGCCATGATCAAGGAGGTTGTCGATGCCGAAGATATCGCAGAGGTCGTATCCAAGTGGACCAACATCCCCGTGTCCAAGATGTTGGCAACAGAGCGTGAGAAGTTGCTCCACCTTGAGGAACGTCTTCGCAAACGTGTAGTGGGACAGGACGAAGCTCTTACAGCCATTGCCAACGCCGTACGTCGTAGTCGTGCAGGCCTCCAGGATCCGAAACGTCCTATCGGTTCGTTCCTCTTCCTCGGTACTACCGGTGTGGGTAAGACAGAGGTGGCACGTGCCCTTGCCGAACTCCTCTTCGATGATGAAAATATGATGACCCGTATCGATATGAGTGAGTATCAGGAGAAGCACTCCGCATCGAGACTCGTCGGAGCTCCTCCGGGATATGTGGGTTATGACGAAGGGGGACAGCTCACCGAAGCTATTCGTCGCAAACCTTACTCTGTCGTGCTCTTCGACGAGATCGAGAAAGCGCATCCCGATGTGTTCAACATCCTTCTTCAAGTGCTTGATGATGGCCGTCTGACAGACAACAAGGGACGTACGGTCAACTTCAAAAACACGATCATCATCATGACCTCAAACATGGGTTCGGACATCATCCATCGCAACCTCGATCATTATGATGAGAAAAATGCCGAAGAGGTCATCGATCACACACGCAACGAAGTGATGGAGCTCCTCCGTCGTACGATACGCCCTGAGTTCCTCAACCGTATCGATGAGACGATAGTCTTCACACCCCTTACACTCGATCAGATCCGCAGCATCGTACGGATCCAACTCGACACTGTCGGTAAGATACTCGGAGCAAACGGGATTACACTTGGCTACACAGATGCCGCGGTGGACAAGATCGCCCACGAGGGTTATGATCCGCAATACGGTGCCCGCCCCGTGAAGCGGGTGATCCAGAGACGTATCCTCAACGAGCTTTCACAAGCTATCCTCGCGGACAAAGTCTCCAAAGATCAGACCATCACGATAGATGCTACCTCAGAGGGCGAACTCATCTTCCGCAACTGATCAAGACATCATATCAAAAAAAACATTCACCTCCATATTGAGTGGAGGTGAATGTTTTTTTTGATATGAATCCGGACCAGACCACATCAAATTTGGCTTGGCATCTTGGCATTAAGACATTCCCCACCCTCTTTCAAGTCACTGATCCTCAAAGCTCCACATATCTTGACATTGTATCATTCTCGTATCCGGCAGAACGCAAGTCAAACAATGATCTAAGTCCCATGATATCTTAGCACTGTATCATTCGCAGATATGACAAACCTCAAAAAGCGAAGAGGAGACTTTCGACTGTAAAAGGTCGGAATCTTCTCTTGCTTTTTCGCCCCTCACAGTTTTATCTTTTTTTAGATATTTTGTACATTGGGATGCTGATTCACCTGATTTTTTTTGGGGAGGAGATCGGTGAGGAAGCATCGAGGATCAGTCTGACGGGGGATGTCATAATAAAGGGCATATCTGCTTTCTAAAGAGGATTTTCGTCATCAAGTCCGGAAGAGGGGAGGTTGGTCCATTAATCTTGAGGGAAGAACGAGACTTTTTAATACTAACATTTTGATACTGCAAACACGAAACAATAAAATTTGATATTATGAGTAAAAACCATTTACGAATCGGTCTTCTTATTCTATTGGCTTTATCCGTAAGCTCGTGTGGGGAAGGGAAGAGAGCTAACAGGACTTCTTCGGAGACGTCAGGAGAGACGACATTTGCGGGAGATTCGGCAACAGTCACCTATGAAGACAATACCGTCGATAAGATTGTGGTAGAGGACAGCTGCACTCTCTGAGATAGAGAAGCAGATTGAGGCACTGCGTATGCAAATATTGGGAGAGAACACCTCATCGGAAGAGATGGTGGAGTATGACAAACTTATCCCAGACTATAATGAACTCATTGAGAAAAGTAAGAGAGACCTCCCATTCAAGGCAGGTATAGGACTTGTAGATAAAACCGGGACGAAGATAATCTTACCGAACTCGGAAGAGCAGACAGCGTCGTCCGAGTACACGCATTGTGTCATAAAAGGTAGGGTCTACGGTGTCAAGGCGCTGCGAAAACAAGAGGAAACTCCCGACTTTGACGGCAGGGAAACAGTCCGCAACTTCGACAAGATGAGTGGTTACCTGTATGAAATCATAAGCAAAGAAAAAATATCAGCTCCTGAAGGGGACGACATCCATGTCTTCATGTGCAACGAAGACTTCATCTCTGCCCACACAATTGTCCCAATGATATATCAAATGGTTCCGATAGAGGAAGGGGATGAAACACCTCAATATACGGATGTTCAAATCAGAGATTCCAAACTTTTCCGGGCTGCTATCAAGAAGAGATACAAAGCCGATATCTCGGAATTCTCCGTCAAGTCTGTTTCCGAAGACGGCAAGATCCGCACTTACTCTGTCACCGTGGACACAAAAGCTCCGATAGCTCTCGGACTTACTGTCGTGTATGTCGATGAACAACTTATATTTGGAGAAGACTTTGCCGTACAAAATGAGTACTCGACTTGGCGTGCGGACGATGAAGGGCATTATGAAGGACATACTCCGGACTTCGCATTTACAGATAAAAATGGCACCTTGAACTTGTTCTTTTCAAGTTTCGGTGCGGAGGGGATCAACTTCTTCACCATGTACCGGCGTGGAGACCGGTTGATCCAACGCTCTTATATGACTTATTTTTATGTTGCGCCGATGTAAAGACACCATTCATCTGTGGCGAGACGTTCAGCCATATACGATGCGGACGACTGGATTGACGAAATTTGTGTAGCTTCGTTGACAAAGAAGTAGGATCATGAAGATAGACTTTGTAGAAA
Organism: Porphyromonas sp.; assembly: GCF_030529325.1. GTDB lineage: Bacteria > Bacteroidota > Bacteroidia > Bacteroidales > Porphyromonadaceae > Porphyromonas_A. The sequence continues at coordinate 8,295 of NZ_JAUMXC010000031.1, read as the reverse complement.
AACCTCTGATGAGAGCACTGTGGCGGCGCCGTCTCGGTCGTGAGTACTATATCTTGAAACGCAAGGTGGGAAATGTCTTTGGGAGGACACGATGGGCAAGCAAAAGGCCGACAAAGGCTATGTTTCATCCAATCAAGGAGCACTCCTCGATGATACTGCGCCCTCTCAAGGACGTAGAGATGTATCTGCAGGAAAACAAACGCACCAATCTCCAACTGGCTATCAAGCATCTCAATGGGATAGTAATACGTCCGGGAGAGACCTTTTCCGTGTGGCAAAAGGTCGGCAGACCTACGGCATCCAAAGGCTACCTCGAGGGGCTCGTGCTACATCAAGGCCAAGTGACCAAAGGTATAGGCGGTGGGCTGTGTCAACTCGGCAATCTCCTCTTTTGGATATTTGCCCACACACCGCTCCGCATCACCGAACGCCACCGTCACAGTTTCGATGTCTTCCCGGATGTCAATCGCAATGTACCCTTCGGAGCGGGGGCAACTCTGTCGTACAACTACATCGACTTACGCGTGTACAATCCCACCGAAAAGACTTACCTCATCGAACTATGGACCGATGAGACCCACCTCCACGGGCGTATAAGTGCCGACATACCTCAGCAGGAGACCTATCGCATCGAAGAGCGAGATCACAGAGTGGTCACACAGTATTGGGGCGGATATACCCGTCACAACCGTATCGTACAGGTCATCACCCATCCCGATGGCAGTGAGGAGGAACGCTTGCTCGTCGAAAATCATGCGATCATGATGTACAACCCCATGCTTACGCCTCCGGCCAACGCACAGTTCGAGACTTGTTCGGGAACAAACAGTTAGAGCTTTGTCCAATACCGATAAAAAGCATCCCGCTTTTTCCCTCAATAGATTTTGGGAAAAGCGGAATGTTTCTTTGTATCGTATCCGGATAGGCAAGGACAGGATCGGACACAGAGCTACATTCGCGGGTCTGTCATCAAAGGGGCAAAAAAGGTTGTCTAACTTGAAGCATCAAGGTAGGCATATTGATTCATCAAGTTAGACAACTTGATTCGGGAGGTTGTACACCCTTTCTCGAAGAGAGGAGAAAATTGCTCGATCGGGACAGAGATAATAAAAACAACGCGAGTTCGATATGACTTATATCGAACTCGCATTTGTGTTTCTGTAGTAAGATTACGCCTTGAGGTAGTCGAGGTTGTATCCCATATCGTCCAACAACTTCTTAAGAGCATCAAGTTTGGTGAGGACAAGAGGATACTCGGCATACTTTGTGCGCCATACGGACTCGTGAGCGGATAGGAGCTCATTGATGAAGGTCGATTTGTCCTTATCCTTGGGATAGAAGCTCATCCTCTCTTTGGGTCTGAAAGAATAGGCCTTGAGGAAGCCAAGCTCCTTGAGGTCTTTCACATCGGGCATATCGGCAGAGTCCTTGTCATAGCTCTTGTCGTAGTACGGCAATGAGACGGAGTAAAACACCTCAAACGCACTTTCGTCAAGCAGACTCAAAGACCTCCGTATCATGGCGGAGAGTATCTCCTTCTGCTGTTTTTGTTGTGCCCCCTCATCCTTGGTTTGTATCCCTTTGAGACCTGCGATGGCAGTCACAGAGAGTCCATGGATGATGACTTTTTTCTTGTCGGGCTTCTCCATGTTGTAGGTTTTCAACTTTTTATCGTAGTTGTAGGAGACGATCGTATCGACAAGCAGAAGGGAGTATGGCAGCCTGTCTTTTGACATATACGGGAGCACTTTTTCTCTGATAAACGTCGTCGCACCGATCCTGTCGGCATCATCATCGATGTAGACATATCGGATGAGTTCGCTATCGTAGTACTCTTTACCCTCTTTGGTGACTCCATAGTTGATGTTCAACTCCTTGGTTACGTCACCTTTGCGCAAGGTGGCATCAAAAAGGAGATAACACCCGCTCTCGGCAAAAAATGAGCGTCTCAACTCTCCCGTCACCGAGCGATCGTCATCATCGACCTCGAAGAAATTGATATCTGCGTGTGAGGGCGCGAGACTCTCCTCCTTGCATCCCGTAGTAGAGACGAGTGATAGCACAGATGTCGCAGCGAGCAACGTCTTCAGGGCTATGGCAGTGAAGTATTTATTCATAAGTCTTGGTTTTAGAAGGGGTTCTTTCCACCCTTATGTTATCCTTTATCGTGTCGTTAATTGCCTTTTGTTCGGCAGGTATAGGGAGGACATATCCGGCATCCTCTTCGGCCGGGAGCCTGTAGTAGTAGGTGACACTCATCTTGCTGTTGCGGCCGTCCTTGGAGTAGACAGTGTACGTGTTGGTCAGCTCGGTCTTTTCGGGGAATAGCGTAGTCACGCGATAACGTCTGAGATCAAACCAACGATGTCCCTCGAAGCAGAGTTCCTTGCGACGCTCTGTCCTCACAACCTTGACAAGCTCCTCCTGAGAGAGACCCTCGAGGGGCTTGAAGACCGAACGACCGATACGTGCACTCAGCAATTTGTTGAGATTGTCCTGACCTTCCGAGACCTCTCCGAGCATGGCCGATGCTTCTGCCATATTGAGATATGCCTCAGCTGTGCGGAGACAAAAAATATCCGAAACCTGCCCCCTGTTTGCGCCTTTGGGATCTTGCTTGATAGGGAAGATCACATTGCCGGTGATGCTGCCTTTTTCCTTTTGCTTTTTGAAGAAGAGGTCCTTCCTCAAGTCGCCCTGATCGAACAAGTCATAGAGACCTGCAGACACCTGAAAACCTCCGGTGGGAGACGACGAATTGAGATGACCGTAGAGGAGACTGCCACCCATGGAGAAAAGGACTTCGGGACTCTCTATGCGTTGGACAGAGATAGCCTTGTCCCAACCATTATAGTTCTCGAGGGTCGCATGGAGAGCAAGGCTTTTCTGTGCGTATGTCTTAGCCATCTTCCAGTTTTGCATATAGAGATAAACGCGGCTGAGCATGAGACAGATACCGGCTTCGGAGAGTCTGTACTTGGAGCGGACAGGCTGACCTGCGATGAGGTGTGCAGCCTCTTCCAGGTCTTGAACAATATGGTCATAAACCTCTCCGATAGTCCGGCGGGTAAACTTTCTGTCTTCGACGTGACTCGACAGCTTGAGCGGCACACCGGGCACGGAGCGATTGGCTTCGCTATAAGGGGAAGCATAGAGATTGACGAGGAGGAAATAGTATATCGATCTGAGGGAGAGAGCCTCGGCCTTGATGAGATTGTGCCGGTCAATCTCCTTGGGCGATTTAGGCGCAATATTTTTCAACTCACTGAGTACCGTATTGAGCGTACTGATGTGATTGTAAAATCGGAGCCAGTCTGTGCTCTCGTCTGCGTGTTTGCTCGTATCGAAGTAAGCTCCGACATTTTTCTGCCATGTGTAATAGCCGAAGATTCGAGGACGTATATTTGCTTCGGGATTGTAGCGCGTGTTGCCGATGACTTCTTCGGTCTCATCTGCCATATAGTGTACAAACGGGATGTAGAAGTTCTTGTAGTTCAAAGGTGTGCGGGGATGTACCGTCATGTATGCCGAACCGATGAGGAGCTGATCGAGATCACCCAAAGTCCTGATGTAAGCAAGGTCCTCGGAGTGCTCTTTGAGGAAGCCCTTGCAGGAGACTGTCATCAGCCCGATGCACATCACAACTGCCAGTCGGATATAGTATGTTATCTTCATATATAGTAGAGATTATAGTTAGAGAGAAAAACTCAACTGGAAAGAGTACTGGGGTCTTTCGGACAGATTGATCTGAGTGAATCCGCCTTGGACCGGAGTCTGTCCCTTGAGCGCTTTGGAACTGATAGTAAAGAGGTTGTTGGTCGAGAATGCAAGGTTTACACGACTGAGTCCCAACCTGTGACTGAACCCGTCAGGAAGCATGTACGACAGACTAAGATCGGTACACTTCAAGTAGTCAGCCGACACCACGCGGATATCCGAGAAGTTGTACATCTCCCACGCATTGTTGGCGATGACCGGCATTTGTTGCTTGTGCGAAAGCGAATAGTGGCGGTTGTACTTATCGGAGATGGCAGGGATCGTCTGATCGATGACGGCAGGGATATTGGTATGCATTTCATCTCCGGTCTTGCGCCATCTGTCGATAAATACCCTATTCACATTCATTTCGGGTTGGAAGTTACGCCCGCTACCGTATAGCTTGAAAAGCCTTGTTTTTGCTCCGAGGCTGTAAGCAAGGCTGAAGCGAAGGGAGAAACGCTTGTAGTGTATCGTATTCCTGAGGCCGCCTTGCATGTAAGGGAAGCGATTGCCCGACTCTGTGAGGACTTGTGAGTAAACCTCGTGGTTGGAGAGTCCGAAGAGCTTTTCCTTCTCGTCCTCTTTGTCGTAAAACTGTGGCCCGCCATCCTCAGGGTTGAGCCCCTTGAAGCGATAGGAATAGAAAGTCCCCAGAGGGCGACCTTGGACAAGGGCTGTACCGTTTAGGTAATTGCCAACAAGGAATTTCGAGTCTTCCGGTCTGCTGTCCAAGCTGTTCAGGCTCTTTGAGAACACTGTCGACACTCTCCAACTGAAGTCATTGGTCTTCACCGGTATCGCAGACAGAGACAAGCTGTAGCCGGAGTTTTTGAGTACTCCCGAATTGATGACATAAGAAGAATATCCATTGACCAAGTCTATCCCGATATTGTGAAAAGCATCCCTTGTCACCTTTCGATAATACTCGAGTGTCATGAAGAGGCGATTTCGGAAGAGAGCCATGTCTACTTCTGCGCTGAAAGAGCGTGTCTTCTCCCACTTGAGGTCGGGATTGGGGTAACGCTCCAATCGTGCTGTCGGTTCGTTGTAATACGGATCGATATCCATACGTCTTATGATCGGCTCGGGCGACTGATCGCTGAGCATATTGCCTTGAAGCCCGAACGATGAACGGACAAAGAGGTAGTTCAACACATCGTTTTTAGGAAGTAATTCGGACAAGTCATAGCTTCCGGAGAGAGACCATACAGGCAGTATCTTTTCATTACTGCGATCACCGAATCTATTGGACCCATCGGTACGGGCATTGAGACTCAATGTAAGGTTGTTGCGCCATGTGTATGAGAGAGTGGCAAAGAACGACAATTGGTTGAACAAGTCATTTTTTAACTTAGGTTGAGCCTCAGGACTCACGAGCCAAGCCTTAAACTTCTCGAAGCGGTCTATATCCTCGACAGACACAAACTTGCCCCCATAATTTTTGAGGTAACCTCTGTGCAACCGGCTCTTACCCTTGCTGCGGATAGAGCTTATCGATGTCCCGATGTTCGCTCTGATGACACTCTCATCCGCAAAGGCCTTGACATAACTGAGCATTGCTCTACCCGAATACGACAGATAACGCTCCTGCATCGTGGAGAGCTGCCCGCCATAGGGAAGCAGTGTATAGTTGGCAGCCACCTTGTCAAAGGGCTGTCCCAACTCGGTCTGACGCAGATCGGCCACCTTATATGTATGCTCATCCCAATACTCTTCGCCGTTGGTATTCGACGCTGTCACAGAGACAAGCGAATTAAATGTCAGCGGGTCGGAGAGCTTCACGTCCAAAGCCGCATTGACACTTGTATTGAAAGACTCCTGAGTGCGTCCGGAGTGTTGCATCTCATTGAGGATATTGAAGTTGAATCTCTCAGCACTACCTTTCTTGTAGAACGAATACCCACCCTCTTCGTCATAAGCAGGGATAGCCCTGCTCGTGTTGTAAGCGTAGTCCGTGGGTTGGATTCCCGACGCATTGAAAGCGCGATTTTCAAGTGTGCTCCTGATCCACAAGCTCAACTTTGCCTTGGGCGAAAGCTCTGCCATCAGTTTGAGGTAAGCACTTCCCCTGTCCATCTGTTCGTGGCGTACCACGCCATTGCTTTTGTCATAGCCCAACGAACCGTAATAACTGATCTTGCCCGAAGTCCCCGAAACCGAGACATGGTGACTATTGCTGAGAGCATCCCTCATCAACAAGTCGAACCAATCGGTATTGAGCGACTCTATACGCCCGACCCTTGCGGTGAACTCATCATAGGACATTTCCTTGTTGTACAACTTCTTCACGAGGTGCTCATACCCCACATCGTACATATCATTGGGGAAATAATAGTTGGCATCGATGAGTTCGCGAGAAAAATTGACCCTCTCGAGGGAGTTCATCAAGTTGATATTTCTGTCCGAATACCGAGGATGCTTCGAGAGTCCGACCGATCCTGTGTAAGAGACAGTGAGCTTACCCTCTGCCCCCTTCTTTGTCGTGACCACGATGACCCCATTGGCAGCCTGAGCACCGTAGAGCGCAGTCGAAGCCGCATCCTTGAGGATGTCTATACGCTCGATATCTTGGGGATTGATGCCGGCTATGGCATTACCGATACGATTGATAAAGTCCGGATCATTGAGATCCTCGGCAGGTATCGTGACAGGATCCCTCTGCACTACGCCATCGACGACCCAAAGAGGCTCTCTCGAACCAAGGATGGTCGATGTACCACGTATCCTCAGGCGAGGGGCAGCACCCAGTTCGCCCGTCATAGGCAAGGAAATGACACCCGGTACTACACCCTCGAGTCCCTTATCTATGGTGACCATACCGGGAGTGATGATATCTTCGGCCTTCAGGGTTGTGGACGATCCCGTCCAATTGCGCTTGTTGATCGTCTGAAAACCCGTGATCACCACTTCGTCCAGAGCTTGCTCGTCATCATGCAATATTATATTGAGGAATCCCTCACCCTTGTGGCGCTTCTCGACCGGAAGACTTCCGACAAATGTCACTTTGACGCTCACCGCGCGCCCTTTCGGGATGCGACACTCAAACGCTCCGTCGTTTCCGGATATGGCAGAAGGTTTGCCATCGATGTAGATGGTAGCACCTCTGGCAGGAGACTTGTCCGTAAAGGACACCTTCCCTCTGAGGACTACGGTATTTTCACGCATGATGATGAGTTGTTTACCCTCATGCCTGAATGTCAATCCGTGCGAAGCAAGTAGTTCGGCAAGCGCGTCTGAGAGCTTTTTGTCCGAAAAGTCTACCGATGCGGTAGCACCTTCAGGCAAGAACCCTTCAGGATCCGTTATACTCATTCCGGAGAGCGAAGCCAGCTCACGGACGATCTCCGAGACACCACACCGCTCACACTTCAAAGACAATCTTTTCTCTATCGTCTGCGCAGAAGCCGATAGGAAAATGGCGAGGGGCACAATTCCCATTACAACTTTCCGAAAGACAGAGTTTCGGGTAATTTTTTCAGTCATAATTTTGGCTGTTAAAGGTAAAATAGTATTAGTTCGGCTGACATACGGCATGACATCGAGAGTCTGTCTCTCAATGACAAATCAACTGTATGTCATCATATTACATCAAACGAAGCGCAAAGATACATCATTTTGCTGTCAGTCGAGGCAAAAAGCTCAGAAACAGACAGGTTAAGATGTCGGACAATGAGACCATGCTCATATACATGGATATCAGGAAGCTTTATTGGGTTGGATCTCGGGACGATTACCCTTATCGGCTATCCTCCCTCTGATACGCCAATCGTGGAGAGCCGTCCGCCACATAGATGATACCACAGTAATCAAAGCCGAGAGATGTGACAATGTGCTGCATCACACGATTGTCTCTGTGGGTATCCACCCGTATATTGGGATGTTGTGCAAGAGCCCACTCCAAGACTTGACGTCCAAGTCCTCTCACTTGCCCGTCCGAAGCAAGGCGATGGATGACGCCATAGGGGCGATCATTAGGCCACGCCCCATTCTCTATATAGGCATAGGTAGGCTCTTCGATAACACCAAACCAAAAAGTGCCACACACCCTGCCGTCAGGGAGGAGACAGACATGACAATACCCCTCTCGGATGTCCTCTTTGATGAGGTTGGCGGAGGGGTAAGTACTATTCCACTGGTGAGGGTTCCCCATACGACGCATCGTCTCTCTTGCCTTATCATATATAGGCATGATAGAGGGAAGATCCGCAAGCTCAGCCTTTCGGATCGTGAGACTTGTTGTGGGAGAAGCATTCATGGGCTTGGTGTTTATGGCACAAATATAATGGTTTGGAGAGAATTACACACAGAGACTGAAAAACCTGATCCAAACAAGATCCAATAAGCATATGTGAGAAGAAAATTTCCCATACAGATATTTTTTGGAGAGCATTGTCTCTATCACCAAGATTCTACCCACATCTCGTGTCATGGAAAGCATCATCAGGCAAAGCCTTTTCAGAAGTTAGTGAAGGGTCGAAATTAAGTTGTCTGAAAATTCAAGATGAGATTATCTTATTGAGCAACAAGACGTTACTA